>CAXTWM010000097.1:0-14506 GCA_964247915.1 uncultured Armatimonadales bacterium | reverse complement strand
CCTGCGGCCGAGGGGGGCACCAGGTCGGTGTGGGGGCGGGGGGGGGGCGGGAGGGGCAGGAACCGGCCCCCGTTGGCGGCGGCGACAATGGCAGGGTCTACCTTGGTGACCGCACGGTCATAGGTCAGCAGGCCGTTCAGCTCCTGTTCCACGTCGGTGAGCTGGGTGTAGACGACCGCGCTCGTCCCCCGGCTCTCCTCAATGCCGTAGGCGTTTCGGAGAAGCTCCTGGTAGCGCTTCGTCGTCTTCCAGCCGCTGCTCAGTGTCGCCCCGTAGCCCATGACGCGGCCCTGGAACAGCGTGTGGCCGTCCACGCGCATGGTCACGCCGCCGAACTCGCCGTTGACGGCGGCGCGGGTCGGCTCGGGCAGACTCGACGCAGGGCCGGGGTAGGCGTGGGTGTCGTGGAGGTCGCCGACGCCCTTGTCGGTCCAGCCGCTCGCGTTGTTGACCAGACGGGTCGGGTCAAGCTGCTTGGTCAGCGCGACGATCTGCTCGGTGTCGTGCTGCCCCCAGCCCTCGTTGAACGTCGTCCAGACGATGAGGGACGGGTGGTTGTAGAACTCGGCGATCTCGCTCCGCCACTCGGCCTCCCACTGCTGTTTCGCCGCGTCGTTCAGGTTCCCGAACGCCTGCGGCATGTCCTGCCAGACGAGCATCCCGAGTTCGTCCGTCCAGTAGTACCAGCGGTCCGGCTCCACTTTGGCGTGCTTGCGGAGCAGGTTAAAGCCGAGTTGTTTAGCGGTGACAATGTCAGACTTTAAGGCGTCGTCGGTCGGGGCGGTGTAAATGCCGTCGGGCCAGTACCCCTGGTCTAATGCGCCCACCTGGAACACGAATTGGTTGTTGAGCATGGGGCGGGTCCGGCCCTGGGCGTCTTTGCCGAGCGAGATCTTCCGCATGGCGAAGTAGCTGCCCACCGAGTCGCCGCCCCGCCCGCCGAGCGAGACGCGCAGGCCGTACAGGTGCGGGTCGGTCGGCGACCACAGGTGGGGGCCGGGGATCGGCACGGTGATCTCGGCGTTCGCCACCCCGGACGCTCTGGCGACCGTGCGCGCGCCGTCCGTGGCCGTAACCTGGACGCCCGCCCCAGGCGTACCGTCCGTCTGAACGGTCAAGCGCAGCACTTTGGCGTCAATGTCCGGCGTGATCTTCAGTCCGCCGATGTGGGCGGCGGGCACCGGCTCCAGCCACACCGACTGCCAGATGCCCGTCGCGCCCGTGTAGAAGATGCCCCCCGAGTGTGTCCGCTGCTTGCCGACCACCTGCGCGTCCGGGCTGTCCGTCGTCATCGGGTTGAAGGCCGAAACGACGAATTCGTTCGCGCCCGGCTTGAGCGCATCCGTCACGTCGTAGTCAAAGCCCGTGTAGCCGCCTTTGTGCTCGCCCATCGGCGTGCCGTTGACGGAGACCGTGCTGTCCCAGTTGACCGCCCCAAAGTGCAGCAAGACCCGCCCGCCGTTCGCCCGCCAGGCGGCGGGGACGGTGAACGTCCGGCGATACCACAGCCGCTGCGTGACCGGGCTGGCCTTGCCGACGCCCGACAGGGGGGCCTCATAGGGGTAGGGGACGAGTATCTTGCCGTCATATGCTGCCGGCGGGGCCGTGGCCGTGCTGTCGGTCAGGCCGTAGTCCCACGACCCGTTGAGGCTCTGCCAGCGGCGGCGGGTCATCTGCGGGCGCGGGTAGTCGGGCAGGGCGTTGGTCGGCGAAACCAGTTTGGCCCAGCGCGTCGGCAGCCTGCCGCCCGAGGGCGTCTGCGCCCCGGCGGGCAGGGCGAAGGCGAGAGCGCCGAGCGCCAGCAGGGCGGCGCGGAATGTGTGCTGTTTCATGGCTTGTCTTACTTGCTCGCTCGCAGATTCAGTGTCGCACCCTTCATGCCGGACGAGGCCGCCGAGAGGCGGATGTCACCGGCCCGTTCGCCCGCGCCGACGATGACCAGGCACTTGCCGCCGAAGGCGTGTCGGTAGACGGCCTTGTCCGGGTCATGGTCGCTCGGGTCGCCGTTGCCGACGCCCGCGACACGGCCTGCGCCGGTCACGTCAAACGTCACCAGGTTGTCCGCCGTCGGGACGACCCGCCCCTGGGCGTCCACCACGTCCACCTCCACCATCGTCAGGTCCTCGCCGTCCGCCGTCAGCGCCGTCCGGTCCGTCGTCAGCCGCAGGGCGGCGGGGGCGCCGGTCGTTTCCACCTTGTCTGTCGCCATGACCTTGCCCGCCGCGTCAAACCCGCGCGCTTCCAAAGTTCCGGGCGCGTAGGGGACCGACCAGGACAGATGCCCGTTCTTCGGCATGTCCTTCGCGCCCAGGCTCGCCCCATTCAGGAAGAGTTCCACGCGGGCGGCGTTGGAGTACGCCCACACGTCAACCGGCTGGCCTTCCTTCCCGGCCCAGTTCCAGTGCGGCAGGACGTGGACGACCGGCTTGTCACCCCAGACCGACTGGTAGTAGTAGTAATTGTCTTTGGGGAAGCCGCACTGGTCCATGATGCCGAAGTTCGAGTTGATGTCGGGCCAGCCGAACGGCGTCGGCTCTCCTTTGTAGTCAAAGCCGGTCCAGACGTAGCCGCCGGCGACGAAGGGCCGATCGGCGATGGTTTTCCAACCTTCTTCCGCCGTCTGCCCCCACGGCACCGGGTTGAAATCGTAGGCGGCGACGTACCCCTTGGCCGGCTCACCCCGATAATTGCTGCCGAAAGGCGTCATCGTGTAGACGCCGCGCGTGCCGACCTCGCTGGACGTTTCGCTGCCGTAGAGCGGCATCGTCGGGTGCGCCCGGTGGAAGCCGTCATAGCCACGGGAGTTGTAGTTGATGCCCTGCAAGTCCTCCACGGACGTGATGCCGACGGCGGAGTCGTAGCCGCCGTTCATGGCGCACGTCACCGGGCGCGTCCCGTCCGCCTGGTCCACGACCGCCTTCATGGCTGAGAAGATGCGCGCCGCCGCCGGGCTGCCCTGGATGCCCTCCTCGTTGCACATGGACCACATGATGACGCTGGGGTGGTTGCGGTCCCGCAGCACCATGCTCTGGACTTCGTGCAGGTCAGCGTAGGGCGTGTTGGGGAACGCCTTGCCGTTTTCGGTGTCGCCGAGGTGCCGGTTCTCGTCCATGACCAGCATCCCCAGCTTGTCACAGGCATCCAGCAGTTCCGCCGTCGGCGGGTTGTGGGACATCCGGTAGGCGTTGCTGCCCATCTCTTTGAGCTTCTTGACGCGCCAGTAAAGCAGGCTGTCCGGCATAGCGACGCCGACCCCGGCAAAGTCCTGGTGGTTGCACGTCCCCTGGATCTTGACGGGCCTGCCGTTCAGGAAGAAGCCCTGTTCGGCGTCAAAGCGGATGGTGCGGATGCCGAACGGCGTGTCGGTCGCGTCCACGACACGGTCGCCCTGCTGTATCTCCGTGTGGAGCGTGTAAAGGCGCGGCGTCTCCACTGACCAGAGGATAGGATGGTCCACGGTGATCTGCTGAGTTTGTGCCACTATGCTGGGGCTGAAAGACAGTTCCTGTGTGGCTGTCTCAACGACCTTGCCCGCTGGGTCCAGCACACGCGATATGAGGCGGGGGGCAGGGCCGTTGATGGTATAAGGCGACGGAAAATCAACCGTTGTCTTCACGTTGACGGTGGCAGGTCCGGCCACGCCGTCCGGCCCCGGCTCGGCCATCTTCGTGGAAACGAACGTGCCCCAGGGCGCGACGTGGACGGGGTCGGCGACGTTCAGCCAGACGTGGCGGTAGATGCCGCCGCCCTCGTACCACCAGCCCTCCTCGTGCTGCGGGCTGACCTGCACGGCCAGCACGTTGCGCCCGCCGTAGCGGGCGGCCCGGCTGATGTCCAGGTTGAAGGGCGTGTAGCCGCAGGGATGCTCGCCCACGAGCGTCCCATTGAGGTAGACCTTGCTGTCGCGGTACGCGCCGTCAAAGTTCAGCCACAGCGCCTTGCCCTTGTCCGAGGCGGGCAGGGTAAAGGTCTTGCGATACCAAGCCCCCGTCGGGATCAGCGAGCCGTGGGAGGGGTCGCCCTGGGGTGTGAACGCCGACTCCAGAACGTAGTCATGCGGCAGATGCACGACGCGCCAGGCGGCATCGCTCATCTCCGGGCGGGACGGGTCCGCCCCGCGGGGGCCGGACGCGGCGCTGACGCCCAGCGTGACCGGCGCGGTGATGCCGCCGCCGCCCGCCGTGTTCTCGACCAGGACGACCAGGGTGTTCGGCCCCGCCGCGTTCCAGGCCGCGTCCAGGGGCACTTCAAACGGGTCGTTCCAGCCCTCGTGGTGGGTCAGCATCTTCCCGTTGAGGTAGACCGTAGCGTTGTCGTCCACCCCCTCAAAGCGCAGCGTCCGGCCCCGCGCGGCGGCGAGGGCCGGCAGCGTCGTCCGAAACCAGGCGAACCCGCTGCGACCGCCGAAAACGTCCTGAGCCGCCGCGTCGCGCCAGTCGCCGCCGGTCGTGTCCAGGGTCGCCGCTGTCATCTGGGCGGCCTCGCCCGGCTGGCCCGCGCGCCAGCGCCAGCCCGTGAGGGGAACGGCGCTTTGGAGCGTGACCGGCGCGTCCTGGTGAAAGCGCCAGTCTGCGTCCATCAGGATGTGCTGCCGGGGAGACGGAGCGGCGGCCTGCGCCCGGAAGGTCGAGGGCAGCACGGCCCCGAGCGCCAGCGCGGCGAGCAGGGCGAGGTTCTTTTTCATGGTGTTTCTTGCAGTTGGGGGGGTGAATTTCCTGATGGCGGGGAGGCCAGCCGGGGCCGAAGCCCCGCCCGTCATTCCCGCAAAAGATAAGGATTGCGGAAATTATACTACGGACGGAGGCAAAAAGCAAGCAAAGGAGCCAATGGGCAGGCCGAACGCCCGCCGAAGCGCCTGAAAAAATAATTTTGGGGAATCGTTCGGTTTTTTCGGATCACGCACATACTATCAATGTGCAGCAAGAGGAAGAAACATCGGCGGCCTCGGATGCGGCCCTGCTGCGGCGCTTTGTGCGACAGGGGAGGCAGGCCGCGTTTTCGGAACTGGTCGCCCGCTACTCCGGCCTGGTCTACTCCACCTGCCTACGGGACATCCGGGATGTCGCGGTGGCCGAGGACGCCGCGCAGGCTGTCTTCCTGATCCTGGCGCGGAAAGCGCCTGCCCTGCGCCCGCACACTTCCCTGGCCGGCTGGCTGTACCGGACCGCCCGTCTGGTCTCCAGGAACGCGGCCCAGCAGGAGCGGCGCGTCCGCCTCCGTGAACAACGGCTGGGGCAGCACATGGCCGCCGAAGAAGCGCAGCGTCCCCCGGAGAACGACCCGTGGAATCAGATCGAGCCGGTCCTGCACGCCGCCCTCGACGCCCTGGGGCGTCAGGAGCGGGAGGTCCTCCTGCTGCGCTTCTTCGACGACCGCAGCCTCAAGGAGACCGGCGCGGCCCTGGGGATGACGGAAGACGCCGCCCGGATGCGGGTCTCGCGCTCCCTGGAGAAGATGAGGCGGCACCTCTCCCAAGCCGACGTCGTCCTGCCGACGGCGGCGCTCGCGGGGCTGCTGACGGAAAAGGCCGTTCAGGCCGCGCCCGCCGCCCTGCAACAACTCGTACTTCCGACCGCCCCCGGCCTCAACGCGCCCGCCGGTTCGGCGTCCATCCCGCGCGCTTACCAACTCGCACAAGGAGCTACGAAACAGATGTTCATCACCAAAGCAGTCCTCACAGGACTGATCGCAATCAGCACGACGGGCGGCGTCGTCGGCATCCTGCACGGCGGGCATCCGCGCCCCCCGTTGCTGGCGCAGAACACGCCCGTCCAGACGCCGCCGACGGACACCTCGGAAACAACTGCTCTTACCCCGCAGGCGATCATCGCACAGTCCGGTGCCGCGACCGGCGCGCTGAAGTCGCTCCGGGCCGACCTGCACTGGTCGCTCAGTGCCGGGGGGGCGACGGCCAGGGTGGCGGAGAGCTTCACCCTTCAGCATCCCAATCTCGCGCGCCTCGACCCAGACCCACGGGACCGGCATGCCATAAGGACGCTGGCAGACGGGTCGTTCACCTGGCGCTATCGGCCCGACACACGCCGCTTTTCCCGGAATCGTGAGGCCCCGGATGGACGGGACGTTGGACGAAAGACGCGCAATGTGGACGCTTTCGTCCGCTTCTTTTTCGATCCCAGCCTGACGGGCCTGCGCGTCGAACCCAGCGTGGGCGACCCCCTCCTGCGCTATGTCGGGGAGCAGACCTGGCGCGGGAGCCGTTATCAGGTGGTCGAGATAAAGCAAAAGGCACAGCAGTTCCAGCAGGTGGAGAATACGACCCTCGCCTTCTTCGGCGAAGACCACCTGCTGCACCGGGTCCTCATCACGACCGTCTTTGACGACGGCACGGAGAGCTACATCGAGGCGTTCCTGTCCAACGTCAGGATCAACGATGCCCTGCCAGCGGGCACGTTCGTTCTGGTCCCGCCACAGGACGCGGCGCAGGTGAACACGGTCAACCTCTAGCGGGAAATGGGCGGGACAGAAAAAGGCCACGGGTGAGAACCCGTGGCCTTTTCGCAGATTGCGGTCGTCAGCTGCCCTTCGCCGGCTGCGGCTTCGCCCGGACCGCTTTCACCTTCTGGCCTTCGCGGAGGCTGTCGGTCGGCGTGGAGGCGATCTGCTGGCCCGCCCGCAGGCCCTGCGTCACCTCGATGGTCTGGCCGAAGTCGCGGCCCACGGTGATGGGCTGGAAGTGGACCTTGCCGTCCGGGCCGATGAGCACGGCCTGGGTGCCCTGTGCGTTGGTGACGAGCGAGGTGCCGGGGATCGTCACCGCGCCGCCGGGGTGGGGGACGCGCAGGTGGACCTCGGCGAACATGCCCGGCTTCAGCGCGCCGTCCGGGTTGGCGAGATGCACCTCCGTGACCACGGTCCGCGAGGCGGCGTCGAACGCGCCTGCCGAGCGGGTCACGGTCCCCACGAACTTGCGGCCCGGCATCTCGCGCACCTGCACGTCCGCCTGCTGGCCGACGGTGACGACGCCGAGGTAGGTCTGCGGCACGTTCAGATAAAGCCGCAGCGTGCCGAGCTGCGCGATGGAAAACAGGCTGGAAGTCCCCGTGCTCCCCCCACCGCTGCCGGAAGAAGAGCCGCCCAGCGTGCTGCCGCCCGCCGCGTTGCCCGAAGAGGTCGCCCCCGCCGCGCTGCTGCCGACGCCCGAGCTGTCGCCCCCGCCGCCGCTGGGGCTGCCGGACGTCCCGATCAGCGCGCCCGTGTCCACGTTGCGGGCGGTGACGACGCCCGCGAAGGGTGCCCGGACGTTCTGGAACCCTTGCAGGGAGGCGAGGCGGGCGACGTTCGCCTGGGCCGAGCGGACGTTGTCCTGCGAGGCGGTGATGGCGGCGCGGGCGGAGCGGACGTTGGCCTGGGCCGCGCCCACGGCGGCGCGGGCGGCGCGGACGCCGGCGGCGTAGGCGGAGATGTTGGCCTGGCTGGAGCCGACGGCGGCCCGGTAAGCGCCGGCGTTCGCCTGAGAAGCGCGCAGGGCGGACCCAAGCGCCTGGACGTTTGCTGTGTTGGTCTGCTCGGCGGCGACGGCCTGATCGGTCGTCTGCTCGTCAATCGCGCCTTCGGCCAGCAGGTTCCGGTAGCGCTGGGCGGTGACGCGGGCGAGGTTCAGGTTCGCCTGCGCCTGGGCGAGCTGCGCGCCCTGCTGGGCGGATGCCTCCTGGGCCTGGGCCAGCGCGGCCTGGGCGCGGGCCAGGTCGGTCCGCGCCTGCTCGAACTGCGCCTGGGCGCGGGACAGGTTGGCCTCCCCCTGCGCGACGTTGGACTGCTGCTGGCCCAGGTTCGCCCCGGACTGCGAGACCGCCGCCTGCGCCTGGGACACCTGGGCGCGCGCCTGAGACACCTGCGCGTTCAGGTCGGGCGTCGCGATGGTCGCCAGGAGCTGCCCCGCCCGCACCTTGTCGCCGATGTCCACGAAGGTGCGCTGGACGTACCCGGACGCGCGGGCGACGATGGCGGTCTGCTGGACCGCCTGGATGTTGCCGGGCAGGGTCAGGTCATCAAAGGCGGGCGGCGGCTGGACCGGCACAGTGTTGACGGTCGGCGTGGCGTCCGCCTGCGTCTGGTTCCTGGCGTCCGCTTTGACTTCTTTGTTCCGGCCCAGGCGCGGCAGCAGGGCGATCACCAGCAGGATGCCGAAGACCGCGAAGAGGATCAGCGCCAGCCGCCAGATGCGGCCCCTGTGCTCGTCCTTCTTCGGCCCGCCGTCCTTCCCCTGGTCGCCGGGCGGCGACCCGTCCGGCTTCTGCTCCGCCGCTTGCTCGGACTCCGGCGGCGCGTCGGGTTTGTTGTAGGTGGTAGCCATCGTGTTGTTTCTCGTTGGGTCGGCGCTGCTGCCCCCGGAATGAATTCCGGGTCTTCGGTAGAGCAGTCGTCCACCTTTGTGGACAGAAGACGGCGCTCGGGGGCAGGGCCTTAGTCCGCGCAGGCGGACGGCTGCATTTTCATAGACCCGGAATTCATTCCGGGGGACAAGCCCGGCGGCCACCCATGTGCCTCACTCCGGTAATTCATTCCGGGGGCTTCACGCAGGCTGCGCCAGCTCCTCTTCCGCAGGATGCCGGCGCTTGGCCGGGGGAGTCTTCTTCTCGTCCTCGTCGTCCTCGCCGTAGATCTTCGGCTCGCCCCGGCGCAGGACGCTGTAGGAGATCGGGACGATGAACAGCGTGGTCAGGGTGGCGATCAAGAGGCCGCCGATGACCGCCCGGCCCAGCGGCGCGTTCTGCTCGCCGCCCTCTCCCAGCGCCAGCGCCATCGGAATCATGCCCAGGATCATCGCCAGGGCCGTCATCAGCACGGGACGCAGGCGCGTGTAGCCGGCGTCAATGGCCGCCTCCAGCGCGCCCATGCCCTCCAGGCGGCGCTCGTTGGCGAACGTCACGACCAGGACGCTGTTGGCCGTCGAAACGCCGATGGTCATGATCGCGCCGGTCAGGGACGGGACGTTCAGCGTCGTCTGCGTCACGAACAGCATCCACAAAATGCCCGCCAGCGCGCCCGGCGCCCCCGACACGACGACCAGCGGGTCCAGCCAGGACTGGAAGTTGACGGCCAGCAGCAGGTAAACCAACACGACCGCGCCGATCAACCCCAGCGTCAGGCCCGTGAAGGACGTGTTCATGGACTGCACCTGCCCGAGCACGCTGATCGTGCTGCCGTGGGGCAGTTTCTTGTCCACGCTCTTGACGGCCTGGCCGATGTCCGAGGCGATCCCGCCCAGGTCCCGACCCTGGGCGCTGGCATAGATGTCGTAGGTCGGCTGGATGTTGTAGTGGCTGATGACCAGCGGGGACGTGTCGTGGCTCAGGGTGGCGACGTTGTTCAGGAGCTGGGGGGTCGCCGAGCCGGGCACGGACAGCGGCGTGTTCAGCAGGGCTTCGGGCGTGTCCAGCCGGTACTGCGGCGTCTGGACCGTCACGCCGTAGACGACGCCGTTCTGCTGGTTCAGGTAGAAGTTGGGCGACGCCGTGCCCGTGCCGGCCAGCGAGACCAGTAGGCTCTGCGAGACGTCCCGCTGGGTCAGCCCGACCTGGGCGGCCCGGATGCGGTCCACGTCCACGCGCAGCGAGGGCGCGTCCGTGATCTGCTGCAAGTGGACGTCGGCGGCGCCGGGGATGGCGGCGATCTTGGTCACGAGCTGCCGCGCGACGGCCAAGTCGCCCTCCCCGTTGCGGTTCGGCCCGGACACCTTGACATCAATGGGCGCGGGCAGCCCGAAGTTCAGGATCTGGTTGACGATGTCGGCGGGCTGGAAGAAGAACGTGTCGTCCGGGAACTGCTTCGGGAGCGACCGGCGCAGGGCCTCAACGTACTGCTCCGTCGCGTGGTGTTTGGGCTTCAGCGTGACCAATATCTCGCCGTCGGACGGCCCGATCGTGGCGCTGTCGCCGTAGGCGAGGTTGACGAACACCGGGGCGCCGATGTTGTCCAGGACCAGGTTCGTCTCGTCGGCGGGAACCGTCTTGCGGATCTGGCCCTCGATCTGGCTGAAGATGCGGGCGGTCTCCTCCAGCCGCGTCGAGGGCGGGACGCGGACATGGAGCCGGAACTGCCCGGCGTCCACCTGCGGGAAGAAGTCGCGCCCGATGAACGGGTACAGGCAGAACGAGAGCGCGCAGAAGACGAGGAACAGGATCGAGACGGCCATCCGGTGGTCCATGACCCAGACCAGCCGGTCCTTGTAGCCCTCCCGCATCCGCTCGAAGCGCGTGTTGAAGGCCGCATGGGTGCGCCAGACGATGCCCTTCTTCTGCTTCTCGACGGCCTTCTGCTCGTCGGTCGGCTCGCCCTTCCCTCCGTCCTTCCCGTGGCCGTTGCGCCCGTGGTGCCCGTTGCGCCCGTTCATCTGGTGCAGGCCGTCCTGCGCGTGCTTGCCGCGCGCCTGCCCGTTCCTGCCGTTCTTCCCGCCCCCGTTGTTCCCACCGCTGTCCTGCCCGGCGTGTTCCTTGCCCTCCTCGGCGAACAGGGCGGTCTCTTTCGGCAGGAGGAACATGGCAAAGGTCGGCGTCACGGTCCGGGACAACAGGTAAGAGGCCAGCATGGCGAAGATGACGGCTTCAGCCAGCGGCAGAAAGAGGGACTTGGCGACTCCCGACAGGAACGCCATCGGGAGGAAGACGATGCAGATGGAGAGCGTGGACACCAGGGCCGGCAGGGCGATCTCCGCCGAGCCTTCCAGGATGGCCTGCCGGAGCGACCGGCCCATGCCCAGGTAGCGGTTGATGTTCTCGATGGTGACGGTCGTGTCGTCCACCAGGATGCCCACGGCCAGGGCCAGGCCGCCCAAGGTCGTCGTGTTCAGCGACTGCCCCAGGCAGTGGAGGACGAAGATGGAGGCCAGGATGGACAGCGGGATGGAGACCGCGACGATCAGGGTGGAGCGCAGGCTGCCCAGAAAGAGCAGGATCATCAGGGCGGTCAGGCAGGCGGCGATGGTCGCCTCGCGGACGACGCCCTGGACGCTGGCTTTGACGAAGACGGACTGGTCGGCGATCAGCGCGATCTTCAGCTCCGGGGGCAGCGTGGACTGGATGCGCGGCAGGGCGGCCCGGATGCGCCCGACGACGTCCAGCGTGGACGCCTTGCCGCTCTTGTTGATCTGGATCAGCACGCCGCGCTTGCCGTTCTGGTTGACGATGTTCTGCTGGATCGCGTAGCCGTCGCGGACGTGGGCGACGTCCTTGATCGTGACGACCGCGCCGTTCACGGTCTTGATCGGGATGTCGTTGAACGCCTCCACGGCCTCCGGGCTGCTGTTGATGGACACGTTGTAGTCGCGCGCCCCGATCTTGGCGTCGCCCGAGGGCAGGACGAGGTTCTGGGCGCTGATGGCGTTGGAGACGTCCTGCGGGGACAGGCCCCGCGCCGTCAGCGCCTGCGGGTCAATGTCCACGTTGATGACGCGGCCCCGCCCGCCGTAGGGGAGCGGCACCTGCGCGCCCTGGACGGTCGCCATCTGGGTGCGGATGAAGTTGGTGCTGAGGTCCGACAACTGCTGCTCGGGCAGGGTGTCGCTGCTGACGGCGGCCTGGATGACCGGCACGTCGGAAGCGTCGTAGCGCAGGATGTAGGGCGGCTGCGTGCCCGGCGGCAAAATGCGCTGGATGGTCTGCGAGGTCGCCACGACCTGCGCGATGCCCTGGGCGACGTCCGCGCCGGGCTGGAAGTAAATGCGGATGACGCCGACGCCCGAGACGGACTGCGACTCGGTGTGCTCGATGTCGTTGACGGACGTGGTGTAAGCGCGCTCGCTCTGGGTGACGAAGCGCTTCTCCATGTCGTTGGGCGTGAAACCGGAGTAGCCCCAGATGACGGTCACGACGGGCAGGTCAATGGCAGGGAAGACGTCCGTCGGCATCGAAAGGATGCTGCCGACGCCCGCCAGCAGGATGACCAGCGCGAGGACGGCGAATGTGTAGGGCTTGCTCAGGGCAAGCTTGACGATCCACATAGGGTCTTACTCGTTTCAGGCGGCCGCGTCGGGAGCGCGGCGCAGGACGATCAACGTAAAAGCGAACTCGATGTCGAGGCCCGGCAGGGAGTTCACGCCCGCCCGCGCCTCGTCGGACAACTGCCAAAAGGTCGGCGTCATCTGGATCAAGTGCAGAGCATCTTTTGGGGGCAGGACCCGCCGGTATCGGAGAGTCTCCGAATGAGAGGGGGCAAGCGCCCCCTCAAAATCCGCGACGGCCCGCCGCTCCTTGTTGCCGTCAATCCGTGGCAGGCCCAGGGCATCATGCAGCGCGGCTAAATGTCCCTCAGCGGGGACGACGACCAGCGCCATCCCGCCCAGCCGGAGCACCCGCGCAAACTCAGTCGGATTTCTGGGCGCGAACACGTTCAGCACGACGTCCAAAGAGGACGAAGGGAACGGCAAGTCTTGATGGATGCTGCCGACCAGAAACTGGCTGCCTTTGTACCTCGCCGCGCCCAGCTTGACGGCCTCTTTGGAGATGTCCAGGCCGTACCCATTGCACCCGGCAGGTAGAGTCTCCATAAGACGGTGCAGGTAGTAGCCCTCGCCGCACCCCGCGTCTAAAATCCCAACGCGCCCCGATTCGTTCCCGCCTCGGCCCTCGCCAACGAGGGAGGCGATCCGATCCGACAGCGGCGTGTAATACCCTTTGTCCAGAAAGGCCCGGCGGGAGGCCGCCATCGCTTTCGTGTCCCCCGGCGATTGTGATGCCTTCTGATTCGCCAGCAGCAGGTTGACATAGCCCTCCCGAGCGATGTCATAGGCATGGCCCCGGCCGCACCGCAGGACGTTCCCCGCCCGTGCCAGCCCTTCCCCACAGCGGGGACAGGTCAACAAAAGAGGCGGGCGCGTCAGCGGCCTCCGGTCGCGCGCACGAGCTGCGCCAAAGATGTCTGGTAAAAGAAGTCGGCGTTGGACAGGTTCGTCCGCGTCCGCGCGAGCTGGGCCAGGGCGTTCAGCACGTCCAGGAACGTCCCCAGCCCGCCCTGGTAGCGCAGGTAGGCCAGCCGCAGCGCCTCCTGGGCCTGGGCCACGCCGGTCTGGGCCGACGCCACCTGCGCCTGTGCGCTGCGGATGTTCAGCGTCGCCTGCCGCACTTCCAGAGACACGTTCAGCCGAACCTGCTCCAGCGTCAAGACCTGCGTGTCCACGTCTATCCGTGCCGACCGGACGCGCGAGCGAGTCGCGCCGCCGTCGTCGAGCGGCACGGCGAGCTGGGCCGTCAGGCTCGCGTAGTCGCGCGGGGCGGTCTGCGAGGCGATGCCGGCCCGCTCGCCGCTGGCGACCAGGCCCAGGGTGGGCAGCAGGGTCGAGCCGGCCAGCTTGACCAGCCGACGGGCCTCGCTGACGTTGGCACTCGCCTGCTTGACTTCCGGGCGGCGCTCCTCGGCGGCCCGCGTCGTCTGCGGCAGGTTGATCGCCTGGTCCAGCGGCGGCAGCGCGGGCGTTTGCAGCGTCAGCGGCTGGTCCGGGTCGGTGCCGAGCAGATAGCTCAGATCGGCCTGGGCGAGATCCCGCTGGTCCTGGGCGGCGATGAGCTGCTGCTGGGCGGTGGACAGCGCGGTCTGGGCGGTCAGCACGTCGAAGCGCGAGACGATGCCCTGCCGCAGACGCGCCTCGGTGATGCGGACGTCCTCCTGGGCATAGCGCACCTGCTCTTCCTGGGTCGTGACCTGCTCCTGGGCCAGCAGCAGGTTGAAGAAGAGGTTTTTGGCGGCCAGAGCGGTCTCGTTTTGCAGCCGCTCGATGTCCAGGCTGTAGAAGTCGCGGACATCTTTCTGGGCGTCCCGCGCGGCGGGGAGCAGCCCGAAGAGGTCTATGAACTGGCTGGCGCTGACGCGGGCGGCGTAGTTGTTGCGCTCGCCCCGGATGCCCGACGCCCCGCTCCCCGTCACCGGGCTGGTCGTGCCGCCGCCGCTCCCGCCGCCGGTCGTCGTGTCCTGCGGCTTCGCCCGCGCCTCCTCCTCGGCGTGTGCCGTGGGCGCGGCGGACGGCAATTGCGATCCCGGTGCAGGCCCCAGGTCCGTCAGGTAGCCGGCCACGATGGACGGCAGGCTCGCGCCCTGTCCAGGTGCGGCGGTCCCCGCGCCGCCGGGCGTTCCGCCGGGGACGGGAGAAGTGCCGGGGACGCCATTAGGCGCCGGCCCGATGCCTCCCGGTGCAGCGCCGGGGGAAGTCGTGCCGCCGTTCCCCGGTGTTGGGGGCGCGGTCGTGCCGCCCGGAGCGCCATTCGCCGGACCCGGCGCTGGGGGCGCGGCTGTGCCGCCGCTGCCCGGAAGCGTCGCGCCGGGGCTGCCCGTGCCGCCGGGGGCGGGGGTGCTGCCGGGCACCGTCCCGCCCGGCGTCCCGGTCGTGTTCCCCAGCCCCGGCCCGTTCCCCGTGCCGGGGTTTGTCCCGATGCCGGGATTGGAGACGGGGCCGCCCACGCCGGGCGAGGCGCCCAGGCTGGTCGTCGAGGGCGCGAACCCGCCGCTGGCGGGCGCGTTGCCGCCCCCGCCCCCGCCGATAAAGGAGGTCGAGAAG
>CAXTWM010000096.1:6920-14597 GCA_964247915.1 uncultured Armatimonadales bacterium | reverse complement strand
GACCCAGTCCGAAGGGCAGGGGCCGGGCGGGCTGGCCGGGACCATTTATCAGACGGCAGCCGAAGTCACCGCGCTCGGCGGGCGGGGCGTCGCCGTCCGCTGCGACCACCGGGACGACGCCCAGACGGAAGCCCTGTTCGCCCTCGTCGGGCGCGAGCAGGGGCGGCTGGACATCCTGGTCAACAACGTCTGGGGCGGCTACGAGCACTTCGCCGATGGGACGGAGTTCTGGAAGGAGCGGGGATTCTGGGACGCGCCCCTGTCGCGCTGGGACTCGATGTTCGCGGCGGGCGTCCGCGCCCACTACGCTTGCAGCGCCCTCGCCGTCCCCCTGATGCTGCCTCAGAAGAGCGGCCTGGTCGTCAACACGTCGTTCTTCGCCGCCCAGAAAGATGACGCCGGGGTGGCCTACGGCGTCGCCAAAGCCGCCGACGACCGCATGGCGGCCCTGATGGCGCGCGAACTGCGCCCGCACGGCATCGCCGCCGTCTCCCTGTACCCCGGCCTGGTCCGCACCGAGGGCGTCCTGCGGGCGGCGGAGCACTTCGACCTCTCGAACTCCGAGTCGCCGCAGTTCGTGGGCCGCGCCGTCGCCGCCCTAGCCGCCGACCCGCACATCCTGGACAAGTCGGGCCGCTGGCTGGTCGCGGTGGAACTGGCCGAGGAATACGGCTTCACCGACATAGACGGCAGCCGCCCCGTTTCCCTGCGGGACGGGAAGCCGGGCGTCCGCTGACGCCTCAGAGGCGGGTCTGCATAAGCAGCGGCATCAGGAAATGGTTCAGAAGTGGGATGAGTTCGGCCAGCGTCGGCGCGGGTTCGGTCGGCGACAGGCTGCGCCGGACGAATGCGGCCCACTGTGCCTGTTTTGCCGGATCGGAGGCGAAGGCTGCCGTCAGCGCCACGGGAACCTCCTGCGGAAGAGGCGTCTGACGCCGCACGAAGGTCGCGCGGACGGCTGCCGCCAAGACGGCTTGATCCATGACGAACTCACGGGAGAGGACCCACAAGTCGTAAAAGTCTTTCATACGGCTGTTGTCCATCCCCAGACTAACTAGTGCCTCCAGCTTCTCAGCCACGACCGTCTCCTGCGGATAGGCTCGCACGCGCGGGGCGGGCAGGTCCAGCAGCGTGGGATAGTCTACCTGCTTTGCGGCCGGTGTGACGGCATCCCCAAAGCCGACATCCACCTGCAAAGGTATCCGCGCCCCGGCCAAGCTTGCAGTCAGCGTCACGCGGATGCCGCCATACTCGCTTCCCTCCCGGATTTCCCGTGCGGCGACAGCGCCAGCGTCGAAGATCAGCCCGTCCTCTTCCGCGGGGACCCGGCAGAGGTCGCCGAAGACCGCTGCAAGCGCCTCGGCGGACGGCTCGCCAAACCCGAGCAGGTCCAGGTCTTTGGTGGTGCGGTGGGGGCGCGACGTCCAAGCGGAAAACAGCAGCGCGCCCTTGAGAACGAAACGCTCCCGGTAGTCGGACCGGCCCAGGCGATAAAGCAGACGCTCCAAAGCATAGCGGGTCAGAAGACGCTGGAACTCCTCGCCATCCGCCCGCGCTTTGTTCAGCAGACGCTGGCGAATCGAAACCGCCCGCGCCTCTTCCTCCGTCACGAGAGCGCCTCCAGATAGGGCCGCATGATGTTCCCCACACCGCAGATGCGGGCGAAATGATGCAGCGCGTCGCGCGAACAGCGTTTCTCCCGCAGGCACTCCCGCAGCGCCTCGACGGCGACCTCCAGGCCGATTTTGTTCCGGTACTTGAACCCGTCGGCGATGGTCTTGGCGGGGCTTGTCACCCGCACTGCAACCCCTTCAATGCGATGTTCTTCGACGCCGGCCGTGAACGACTCCCCGGACGCCCGGAACAGGCGCAGGGGCGGCCAGTCCAACTTCGGCGCGCGGGAACGACTCTCGATCATCAGCCAGACGTCATAAGGCATCTGCGTGGTCAGGCCGTGGAAGGCCAGGGCGGAGGCCAGGCAGACCACCCCGCGCGGCACACGCTTGTTGACTTCCGCCAGGGAATGGTGCTCCGTCAGGGGGGCGTCCGGCAGTCGGTACAGGCCGCGACCCAGCCGCTCCACTTCCCCGCGCTGCACCAGGCGTCGCAGATGCTCCGCCGCGATCCCCTGCGCTCGCAGATCGCGCGGACGCAGCAGGCCAGCTTGACCAATGATGTCGCGAACGTCCTTTTTCTTGGCGCTCTGTCTGGTGTTCGGCATGGGCTTGGGATGTAATGTCGTATGTTTGCGTCACAGTTTAACACATTATAACATAAGCACTGCTTTTTCAAGGCGTGATGCCCGTCACGACGCCGTTCTCCGCCTTGACTGTTTGCCTATACTTCTGCCCACGCGAGTCGGAGTAGGAATAGGTCTGTGTGCTCTTCTGGACCTGATGGCCGGTGAATGCGCCGGCGGCGTTGAACAGGAGGACGTCCGTCGGGGCGACTTCATCCGACAGCGCGCTGGAGAAGACGGGGACGCCGTTGCGGGTCACTTGCTCCGTCACCTGGTACGCCTGGTGGACGGTGGTGGCGCGCGAGGCGGATTTGTCGGGCCGGACGAAGCGGGCGGAGAGGAACGAAAGGGGGTAGACCAGCGCCCGACGCCGCACGACGACCTGCGTGCCGCTGCGCGTGGTGGTCGTGGCCGAAAGCTGCGTGGTCTGCTGGAGGTTCTGGATCTCTCGGGCGGGGGAGACCTCGAACTGCTGGGCGCTCACAAAACGGACGTCTTGGACGATCCGGGTGTCCACCCGCCCGTGCGAGGTCAGCACATACCCGGCGAGGGTGAAACGCCGCGTTGAAGCGACGGAAACCGGGCCGCTGGTTTCGCCGCCCTGCGTAACGATCTTCTGCGCGATGACCGGGGTGGGGGCCGCGCCCAGCGTGTCGGTCGTAACCGCTCCGTGGACCACTTTCAACAGGGGATCGCGGTAAAGGTAGAGCGCGCCGGCCACGGCGAATGAACTGCCGCCGTTGAAGACGTGGACGCTGACGCGGTGCGGCTTGCCGTCGCTGAAGACGCCCGCGAAGGGCGTCAGGTCCACGCGGTACGGGACGAAGTTCAGCGTCTGCACGCCGGGAATCGGACGCCAGAGCGAGGGGTCAATGCCGCCGGTGTAGATCCACGGGTAGACCGGCGCGACGCCCGCCGGCCTGCCGTCTACGGTGATCTCGGCCTCGCGGAAGGCCGTCCCGCCGAAGGTGTGGAGCTTCTCCGACAGATCGCTGGGGACGCCGAGATACCAGAACTCGTCCTGCCCCTGGCTCTCGGTGATGAGGTCGAGGGAGGCCCGGATGACGTTGGTGGGGAACGTGAAGGTCTCCGTTAGCGCGCCGTCCGGCCCGCTCAGGCTCGCCGCCCCGTCCCCCTTGCCGGGCAGCGGCAGCACCACGTCCGGCGTCTCGGCGGGGGGCGTGGACTTGTCCGTCGGGTAGAACAGCAGAACGGCGCTGCCCCGGATGACGCCGGTGTAGGTCGCGTTGACGATGTTGCCCAGGATCGCCAGGCCCGGCTGCGGCGTCCGCAGGAGCGCGCTGTCGTCGGTCACGTCCCGCTCCACATGCCAGGTGGGGCCGACGCCGCGCGACGGCTCCATCGTGGTGCCGAAGTAGACGTTGGTGCGGCCCAGGAAGATCTGCGCCGTGCGGTCGAACTGGCGGCCCGGCGTCACCGAGAAATCGGCCACGAGGACGACGCGCGCCCAGCGCCGCGCCCCGCCGGGGGGCGGCGAATAGCGGTACGTCTTCGGGGTGAAGTCCGTGAACGCGAGGTTCTGGAACAGCGTCACCTTGATCGGCGGCGTCCGTGGACGCGGGACCGGCGGGTCGGCCGTCGCCGTGTCCTGGGACCCGACGCGGCCCATCCCCTGTGCCTGGGCGGGGGTCGTGCCCGCGCCGAAGAAAATGCTCCCGGCGGTCAGCACGACCGCGCTCCACGCTGCGATATTCATGCGACCCCTGTTCACCACGGGCAGGCAAACTCCCTGCTTCTCAGGTACAATGGGAGGCAGTTTCAGGAGGATCTGACCCATGAAGTTCACGACAAAGGCGCTCTGGCTCGCCGGGGCGCTGCTCGTTGCCGCGCCCGGCTGCGGCAACAAAGCCGCCGACGACAGCGCCAGCACCGCGCCGACGGCGTCCACGAGCACGCCGACGCCCGCCACGACAGGCCCCGCCGCAATGGGACCCACGGCCCCCGCGCCGCCGTCCGCCGACATCTCCCACACGCCGGCCACCACCAAGATCGCCGGCAAGACCGTGACGCTGAAGGCCACGCCGTCGGGCCTCCAGTATTACGACATCAAGGTCGGGACCGGCCCCAGCCCCGCCCCCGGCCAGACCGCTGACGTGCAGTATGTGGGCGCGCTGCCCGACGGCACCAAGTTCGACTCTTCCTATGACCATGGCACAGACCCGTTCCCGGTTCAGGTCGGCGCGGGTCAGGTCATCAAAGGGTGGGATGAGGGCTTGGCGACCATGAAGGTCGGCGGGAAGCGCCGCCTGGTGGTCCCCGCCGACCTCGCCTACGGCCCGCAGTCGCCGTCCCCGGCGATCCCGCCGAACTCGACGCTGGTCTTCGACGTTGAGCTGGTCGCGGTCAAGTAGGCGGGCGCTGTGACCACGGAGGCGACAGAGGTGCCAAACATCACCATCCGGCCCTACAGGGCCGGGGATACCCCGGCCTTCCGTGACCTGAACCTGGACTGGCTGAGGGCGTTCTTCCGAGTCGAGGCCAAAGACGAGGCGACGCTGTCCAACCCCGAAGCGACCATCCTGGCCCCCGGCGGCCAGATACTCCTGGCTGATGTGGATGGGCGGGCCGTCGGCTGCGTCGCCCTCGTGCCGATGCCGGATGGGGCCTACGAAGTCGCCAAAATGGCCGTCACTCCCAAATCGCAGGGATATGGGGTGGGGCGTCTGCTGATGCAAGCCGCGATCTCCTGGGCGCGGAACCGGGGCGCGCGGCGGCTGTATCTGGAAAGCAACGCGCGGCTTGCCCCCGCCCTGCACCTCTACGAGTCGGCGGGCTTCTGTCACCTGCCGCCCCACGCGCGGCCCGCCTCCCCCTACGCCCGCGCCGACGTGTTCATGGGGATGTTGCTGGAAGGAGACGCGCCCTGACGCACCGCGAACAAGGGCCGCTGTCGGTGCGGCGCTCCGGCGTTATGTCCGCTCCACGACCCCCTGCAACACCCGCACCCGGCCCTCCATCAAGTTCCTGCCAAGGTTCGCCGCCATCGCGCCGAACTCCGGCCCCATGACCAGCGCCAAACTGAGGGCGTCGGCGGACGGGGGGGCAGGACTGTTCCTCTGCGCCGTAAGCCAGGAGAGTGCTTTCGCCGTGGTGTCCTCCCACCCGACCTCGGCGAACCCGGCTCCGGCCAGAGCCTCCCTGATTCCCTCCATGGTGACGAGGAAGCTGGTGTCCGGCGTCCGCGCCCACGGCACCGGGAAGTGGGGCGGCCCTCCGCCCCCCGCAACGATGTCGTAGAGCGCCAGTCGTCCGCCTTTCTTGAGAACGCGGTGGACTGCCCGGTACAGCCTCCCCTTGTCCGGGATGTTCATGGCGACATGCTGCGTCCAGGCGTGGTCGAAGCTTTCCGACTCGAACGGCATCTCCAGCGCATCGCCCTGAACGAACCGGGTGCGATCCGCAAGCCCCGTCCGTCGAGAAAGCAGGGCGGCGATCTCGACATAAAGCGGCGTCAGCTCGATGCCGGTGACATGACAGCCGTGAACGGCGGCGAGGTAGCGCGTCGGCCCGCCCAAGCCGGAACCGACGTCGAGGATGCTGTCGCCTTCGGTCAGGCCCACCCCCTCCGCCATCTCCTTGGTCGCCGCGAGGCCGCGCGTGTGGAACTGGTCCAGTGCCGCCAGTTCCGACCAGTTGATCGGCCCTTCCCCGTAGCCCGCTTGCCGCAGGGCGTTCTCCACGCGGGCGGGCATCTCCCGGAAGCCGTAGTGTTCCTGGACAAGATTCGTCGGCTTCATGGTCTGCCTCCTGAAGTCGATGCGCGCGGGAGATGCCGCCAGTGGTAGGCGAGATGAACGTCCAGCAACAGAAGCACCTGCTTTGCGTTCAGAGGCCCGGCGACCGGGTGCAGCGCGATCGGCAGCGGCCGGGTCTTCGGCGTGACCGCCGCCAGCTTCGGACAAAGCAGGGTCCTCGATCTGTCCCAGCGCTGCTTGACCGCCGTGAAGTCGGGATCATCGTGCGGCACCGCCGTCGGCAGGGGCGGCACCCGCAGGGCCGACCGCATGAGACCGCCCCCAAAAGCGATGAAGAGACGCCCCTTCATCAAGACTCTGGCGTTCACCGGCAGCGCGGCGGCGTCCGGCCCCGCCATCCATTCTTCGACGATGACGATGTGATCCAGCACTTGTAGAGGAGACCACCCCCCCGCAGCGAGGCTTTTGCTCTGCTCCTCATCGGGGAGGGATTCGACGTAGATGAGTATTTCGGCTTTCCGCCTCTCGATGCTCTGATGCAGGATGTTTAGTTCTGGTAACATTTCTCTCCAAGGCTGTGGTATGGCATGATCATCGTCATTTTATGGAGTCGACAAAAGACAACAGCGAGGTCGTCGGCAAGATTAATCGGGTTCCTTCCCGACAAGGAGGAGGAGGTTTTCGCGGGTGTCTGTGAGGATGGCTTTGCTTGTGTCCGGGTCGGAAGCCGTCCGTGCGAGTGCCACCGCCCCGGCCATGGCTGAGAACAGGAAGTTGGCTTTCGCCCGCTTCTGCGGATACGTCACCCCCGGCATGTGTTCCGTGATTGCGTCGAGAGTCTGCGACAGCCTTCCCGTGAATGCCTCCCGCGATGTGGGGGAGCGCCGCGCCACTTCGGCGGCGAGTGCCGGGAGAGGACACCCCAGAGCCGGATGGTCCCGGTGATGCTCGCTCAGGTAGTAGTCAAGCAGGGCGGGAACCCCGCCCTCCCCCAAGGCAGCCAGCATGGCCTCCAGGCTCTGGCCCAGCGCCAGCGCCAGCGCCTCGTCCATAAGGTCGTCCTTGTCCGCGAAGTGGGCATAGAACCCGCCGTGCGTCAGGCTCAGGGCACCCATGAGTTTGGCAATTCCGACCCCCTCGAATCCATGCGCCCGGAACTCCTGGGACGCGGCTTCTATGATCCTTCGGCGGGTTTCTTCTTTGTGTTGTGGTTTGTAGCGCATGGTTCGTTGAATTATATTACGTTTATCATACTATCAATCAACCCGGCGTGTCAAGCCCCACTCGCGCTACCTTGTCGGATGCCGCCCGGCGAAGACGCGCCGCAAACAAGGGTTGCTATTTCCGCCGCCGCGTGTGTATAATAGGGCCACTGATAGTTTGGAGGAATTGACCGTGCCCTATGTGATCGCCGAACCCTGCATCGGGGTCAAAGATAAGTCCTGCGTCGCCGTCTGCCCGGTGGACTGCATCCACGACGCCGACGACCAGCTTTACATTGACCCGAACGAGTGCATTGACTGCGGCCTGTGCGAGCCGGAATGCCCGGTGGACGCCATCTTCATGGAGGATGAAGTCCCCGACCAGTGGAAGAAGTTCATCCAGATCAACGCCGACTACGCCAAGAAGTAGTCCCCCTTCCTTCCCGATGCCGTGATCACAAGGCGCGCGGGCCGGGGGGGGGGGGGGGGGGGGGGCGGGGTTGGTTGGGGGGGGCCCCGG
>CAXTWM010000096.1:0-6910 GCA_964247915.1 uncultured Armatimonadales bacterium | reverse complement strand
TGTGGCCTGTCCGCGCGCCTTTTGTTTCGGAATGCCACTCTTCGGAATACCACTAGGAGACGCCGATGTCCAACCTCGAACTGGGATTCATCCGTCTGGCCGACGGCCTGCGTCTGCGCTACCGCAGCATGGAGGGGGACGGCCCGACCGTCCTGCTGCTGCACGGCTGGCCGCAGTCCGGCCACGCCTGGCGGCGCGTCGTGCCCTCGATCGCCGCGTCCGGCTACTTCCCCCTCGTCCCCGACCTGCGCGGCAGCGGCGACTCGGACAAGCCGACGGGCGGCTATGACGCCCACACGCGCATGGAGGACATGCGCGCCCTGGTGGCCGCGCTGGGGGTGGGGGACGACCCGATCTTCCTGGTCGGGCACGGCGACGAGGGGGCCGAAGTCGCCAACGCCTACGCGGTGGCGCACCCCGAGGAGGTCGCCGGGCTGGCCCTCCTCAGCGCCGCCCCCGGCGGCGCGGCCCGCGCGGGGGACGCGCCCGGAAACCTATCAGGAAACTGGCACAGCGACTTCCACCACACGCCCGACCTGCCCGAACTTCTGCTGGAAGGGCATGTGGACGCCTACCTGCGCCACTTCTTCCGCGCCTGGTCACACGACCCCGACATGCTGCACGAGACCGACCTGGCCGTCTACGTCCGCGCCCTGTCCCTGCCGGGCGCCCTCCGCGCCAGCCTCGCCCCCTTCCGCGTCCCGCCCGCGCCCCCGCTGGGCGTCAGCGGCCAGATCCCGCTGCTCCTGCTCGTGGGCGAAAGCGACCCCCGCCTGGACCGGGACGCCCTGGAAGCCGTCCTGGCGCAGCACGGCGGCCACGCCGCCATCCAGACGGTCCCGCGCGGCGGCTACTGGCTGCCCGAGGAGCGCCCCGACCCCGTCGCCGCCGCCCTGCTGACGTTCTTCGCCAGCGTCCAGGAAGGCTGGGAAGGCAAGCTGTTGAGCCGATAAGTTGCGCGCTTTACCTTTTTCGGAGAAAAAATCTCCGAAAAGCGACTTTCGCCGCACGGCCTGGTATTATAAGCTTATGCTCGTCCAGTTCTCCGTCGAAAACTTTCTCTCGTTTGACGAGGAACAGGTTTTCAGCATGGTCGCCGTCGGCGGCGACCAGCACCCCACTCATCTCGTGCCGGACGTGCCGCGCAAGGGCGAGTCCCTGCTCCGCGCTGCCGCCCTCTACGGCGCGAACGGGGCGGGCAAGTCCAACCTCGTTCAAGCGATCCGGTTCGCCAAGAACCTTATCGTTGACGGGACGCGCGGCACCCAGAATATCCCAGTTCGCCCGTTCAAGCTAGGCAATGAGGCCAGCCGACCAAGCAAGTTTGAGTTCATCATCAAGACGCAAGGCGTCCTGTATAACTACGGCTTTCGACTGGATGCAGTCCGTATTCACGAAGAATGGCTTTATGCGACTCCCAGCAAGCAGGAAGTTAAATTCTTCGAGCGCACAACCTCCGAAGACGGCAGAGCGGACGTTGAGGTAGGTCCGGCCCTGTCGGGCCGAAGCAGCAAACAGAAGCAATTCTTAGAGTTCGTGGCGCAGGGGACGCGCCCTAATCAACTTTTCTTTACACAGGCCATCGAGAACAACGTAGATGTGTTGCGATCAATAAGCGAATGGTTTCAGTATTCCTGTCTTATCCTGTCTGCCGAAGCAACTTCGCGGGATGTCGAGGGTAGGGCGCACACAGACAAATCGTTTATTGGTTTCTTGAGCCGCTTCCTCTGCGCTGCCGACACAGGAATTGAAATTGTCACGACAGAGGAAGTTCCATTCGACTTCGAGCGTTATGTACCGGAAATGCTGGAGAAACAGCGTGAAGAGGTAAGAGCAGTCGTAGCACAAATGCCAGGTAACTTTATGACCACGGTTCGTAGCGCAACTGGTGAGCGATACGCACTGAGGCGAAACGATCAAGGAGAACCAATATTAGTTCTTTTCAATATGCAACACCGGAGCAAAGACGGCAGCCACATACCCTTTGATATCCATGAAGAATCGGATGGAACTCAGCGCATGATACACCTTCTTCCTGCCATGTTCTCGCTCCATGAGGACGAAGAAAGAGTTCTGATTATCGATGAGCTTGATCGGCGGCTGCATCCACTAATCTCACGTCTCGTTGTGGAAGCCGCCCTGGCCGGGAGGAATCAAAGCCAGCTTATCTTCACGACACACGATACCAACCTGCTTAATTTGGACTTGCTGCGGCGGGATGAGATTTGGTTTGCCGAAAAAGACAAGGAGGGCGCGTCGCATCTTTACTCGCTCGCGGAGTTCAAGACACGCGCG
The DNA here is from genome assembly GCA_964247915.1 of uncultured Armatimonadales bacterium. Taxonomy (GTDB): domain Bacteria; phylum Armatimonadota; class Armatimonadia; order Armatimonadales; family Capsulimonadaceae; genus JANXMY01. The sequence continues at coordinate 4,615 of CAXTWM010000096.1, read as the reverse complement.
GACCTCAAAATCGAAAAGGGCTACCTCAACGGCCGGTTCGGCGCGATCCCCTTCATCGGCGACATTCACCGTCTGGATGAGACTGTTCCGAAAGACGGAGAAGTACGCGAGCCGGAACCCGCAGGCGTGGCCGCATGAGAATCCGCCGGACCGGCTTGGTGCCCCGCCCGCAGTTCGTCCGGGACGCGCGCATCTTTGTCATCGCGGTGGAGGGTGAGAAGACGGAAGCGCAATACTTCTCCCTCTTCCGAGGCTCGCGCGTTCATGTGGAAGTCCTCTCAGCCGGGCCGAACGGGCTTTCCGCGCCGAGGCATGTCCTGGAGCGGCTGGTCACGTTCGAGGAGCAATTTGACCTGAACGAAGACGATGAACGCTGGCTGGTCTTAGATGTGGACCGGCAGCGCGGGCAGTTTCTGGATGAAGTGACCCAGGTGGCGCGGGAAAGCGGTTATGGTCTCGCCATCAGCAACCCCTGCTTCGAGCTGTGGCTGCTCCTGCACTTCGAAGAGGCCGACGCGGCGGACAAGGATTGTAATGCCGTAATTGAGCGGCTGCGCCCGCATACAGGCGGCCACAATAAATCTCGCATCAGGCTTGACCCTTACACGCTCGACGGAGTCCGCGCAGCCGTTGCACACGCCAAAGTGCTGGAAGGGGAGCGGGACACGCGCTGGCCCGCGCTCCCCGGAACCCATGTCTTCAAGGTCGTGGAAAAGCTGCTGCAATTCTGTACGCTCTAAACCTTCGCCTAGACTGAACCCCCATGTACCTGGACATCGCCGAGAAACTGCGGGAGTGCCGCCGGGCGCTCCCGGCCTTCACCCGAGACGCGCTGGCGGCCTTCTTTGGGGTCGGCATCGGGTCGTTCTCGCAGGACGGCCCGGCCATCACCTACCACCAGTCCGGCAGCCACGCACCGGTCTCGTATGTGCTGAAGGGCACCGTCTTCTGGGCCGACACGCGCCAGATCGTGCGGGGCTACCCGCGCATCCTGCCCGCCTCGGACTACACCACGGACCGCTTCGCGGCGACCCAGGAGCGGTCCCTGTTCCGCGCCCTGCGCGACGGCGAGGTGATCGTCGAGAAGAAGGAGGACGGGGTCAACATCCGGCTCTACAAGCACGGCGACAAGAAAGACGCCCCGTACCTGTTCGCCACGCGCGACGTCTTCGACGGCGGCAACCCGCTGGTCTCGGCGGGCATCGAGAACGTGCGCGGCTTGGGGATAGACTACGGCTCGCAGGCCCGCAAGCTCATTGACAAGCTCTACCCGCAGGCGTACAAGCTGGCCGATTTGGGCTACGTCCCCTGCTTCGAGATGACGCTGCCCGAGATCGAAACCGTCATCCTCGCCGAACGGCCCGACATGGTTTTGATAGACGTCATTGACCCCGACTTTCAGTTCGTGGACCGGCTGGAAAAGGAGCGCATCGCTGAGGACTACCGGCTAAAATTGGTGGAATTGCAGGGGCGGTTGGTCGGCGGCGGCGAGGCGGGCGACGTCTACAAGCGGCTGCGCTCGCTGGAACATCTAGCGACGCGCGATGGCATCGAGGGCTACGTCGTCAAGGGCCGCTTCGAGGGGTCCGATCAGATCTTCCTCAAGGTCAAGCCCGCTTCGGTCCGCGACGCCCACCGCGTCTACACCCTCGCCGACCTCCACGCCGTCTGGGAGGCCCTGCGCGAAGACTTCACGGCCGCCGACCTCGCGGACTTAGACTTTGCCGAAGAGGCCATGCTGGACTACCTCGGCTCCCACGGCCGCAACGCCCGCTGGCAGGTGCAGGACTTCCTGGCCGAAATGCAGAAGCCGGAGTGAGGCCGTTGACAGCCTCCGCACGCGCGACCACGCAGACCATCGGCAAGCCCCGCCCTGGGACGACGCGCCTGTGGACGATCCAACCGCTCCGCGTTTGGGAACGGCTGCGCGAGCAGCGGACGCTCTGGGCTGATCCTACGGGCGAGGCGTTCTTTCAGGACTTCCAAGACTCCTACGACTGGACGCGCGGCCAGATGCATCGCCGCCTGCCGGGGTACGGGGGCCGCTACCCGTGGTGGGCCTACACGCACAAGCCCGACCTCCGCCGGTACAAGCCCGGTACGGGGCGGATGGTGCGCCTGGAGCTGGCGGTGCCGCCGGAGCGCGTCCTGCTCTCCGCCTACGGCGCGTGGCACTCCGTTCTTAACCTCTGGTACTTGCCGCAAGCCATGGACGATGAAGGGTACGAGCGGGAGAGCGACGCCTGGGAGGAGGAACTCAAGCGGCACGGGCTTAACCCCTGCCGGAGCCACCCACTGCCCGAACCCTGGCACTCTCGGATGACGGCCAGTTGGGAGCGCATCTTTGACGTGGAGGATTTGCGGGAAACGAACACGGTTCAAGCTTGCTTCGAGCGCCTGGACATGGAGGACGTTGTGAGGCTGACGGTCTTCACGCCACGGACACAGGAGGGTGACGGGGCGGGCTAGCCGTCTGCTTCCGCCGCTTGCCGCAGGACAAGGAACGCCTCTTTCAAGGGCTGGCTGACGGCGCTGTCCGGCTCGGCAAGCACGAGTTCTTGGTAGGCGTTCAGAAAGCCGGTTCTGAGCCGGTGGAACAGATGCAGGAAGTGTCTGAGGAAGCCGATGCAGTCTAAAATGGCGACTTCAATGCCGCCGCTGCTGGCGTAGATGCTGGCCGCGTACTCCTGGACAGGCTCCTCAATCACATCCGTCGTGATGAAGATGTAGTTGTCAATGCGCTGTTCTCGGCCCGAAAACTTCTGCAACGCGCGGTTGATATCCTCCACCGTAACACGCTTCAGCTTCATCTCGTAGCTGGTCGCGACTGTGTTATCCCCTGCCAGCGTGATCTCCAGATCGCCCAAAGCCCCCGTTTGTTCATCCGCCGCGTTGTGCGCGTGAAGCGGCAAAGCCTGCTCCCCAAGCCCCTCCCCGGCGATGTGATATGCCGCCGCGACGACCAACACCGGCAGACGGCTGGCGTTCTTGCAGGCCAAATGTTGACCGATCAGCGTCACCGTCGCCTCACTGGAAAGCGGCAGCACGTCTTCCGATTGACGCAGCCCAGCCAGCAGCCCGGTCATCCGGCTTTGCCGCTCCTCCCGCATCAAGAGAAGCAATCGGAGCGCCTCCGTCAGCAAATCCTCGGCGGAGACGCGCCCGGCGTGAACGTCATCCAGCAGTTGCAGGGCATACTGGTACGCCTCACGGGGCCGCCCTTCCAGGTTCAAGTCGGTCGTGAGGACGCGGTTGATGTTCCGAAGCGCGGGCGTCAGAAAGGCCGTCGTCGGGTTACAGGGCAGACGATGCGTGTTGATGAACGGCGTCAGATACGCCTCATCATAGGTCCGCCCGGAAAATGAGTCATTGCCGCCAATCTCCGTGTAAGGCTTTCGCGGGTCAACGTCCGGGCGGTGTATCTTAGCGAGGAGACAGGCCATCAGGAGCCGGATGGTGGCCCGGTTGCTGAGGCAGCGGCTGACAAAATCCACGCGATGCTCGATCTCATTGGTAATGATGGCGGAGCGGGAGGTTTGCGAGGCCGCTGCCAGAAGCGACTCCTCCAGGGTGTCGTTAGGGCTTTTCATTCTTCAAACTGATACCGGCTGCCGGACTCCAACAGCAGGCTTGCTTGGGGGTTCAGGACTTCGCGCGGGTCGTAGTTCGTCCACAGCGCCTCGCGGCGTTTGTCTTTGGTGGAATGGATGGTCCGCTCGGCGCCCGTCGTCTTGATCCATCTGGGGGCGGGGTAGAGCTGGTCCATGAGGTCGCACGAGTAGTTGGAGATCGCCGCTTTGCCGGATACGGCGTTCAATACTCCCGCGAGTTCCCGGTGCTGCGCGTCGGTCATCTCGTAGCCGTAGGCGCTGGTGTCGCCGCGCGTCTCATGGAGGTAGGGCGGATCGCAATACGTCAATGTTTTTTCCGAGTCGTAAAGCCTGATAACGTCCACGGCGGGGCGGTTCTCGATTTGGACGCGCAGCAGGCGCTCGGCGATCTCGGGCAGCGCCTCGACGCCGCCCAGCCAGCGGCTGACGACGCCGCTCATGCCCGCCCGGCTGGTATCCTTGCAGTTGGCCCAGCGACCGAGGGAGGCTGTCTGCGCCAGGCCGGTCCGCACCTGCCGCGCCCGGACGTAGAAGCGCCGCGCGCGCTCCAAATCCGAAAGGCCCGGCTCCAGGAGACAGGCGAGGCCGAATTCCTCGCGCGAGAAGGGCGTCAGGCCGATGGCTTCGGTCAGGACGTCCTTCTGCTCGCGCAGGACGCGGAAGAAGTTGACGACCTCGCCGTCCAGGTCGTTGTAGGTTTCAACAGGCGACGGGGCGCGGTTCAGCAGGACGGCGCCCGACCCGGCGAACGGCTCGCAGTAGTGGCGGGCGGGGGGCAGGAGCGGCAGCAGCCAGTCCAGATGGGAGAACTTACCGCCGTACCAGCCGAAGGCGATCAGCTTTCTGCGCCGCAGGGTTGAGACGAGGGGCGGCTTGCCGCGCTTGGTTTGGGGTTGCGTGTTGTGCGTGGTGGTCATGCGGTTCCTCTGGACGAGATTGTACCGCAAAAAAAGGGGAGCGGGGCGGCCGGCCCGCGGCCCGTGCGGCTTTTGCCCGCCCGTCGG
>CAXTWM010000095.1:0-14666 GCA_964247915.1 uncultured Armatimonadales bacterium | reverse complement strand
GCTCCAGACGACGCGGAGCGCGCGGACAGACCGGGTCGTCTTTGACGTGGGCACGGGCAGCCTGCGCCGCCAGACGAGCACGCTGACGGTGTCGCTGTCGCTGACCATGACGGGGCGCGGGGCGCGGGGCGCGGCGGACTTCGGGCACGTCATCCCCAACGTGCAGGTGGTCCAGATGATGACGATCGAGCGCCAGGACGACTCGCCTTCGCCTCCACCCGTGTCTCCCCGTGTCTCTCCTTCACCCACTTCAGGTGGGCAACGATTAAGAAAGTGAAGATGACCAGCAGCGACCACGAACTCACCTTCGCCGGCGAAACGAGGTGCCAGGCGCCGTGCTGGTTCGGGTACTGCCACGCCCCGAAGAAGGTCGCGATGTTCTCCGCCACCCACAGGAAAAAGCCGATCAATCCGAAGGCGACCGGCATCGGCAGGGCATAACGGATGCCGCGCACGGCGAAGCCCGCCGTCGTGCGGCGGAAGACCAGCAGGACCAGGGTGGTCAAGGCCCAGCGGGCGTCCGGTAGCCAGCGCTCCGTGAAGAAGTTCAGGTAGATCGCCCCCGCCAGCGGCCCCGTCATCCAGGCGACGGGCCACCGGTGCAGATGGACGTCGAGCCGCCGCCACGCCTGACACAGATAACTCGCGACGCTGGCGTACATGAAGCCGCTGTAGAGCGGGACGCCGGCCAGCTTGGTCCAGCCCGACTCCGGGTACGCCCAGCAGTGCCCTTGCGTCTTGAACAGCTCCAGCCCCAGCCCCGCGAGGTGGAAGACGGCGATGACTTTCAGCTCATCCTTCGTTTCCAGGCCGAGCTGATACATCCCCCATTGGGCGGCCAGGCACACGAACAGGATCAGATCATAGCGGTGCAGGCCGGGCACGGCGACGCGCTGGGTGAGGGCGAAGGTGAGGAAGAGCACGAGGGGAAACAGGCAGGACAGCGCCTGCTGCCCGGCGAAGTGGAGCAGTTGGCCGAACAGAAAGGCAGGGGCCGCGTGGTTCGGTCTCGGGCACGCTGTGGGCATGATGCTGGGCCGGGACACGGAAGGCGAGAACATACGTTGCTCCATTCTTACACCTGCTTGGCAGATTCCCGCTGCGCCCGGCGTCGAGGCGCTGCTGAAGCTCAGGCGGTACGACGGGAAGAAGGCCGGGTGAGCAGCCACAGGGCAAGGGCGATCAGCGCGGGCATGACGACCAGGACGGGGAACCAGACCGGGCCGTACCAGGCGATGGGGACCAGGAAATAGATGTCCGCGCTGCCCAGCGTCTGCGGGAAGCCGGTCCACAGCCTCAGCCAGAGGTAATACGTCTCGTCCCAGACGGCGAACGTGTAGAGGAACAGGGCCAACCGTTCGCGCCCTGTCCGCCCGGCGGCCATCGCGGGGCCGAGCAGCAGCAGGAGGGTGGCGATCTCGCGCCCGTACTCGGTGCCGTAGACGCCCAGCCGGTTCATCTCGGCGAGGATGGACACGCCGTTCCAGGCCAGGTGCCTGGCGACCCAAACCTGCTGGTAGTCCAGGCCGGGCGCCATGCCGGTCAAGCGGCGGATGTAGACGACGACCAGGGCCTCCACATAGCCGAAGGCGGCGGCGTACAAAGTCCACCAGAGGAGGCGGAACGGGAGGGTCTTGTCAGTGGTCGGCCGGGTATTCATTCAGGGTACTCATTGTTGTTGGTCTGTTGTAGTGGTGGGCGTGGCGCGGCCGGCCAAACATCTTCCCCGCTCATGACGGCAACGTCGCTGCCAGGCAATCGGCGGCCTGCGGCAAAGGAGGCGGCGAGGAGGCCCGCGATTAGACAGGCCAGAGGGAATGCCAACATGATACCCGCCGACTCGATCCTGATGCTGCCATCGCTGATGGTTACAGGGGGCGTGTCTTCGATTGCCAGAGAAAAGTTAGCCATATCTGCGTTGATATTTCCGAGCGGAACACCTAGCATGACTGCCTCTACACACGCCAATAGAACAATGGGGGCCATGTGAGACCATAGTCCTGTGAGTGGTCCGTGTTGGAACGGGCGGGGCGAACGGAATCGGCTTACTGCCGCTGATGCTCCCCATTGCAGAAGCCAGGAGAGTGACGCCCATACCAAGCCGAAGAATAGCTCCACGAGTGCTCTGCTCCCCGCGAACTGCATCAGCTCACTGAAGACGCTCAGATGATCCCCCGGTGCGATGACTTTAGATCGTTCATAGCATTCCGGCAGTTGCGTCGGCACCGTCGCCAGCAACCACACAGCGCACCACCATAGAAGATACCGGCCATAGTGCCAGCGCATACCCTTCATAGGATCACCCTTTCCTACCCACACGCCGCCGAAGAACTGCCAGCCACTGGACTCCCTTTAACTTCGGTCAGTCGTTCTCCGATCTTGACAGCGGCGCGGGCGGCGCGAATTTCTGAACGGCCAGCAGATCCGCCCGGTGTGCTTGGGTCAGGTGGAATGCCTGGGCGCGGGCGAGGCACCAGGAACGCCAGTCAGCGGGGTCGTGTGACCAGAGCGGCAGGAGGCGGGCGGCGACGGCTCCCTGCACGGCGACGGGGAGCGACGGCAGGCCGGACAGCAGGGCGGGGACGGCGTCGGCGCTGAGGGAGGCGGCGTAGCCGGCGTCGAAAGCATGGCCTTTTTGGGCGTGGGCGAGGTTCGCGCGGACGATCATGTCGTCCGGGTTGGCGGCGTGCAGGGCCAGGACGAGGGCGAAGGCGTAGGCGGCGGCCCCGAAGGCGAACCGCTCGCGCCGCCCGCGCAGGACCGTCGCGGCGAACCACAGGAAGACCGCGACCAGCCAGCCCATGAAGGCGGTCGTGTACAGACGCAGCTCGGTCAGGCCGTACTCGCCCTGGTAGAGCCGCATCCGGCCCAGCGCGGACGCCATGATGACGAACAGCAGGGCAACCTGGACGCCCGCCTGCCACGAGAACAGGCGCTGGGCGCGGGCGTCGCCGGGCCGCTGGAGCCAGTGCAGCCCGAGCAGGAGGGGCAGGACCAGGGCGGCGACCCAGACCAGCTCGAAGAAACCCGACCGGGCGTACTGCGCGTAGGTCAGCCCCGCCGTCGCCTGCACCGTCGCGTCCCCGCCGAAGAAGTAGCGGATCTGGACCAGGACGAAGGACAGAAACAGCAGGTTCAAGAGGGTCAGGACGGTCGCCGTCTCGACCGGCCCCAGCGAGGGCAGGCCCGCGCGCTTCTCATGCGGCAGGACCGGAGCGGTCGCCAACAGCAGCGCGCGCCCGAAGCCCGCCGCCAGCCAGGCCAGAAAGCCGCTCAGGAACAGGTGGCCCAAAAGAGCGTTCACGTCGAAGTGCAGGGCCGCGCTGACTAAATGGGAGTACACGGCGTCGGCGGCCATCAGCAGCCCGCCAAAGAGCAGCAGCAGGGGCAAAACCAAGACCAATCCGCGCACGACGGCCAAGAGGCGCGGCAGCCAGCCCGTCCGGGGGATCGTCCCCCACTCCACGTCCCGGAAGACCAGCGGGAAGACCCCGAAGGCGGCTTGAAGGGCGGTGTGGAAGCAGTCTACGAGGTAATCGAGGATGCCGGCCAGTCTTATCCCTCCCACCCGCGTTCGGGCCGCGCCCAGGGCGAGGCAGGCCAGCAGGCCGCCGATGTCCAGCGCCCGCAGCGTTCCCGAGTCCCGCCAGGCCAAACCCGCCGCCAGCAGCAGGGCGGGAATCGCCAGCCACACCCCCTCCCCTAGCGCGGCGATACTCAGGCGTCGGGCGAGGACAAACAGGGCGGCCAGACTCGCCCCCACCCACAGGAAAACGTTCACTCCCCAAGGCGTGCCCCGCAGCAGCCAGTCTCCCAGCAGCCCGATCCCCAGGGCGGCGGGCAGCAGCCCCAGCCCCAATCGCGTCGTCACGGTCATATTTGGTCATTCCTCCTGCGGCTATTATAGCACAAACTACTTTGTATTGCAAAGTTTATGCAGGGAATTGGCATCGGGCGCGGTTTGTGATACAATAAAGGGCAGGCGCGATGGCGCGAGAGGATGAGACTGAACTTATGGCAGCCCAAACACTGGACCAGATCGTGTCGCTCTGCAAGCGGCGCGGCTTTATTTTCCCCGGCAGCGAGATCTACGGCGGCTTGCAGGGGACGTTCGACTACGGCCCGCTGGGCGTGGAACTCAAGAACAACCTCAAGCGGCTGTGGTGGCGTCACCACGTCTACGAGCGCGACGACATCGAGGGCGTGGACACGGCCATCCTGATGAACAAGAACGTCTGGCGCTATTCGGGCCATGAGGAGACGTTCGTGGACCCGCTGGTGGACTGCAAGACGTGCAAGGGCCGATTCCGGGCGGACAAACTGGGCGAGGCCGCCTGCCTGAAACACGCGGGTCTGCACCCCGGCGAGTGCGAGGGCGAGCTGACGGAAGCCCGCGCCTTCAACATGATGTTCAGGACTCAGGTCGGGCCGGTCGCCGAGGCCGACTCGTTCGCCTACCTGCGCCCCGAGACGGCGCAGGGCATGTTCGTCAACTTCAAGAACGTGCTGACGTCCACCAACCGGAAGCTGCCGTTCGGGCTGGCCCAGATCGGCAAGTCGTTCCGCAACGAGATCACGCCGCGCAATTTCCTGTTCCGGGTGCGCGAGTTCGAGCAGATGGAGATCGAGTACTTCGTGATGCCCGGCGAGGACGAGGCCGTCCACGAGAACTGGATACAGGACCACATGGACTGGTGGGTGAACGAGGTCGGGCTGAAGGCCGAGGACCTGCGGCTGTACGAGGTGCCCACCAACGAGCTGGCCCACTACTCCAAGCGCACCGTAGACCTGATGTATCACTTCCCCATCGGCTGGGAGGAGTTGGAAGGCATCGCCAACCGCACCGACTACGACCTCGGCTCGCACTCCAAGGAGCAGGAGAAGCTCGGCCTGACGGCGCAGGTGATGACCAACGAGCACTCGACCGAGCGGCTGACCTACTTCGACCAGCCGAACAACAAACACATCGTCCCGTATGTGATCGAGCCGTCGGCGGGGGTGGACCGGGGCGTCCTGGCCGCCCTGTGTGCGGCCTACGACGAAGAGACTTTGGAAAACGGCGAGACGCGCGTCGTCCTGCGGCTCCGCCCCGCGCTGGCCCCGATCAAAGTGGCCGTGCTGCCCTTGAAGAAAAACGAGCCGTCCATCGTCGCCACGGCCAAGGCCATCAAGCAGAGTCTTCAAGCGACGGGCGACATCCGGGCCGTGTACGACGACTCGGCGGGCATCGGCAGGCTGTACCGCCGCCAGGACGAGGTGGGGACGCCGCTGTGCGTCACCGTAGACTTCGACACCCTGGGCCGTGAGGACGACGTCAGCCTCAAAGACACGGTTACGGTGCGGGACCGGGACACGATGAAGCAGGAGCGGGTCGCCATTGCGAACCTGGAGGCGTATGTTCGTAATCACATCCGGTGACGTGGGTGAGAAAGAGGCGCAGGCCGGCGCGGAAGACTCGGCGTGGCGCCCTGGGCGTGGCCGGACCGAGGCGGAGCGCGATGCCGTCCGGCAGCGGCGGGTGAACCGGCTGGAGCGGCGCTGGTGGGCGCGCAAGGCGGTCAACGTGTTCCTCGTCTGGCACCTGTTCGCGCTGACGATCTGGCTGACCCCCAGCAACAGCGCCATCGTGCAGTCGTGCCTCGGCACGGTCCGGCCCTACATGACCCTGACCTCGTTCGCGCAGTCGTGGAGCATGTTCTCGCCCTACCCGGACCGGCTGGACGTCACGCTGGAGGCCCGGATCACCTACGCCGACGGCGAGAAGCGGTCGTGGTTCTTCCCGCGCATGGCCCACATGGACTACGTCCGGCGCTACGAGGAGGAGCGCTGGCGCAAGATCGTCGAGGTCGCCACCCACGGCAGCAATCAGGCCGTGTGGCAGGGACTGGCGCGCTACGCCGCCCGCGTCAACAACTATGACAGCCAGAACCGGCCCGTCAGCGTCGAGCTGTTCCAGCACTCGCGCCTGGTTTCGCCGCCGGGCACGGCCATGCCGCCCTTCCAGGTCACGCCGCTCCAGACCGGGGCGGGCGGCGGGGCGTACATCCTGCCCATCCACCCCGAGGACCTGCGATGAGGAGGAATCGGCAATGAGCCAGCTCCGACGCGATTGGAACGGGTTCTGGTTCAGCCCCGTGTCTTCGGTTCCCTTGGGCCTGTTCCGGCTGGTCTTCGGCGTCTGGACCCTGGTCTACGGGCTGCTGCTGTTCCCCGAGCGCTTCATCTGGTTCTCGGAGAAGGGCGTGCTGCCGGCCAAGCAGGCGCTGATCTACAACGCGACGTCCGGCCCGGCGACCGGGCAGGGGCTGGGGGCGGGGTATCAGATCAACCCGCTGACCCTGCCCAATGCGGACCATTTCCTGACGCCGCTGCTGGCCCTATACCTGCTGGCCGCGCTGGGCCTGACGCTGGGGCTGTGGACCCGGACGAGCGCCGCGCTGGTCTACCTGGGCCTGACCCTGCTGCACAACCGGGACGCCCCGATGCACAACAGCGGCGACACGGTGATGATCGTGCTGTCGCTGTACCTGCTGCTTTCCCCCGCCGGGGCGGCCTGCTCCCTGGACCGGCTGTGGCGCATCTTCCGGGGCCGGGAGGACGACGCGCCGCCGCCCGTCGTCCCGTGGGCGCAGCGGCTGATGCAGATCCAGATCGCCGTTTTGTACCTCTGCGCGTCCCTCAGCAAGATGACCGGGCCGCAGTGGGCGGACGGCACGGCGACGTACTACCCGCTGCACCTGTCCGAGTCCGCCCGGTTCCCGATCCTGGGCCGGGACAACATCTATGTCATCAACCTGATGACCTGGGGGACGGTGGCGGTGGAGTTCGCGCTGGCGACCTTCGTCTGGGTGCCGCGCCTGCGCCTGTACGTCCTGGCGGCGGGCGTCGCCCTGCATCTGGGGATCGAATATACGTTCAACATCCCCCTGTTCTCGGCCCTGATGATCACGTCCTACCTCAACTTCCTGACGGGCGCGGACATCCGGCACTTCCTGGCCTGGGCCAAGCGCCCACTCGCCCTGACCCCGCTGCGCCTGGTCTACGACGGCGAGTGCGACTTCTGCCGCTCGTCGCTCCTGGTCGTCCGCTTCCTGGACGTTTTCCGCCAGATCACGTTCGTGGACTCGCACGACCGCGCCGCGCTGGCTGATACCGGCGTCCGCTTTGAGGACGCCGAAGAAGCCGCCTACGCCGTCCGCCCCGACGGGCGGCAGTACGCGGGCTTCGACGCCTTCCGCCAGATTGCCGCGCAGATGCCCGCCACGGTCCTGCTCGTGCCCCTCCTTTACATCCCCCCGATCCCGCAGCTAGGCCGCCGCGCCTACGCCTGGATCAAGGACAACCGCGCGCGCCTGCCGGTCGCCCCGCGCTACCGAGTGAAACCGTCAGCAGAGAAGCGCGAAGCCGCCGCCGTCTGAAGATAGTTTCTTAACCCGCCCTGGACGGGTAGCATTGATGGCGTCGCGCGATCTCGAGAAAAGAATTGGGAGGCACTGCAAACGAGATGAGCAACTGTTCTCATTGTGGGTCTGATAAGATCATTCCCGATGTCAGCGTCACTGACCAGATGGGTCACTATATCCGTCTGGGCATCAACGTCTATGATCACCCGGACGCGCTCGTGTTCAAGGGGGCGCATTCCAGCAACCTGCATTACCGGATGTGCGGGAATTGCGGGATTGTGGAGTCCTACGTCTCAAATCCGCAGGAACTCTACGACCTCTACCTCGCCTCTCAGCAGGCGAAGGAATAACGCTTCCAGCCTGGCCTTGAAGGAGCGGGCGCGGCGTAGAGCGTCGTTTGCGGAAAATAGGCGGACCAGCCGTACCGCTCGGCTTGGAGCGAAACGAGCCGCGTGAGCTGCCTGCCCGCCAGCGGCCCGGCGACGCCACGCCCTTCCACGATCCACTGCGAGTGCGTCTGCCGATCCGTGGAGGGGCCGGGTGCATCAGGAGGGCGCGAAGTCCAGCATCCGCCCGTCCAGCCGCCGGTCGAACGCCGCCCCTGCCGTAACGCCCCCACAGTCCTCTAGCTCCCGGCGCTCCGGCGGCTGGGCGCGGCGGGGGGCAGGGGCATGGTCTCGATCTCGCCGACGGCGCGCAGCAGAAGCTCGCGGGCGCGGGCTTTGGCGTCGGAGGGCTTCCAGGCCGCGTCGGGCGTGGCGTCCAGGGCATCTAAAATGATCTGGCGGGCCTCGTCAATGCCGTTCTTTTTGCCGGTCCCGTACTGGCGGCGGAAGGCGGCGTAGTCCTCGGCGGGGCGGATCAGTTCCGGCTCCCAGCGGCGGTACAGGACCAGGGCCAGGACGGTCCGGCGCAGCGCCTCATCCCAGAAGCGCGCCTTGGCCGTCGTGTAGATGGTGTGCATCCGGTCGGCGGAGCCGAAGGCGGCGCGGGCCAGCGGCCCCCAGCCGGCGATGTCGTCCAGCCGGGCCACGACCTCGGCCAGCGGCATCGCGGGCCACTCGGCCCGGTCCTGCTTGGCGCGGTCCGCCAGATACAGGACCGGCTCGCGCGTCTGCGTGTCCACGCCCGCTTCGGGCTGCTTCATGGCGTCCAGGAACTGACGCTGGCGGGCGTCCAGCCAGTCACGCAGGCCGGACAGAGCCAGGGCGCGCTGCCGGTAGCCCTCGGCCAGCCGCGCGCCGATGGCGCTGATCTCGGACAGCGGGCGCGTGTCCAGGGCACGGGTGGCGTCGCCCAGGGTCGGGCCGAACGACTCCAGGCCGGCGCGCAGGTAGAACAGGACGCGGCCCGCCGCGCGCTGCATGTCGGCGGCGGCGAACGAGGCGGTGGCGACGATCTCGTCGCGCAGCAGGACCTTCAGTTGGTCTTCTAAAATAGCCTTGCGGGCCGCGCCCAGGCCCGCCGTGGCGAGGGCAAAGACCGGGTCTCCCCCTTCGGGAATCAGGTCGGCCAGGGGCGAGACGGGCGCTTCGGGATCGCGCGCCCCCGCGCCGTCGGGGGCGGCCCCATTTCCGGCGAGTTCGGGGATGCCGAACGGCATCGTCGTGATGTCCTCCAGCTCGTCCTCGTGCTCGTCCATGCGGGCGGCCCGGTCGCGGGCCAGGTTGACGATCTCCAGGTACAGCTCGGGGACGAAGTCCAGCAGGGACAGGAGGACGTCCCGGACGGCCTTGTTCTTGATCTGCGCCTTTTTCAGAAGCTCGGGGGTGTCGGCCATCAGCAGCTCGTCAATGTTCTTGTGCCACTCGTTGGTCGTGAGGAGCTGACGCCAGCGCTCGGCCCGCTCGAAGTTGAGCAGCCGGGGCAGGGCGCGTCGGACGCCGGGGTCGGTGATGAGCATGTCGGCCAGGTCTGAGGCCGTCATCAGCGAGGGCAGGATCGCGCCGGCCAGGGTCCCCGACCCGACCGCGCGCTCCAGCCAGGCGCGGCCCTGCGCGGGCGTGCCCAGGTTGATGACCTGCCGGTACTTCTCGGCGGGCAGGTTGGCGATCAGGGCCGTGTTGTTGTCCGGGTCGCCTTCGATCAGGGCGGCGACGACGGGGGCGGGCAGCGCGCCCAGGGTCTGGTGCCGCGCCTCGGGGGAAAGGGCGCGCAGCAGGCGGCCCTTCTCGGCCAGCGTCGGGGCCGCCTCGATGCGGGCGACGCCGGCGGCGAGGTCGTGAACGGGTTCCGTCGGGATCAGGCCATTGCTCTCAGTAAGTTCAGCCTCGGTCGGGGATGGTGTTTCGGGTTCGTTGCTCATGCGTCCTCCAGAAAAGCGCGCAGAAAGTCAGAAAAGCGCGCAGAAAGTCCAAGAAAAAGCGCTTTATTATACCCGATTCCGGCCCACTCTTTCTGTAATGGCGTCATAATAGAGGCAGGAGACGTAGCCATGCAGCACGAAGACATCCCGGCGGGACCCGCCGCGCCGGTCGAGGTCAACACCATCGTCGAGGTGCCGAAAGGCTCCTCCAACAAGTACAAGTACGCCCCCGCTTCCAACGTCTTCCGCTACGACCACACCCTGTTCTCGCCGCTACACTATCCCTGCGACTACGGCTGGGTCTGCGGGACGAAGGGGAAGGGCCAGCGCAAGCCGCTGAACGTCATGGTGATGTCGTCGAACCCCACCTTCTGCGGCTGCCTCGTCGTCGCCCGCCCCGTCGGCGCGCTCTTGATGAACGACCACCGGGGCGAGGACCACAAGATACTTTCGGTCGCCGTCGCCGACCCACGCTTCGACGACATCCACTCCCTGAACGACCTGTCCGCCCACACGCTGCTCGAGATCCAGCACTTCTTTGAGATCTATCAGGTGTTGGAGCAGCACGAGGTCCAGATACTCGGCTGGGAGGACGTGGAAGCCACGCAGGCGCGCATACAGGCGGCGATTGAGGGCTGAGATGGGGATGTGGGTTAATCCGGCTCGGAGACGGGCAAGGCATCCAATTCGGCTTCCAGAGCCTCAATTGTTGGCAGGGCCGCCTGCCAGTCGCGCGGCAGGGAGTCCTGCAAGCGATACGCCGCGATCCCCAGCGGCTTCGCCATGTCGCGCAGGGCGTATTCTACCACGGTTTTATTCTTGTCTTTGCAGAGCAGCAGGCCAATGGTTGCCTTGTCGTCTGGGTGGCGCAGCAGATCGTCTACGGCGGACAGGTAGAAGTTCATCTGGCCCGCATCGCCCGGCGTGAACTTGCCGGTCTTCAGGTCCACGACCACGAAGCAGCGCAGGCGCAGGTGGTAGAACAGCAAATCCAGGTAGAAGTCGTCGCCGCCCACTTCCAAGTGGTATTGGCTGCCTACGAACGCGAAGCCTTCGCCCAGTTCCAGCAGGAAGCGCCGGATGTGTTCGAGAAGGCCGCGCTCCAGATCGCGCTCGTGGGCCTCCCCGCCGAGCGAAAGGAAGTCGAAGTTGTAGGGGTCTTTCAGAATCTGCTGCGCGAGATCGGACTGCGGCGGGGGCAGGGTACGGTCGAAGTTGGTCTGTGCCTGACCCTGCCGCGCATAGAGACTGCTCTCGATCTGGTGGACGAGGACATTGCGGCTCCACCCGTGTTGGATGGTCTGTCGTATGTACCATTCGCGTTCCGCAGAGTCCTTCACCTTGTCTAGCAATGTGCAATTGTGAAACCACGGAATTAGTCCAGCAAGCTGCTGGACAATTGCTTCATCGGGGTACGCCGCCGCGAATGCCCTCATGTACAGGAGATTTGTGCGTGACAACCCCTTCATCTGAGGAAAGGCGGCGCGTAGGTCGCGTGAGAGCCGCTCCACGACCTTTGCGCCCCACCCTTCCTGCCGCTGCCGTGAAAGCAACTCACGCCCGATCTGCCAGTAGAGCAGGACCAGCTCGAGGTTGACGGACAGGCTCGCCCGCACCTGGGCGGCGCGGATGCGCTCTTTGAGGTCGGAGACAAACGCCGGATAATCGCTGGGGATGAGTTCGGACGCCATGCCTTTATTATAGCAGACGGCCTTCCTAAATCGGGAGGCCGTCTGCTTTTCCGCTGTCTACTTCGCGTCCGGGTCCGCGACGGGCACGGGGACATTGGCTGTTGGGGCTTTGAGCTTGGACAGGTCGGGCGAGCCGGCGCGCTGCCAGGCGGTGAGCCAGAGGGAGCCGAGGTGGGAGGCGGAGGCGTTCAGGCGGGCCAGCGCGATGGGGCGGGTGATGGCGCTGAAGGTCTTCCAATAGACGGGGTTGTCCCCGTAGTAGTCCGCCGCCGGGCTGCCGTCTTTGGGGAGCGGCCGGTGGGTGTCCCTGGTGAACCCGGTCGGCAGCGGGCCGGCGTCGGGGACGGCCTTGCCGGCCTGGGTCGCCTGGACGCGGGCCTCGATGTCGGCCTGCAAGACCGTCGGCGTCAGGTCCAGGCTCTGGCCGGACCAGGTGCGGGCCGAGGCGAGAACGTCCGTCAGGGGCTGGGCCGGGTCGGGGGCCAGGTCGGAGAGCCTGATGGTGTTGTGGACCATCTCTTCTTCAAAGCGGGCGTGGATGCCGCGCTGGCCGGACAACTGCCCGTCGTAGTTGACGGCGGAATGGAACGGGACGTGGGCGTCGGCGACGTAATGGCCCAGGATGGCGGCGTCGGCCAGGATCAGGTCGGGGTCGGTCCCCCTCATGGCGTCGGACAGGCGGCCCGTCCACAGCTCGATGGTCCAGTCCACCGTGCCCTTGCTTTCGACGAGGTCGTGGCCGAACTTGGCGTCGGCGTCCGCCCGCTTGACCGGCAGGTTGAGCAGGGCAAAGTCACCCGGAGTCCCGTAAATGTCCAGGTCAATGAAGTGGTGCGGGCCTTCGCCCTCGACGCGCTGCTTGTCCCGCCAGATGTCGGGGTCGCTGCTGTGGGCGGCGAGGAAGGCTTGGTTCGCTGCGAAGAACTTGGCGAGCGACGTGTCCGGCGGCAGCGTCCCGACGGCGGCGCTGTTGGCGTAGACGTGCCCGGTCCGTCCCCAGGCGAAAGCGCGGGGGGCCAGGGCGGGTGCGAGGAACAGGGCCGCCACGGCGGCGGCAGCGAGCTTTTTCAATCTATCGGATCCTTTCTCGGTTGAAATGTCCATGAGAGAAGAAGGCCCACCCCTTCGGTGCGCCGGCGTCAACGCCGGTCTTGCTTCATTATACCACCGTCTGTTTCCAGCGGCCCCACTTGAACAGGGCCAAGGCGGCGAGGCCGCTGAGGGCGGTGGAGAGGGACATCGCCCACCACGCGCCGACCGCGCCCAGCCCGAGCGGGTAGATGGCGAGCCAGGCGACCGGCAGGCGGACCAGCCACATGGTCACGAGGCCGGCCAGCGCGGGCGCTTTGGTGTCCCCCGCCCCGTTCAGCGCGCCGGTCAGGATCATCCCCAGGGCCAGGAACGGCTCGGACAGGGCGGCGATCCGCAGATAGGCGACGGCCAGCGGCACGACTTGGGGGTCGTGCGTGAAAATGTGGGTGAAGGGCCGGGCGAACGTGAAGAAAACTGCGCCCATGACCACCATGACGGCCAGCCCTTGCAGCAGGGCGGCCCAGGCGGCGCGCTCGGCCCGGTCGGGCTTGCCCGCGCCTAAATTTTGGCCGGTCAGCGTCGAGGCCGCCATCGAGAAGGCGAAGCCGGGCATGAAGGCGATGCTCTCCGACGTCAGCCCGATGGTCAGCGCGGCCACGGCGGCCGTCGCCTGGGGCGAGCGGGCGAGCACGCCGGTGAAGATCATCATGGACAGGACGCGCGACAGGTTCTGGCCCGCAGCGGGCAGGCCGATGTTCAGGATGCGCCGCGCCCAGGCCATGTCCAGGCGCTTCAGCCGCGTCATCAGCCCGCGCACGGGCGAGTCGCGCAGGAACCAGAGGTAGAGGAGCGCGCCGATGACCTGCGAGGCGATCAGGGCGGTCGCGCCGCCGACCAGGCCCATTCGGGGGAAGCCGAGGTTGCCGAAGATCAGCAGCCAGTCGCCGCCCAGGTGGATGATGTTGACCCCGATCATGACGCGCAGCGGCGTGACGGTGTCCCCCAAGCC
The DNA here is from genome assembly GCA_964247915.1 of uncultured Armatimonadales bacterium. Taxonomy (GTDB): domain Bacteria; phylum Armatimonadota; class Armatimonadia; order Armatimonadales; family Capsulimonadaceae; genus JANXMY01. The sequence goes on along the minus strand of CAXTWM010000095.1, from coordinate 1,226 downwards.
CCGGAAGACGCTGCTCAGAATCAGCATCAAAAAGAGGGCGGGGACGCCGAGAAGCGTCACCGTGAGGTACTGGACGCACAGCGCAGCGGCTTGGGGGTTGACGCCCATCCAGCCGACGACGAGGTGCCGCAGCGGCCAGACCAGCGCCATGCACACGAGGGCGGAGAGGAGGGCGATCCAGACCGACTGGTTGGCCGCCAGCGTCGCCTGGTCCGGTTCTTTGGCACCGGTGAACCGGGCGACCAGGGCGGACGTGCCGACCGAGATGGACATGCCGACCGAGAACAGCAGGAACATGAACTGCCCGCCCACACCGACGGCGGCCAGGGCGTCCGACCCGAGGTGGCCGACGAAGAAGCGGTCCGTGAAGGAGTTGAGCGTCTGGAGCAGCATGGTCAGCACGGACGGCCACGCCAGCATCCAGACCGTCCGGTGCAGGGCGCGCGTCGCCCGCGTCAGCCTCCACACGGGAGCGGGCGGGTGCCAAATCTCGTCCTGCTCCTCGCCTTCGCGCCGCGCGCCGACCGCTCTGTCCAGTGCCAAAAGTTCCCGCTTTCCAGGCGCCGCCTCGGTGCGGGCCATTCGCCCCCTCATTGTACCCGGCAGGCGGGCGAAGAAGACGTTAGGGAGAACACCGGGGGCGGGGGGAAAGTTCGGGGAGAAGACGGAAAGGGGAAAGTCTCTCTGCCGTGCGGCAGGAAGGGTTTGCTGAGGGCTTAGGGTGGATACGGCGTCGGCAGGGGGGAACGCACCGGGTCGTGTTCTTACGCCAGCGTCCCCTGCCCCGGCTTCCAGTCCGACCCGCATAGGCCGCCCGACTGGAGCGCCTCCAGCACCCGCAGCGTCTCGTCAGTGGAACGCCCCACGCTCAGGTTGTGCGTGACGGCGTACTGGATCACGCCCTCGGGGTCAATGAGGAACAAGCCGCGCAGGGCCACGCCCTCGTCTTGCAGCAGTACGCCGTAGCTCCGGGCGATCCGGCCCGTCTTGTCCGAGAGCAGCGGGAAGCGCAGGCCGGCGACGCCCTGCCGCTCACGCGGCATTTGCATCCAGGCGCGGTGGGAGTGGACCGAGTCGGTGGACGCGCCCAGGATGTCGGCCTCCAGGTCGCTGAACTCGCCCAGGCGGTCGGAGAGGGCGGCGATCTCGGTGGGGCAGACCGTCGTGAAGTCGAGGGGATACCAGAAGAAGACGAGCCAGCGGCCCCGGTAGTCCTGGAGGCTGAC
>CAXTWM010000094.1:0-14815 GCA_964247915.1 uncultured Armatimonadales bacterium | reverse complement strand
AGCTTGGAAGCGTAGAGGCCCGCGCGGGCGTCCGCCCTGCCGTCCGTCCCCAGCCCGCGCCCGGCCTGCAAGATCAGCTTGTTCGCGCCCGCGAAGTCGTAGACGCCCGCCCGCGCGAAGGTGACGGGGGCGACGCTCAGGGGCACGATGGCGTCAATGTCGGTGCGGAAGCGCCGGTCCCGCGTGTTGACCAAAGCCTCCACGCGCGGCAGGTAGTACGGGGCGCCCAGCGCGGGGGCGGGAGCCGTCGGAACGGTCGGCACCCCGCCGGGCACGATCACCGTCGGGCCGCCCGGCACGACCACGGCGGCCGTCTTAGAGCGGACCCCAGCCAGCCGGTTCAGGCGCTCGATGAGCAGCGTCGTCTGCGCGCTGCTGTCCCGGATGTTCTGGAGCGTCTCGCGCAGGTTGGTCTGCACCTTCGGGTCGCCGGTCAGGGATTGGAAGTTGCCCGCGATGGCGTTGAACTTGGCCGTGGTCGCCGCCAGGTTGTCCGTCGTCGTCTTCAGGTTCGCGACCGTGGCCTGCAAGGCGCCGCCGTGGAGCGCCTGGTTGGTCTGGCCGGTGATGCCGGCGACCGCCGAGGTCGTGTCGTTGAGGTTACGCACGATGGCGGCGATCTGGGTCCTGTTCTCGCGCGTCGTGTCCCGGATGGAGGCCGTGGTGGCGGCGATGTTGCCGAGCGAGACCTGCGCCCCCGCCTGCGTCTGGCGCAGCAGCGTCTGCACCTGGGCGTTGTCCGAAAGGAGCAGGCCGTTGAGCCGGCCGGTCAGCTTCAGCCCGTTGGCCGACGCGGCGTTGATGTTGCCGACCGTCTGCTGCAAGCCGCCCTGGATCTTCGGGTCGCCCGCCAATGTCGTCACCTTGTCCAGCAGGAGGTCCGCCTTCTTGGCGGTCTGCGTGAGCTGGTCGAGCAACAGGGTGGCCTTTCCGAACGAGGCCGTCAGGTCGCCCGACTGTTGCCCGATGAGGTTCTCGCCGTCCCGGACGGTGTCGCTGGGCCGCCGGGCCGCGTCGGAGGGCGGCACGACGACGACCGTCCCGCTCGTGCCGAGCAGGGGCGTGGTGATGGTGAACTGTGAGCCGTGCGGGATGGAGAACTCTTTTTTCACTTGCAGCTTCAGGTCGGCCTTCTGGGCGGGCGTCAGCCGGACGCGCTCCACCTTGCCGATCTGCACCCCAGCCAGCGTCACCGGCGTTTCCGCCGTCGCGCCCTTGGCGTCGTCGAACAGGACGTCGAACGAGTAGGTGTTATTGGTCGCCAGGCTGCCGGCCAGGAAATGCCACATGACGGCAGCCACGGCCAACGCCGCCACGAACACCAGACCAACCCCGCCCGCGTTTCCCAGAGTCCTCATAACACCTCAAATCGATCCCTGCCGCTACCGCCGCGCGACGTCAATCGGCCCGTGAGACTTGCCCTCGATGAACTGCCGGACAATCGCGTTGTCGCAGTTCTGAATCTGCTCCGGCGTCCCCGTCGCCAGCACCTCGCCGTTGTGGATCATCGCGATCTTGTCGCTGATCCGAAAGATGCTCGGCAGGTTGTGCGAGACGACGACGCTGGTGACGCCTAGCTTGTCGCGCATCTGCATGATCAGCTCGTCCACGACGCTCGCCACCACCGGGTCCAGCCCGGACGTCGGCTCATCATAAAGCAGGATTTCGGGCGACATGGCGATGGCCCGCGCCAGGCCGACCCGCTTCGCCATGCCGCCCGAGAGCTGCGAGGGGTACATCCCCTCGGTCCCCGGCAAGCCCACCAGGGCCAGCTTCTCGGCGACGATCTTCTTGATCTGGTCCTGCGGCAGACGGCGGCGGCGGCGCAGACCGAAGGCGACGTTCTCGAACACGGTCAGCGAGTCGAACAGGGCGGCGTACTGGAACACCATGCCCATGCGCTCGCGGACCCGGTTCAGGTCCCGCTCGGGCATCCCGACGATCTGGGCGTCGCCGATGCGTATCTCCCCGCTCGTCGGCGCGGTCAGGCCGCCCATGCAGTGCAGCACCGTGGTCTTGCCGGACCCGGACATGCCCATGACGCACAGAATCTCGCCGGGCGCGACCCCCAGTGTCACGCCCTTCAAAATCTGCTTGCCGGGCACTTCATAGCGCAGGTTCTTGACCTCGATCCAGGCCGGCTCGTGCCACTCGCCCCCATCTTGCGCCTCGGCGTCCGCCCTCGCATCGGCTATCAAAACGACGTCACCCCGCTGAACATGAAGTAGGTCATGGCGAAATTGGCGATGTAGATCAGCACGATGGAGAGCACGACCGCATTGGTCGTCGCCCGCCCCACTTCGGTCGCCCCGCCCCGCGTGGCCAGGCCCTGGTGGCAGCCGACCAGGGTGATGATCAGTCCGAACACGACCGTCTTGAAGATGCCCTTCACGAAATCCATCGGGTCCAGGAACTGCCTCATGGAGTTCAGGTAGGTCGCCGGCAGCACGCCCTCGCTGTTCGAGAGCAGGTAGCCGCCGCCTATGCCGGCGGCGTCCGCCAGCGCGCAGACCAGCGGCACCATGATCACGGCGGCCAGGATTCGCGGCACGACCAGGTACTGAGTCGGGCTCACGGCCAGCGCCCGCAGGGCGTCAATCTGCTCCGTCACCTTCATCGTGCCCAGCTCGGCGGCGATGGCCGAGCCGGCGCGGGCCGCCACCACCACCCCGGTCAGGACCGGCCCCAGCTCGCGCGAGATGGCGAGCGCGACGACCGCGCCCGTAAAGCCCTCCGCGCCGTACTGCTTCAGGAACGGCGCGAAATACAGGGCCAGGACCGCCCCGGACGTGGACGACGTCAGCAGGGCGATGGCGACGGAGTTGACGCCGAGCGAGGACATCTGCTCGGTCAGGTCCCGGATGTCGATCCCGCCGCGCAGCGCTTTGATCGCCTGGCCGAGCAGGATCAGTATCTCGCCCAGGTAGACGAACACGGCCCAGAACGGGTTCAGGATCGTCTTGATCGCAGCCTCGCCGAAGGGCGCGGGCGCCGCCGCCGGGGCGGGCGCAGCCGTGGTCTGGTTCGCCATAAACGATAATAAAAGGAACAGTGCGCGTGCGGACAAGCGGGCTGAAATCCGCTACAGTATACTGGCAAAGAGGGGGCTAAGTCAAGTTGCCGGGCCGCGTCGCAGGCCGCATCGGCGGGCAGGCAGGAATCGCGTCGGCATTCCCCCGGAATGAATTCCGGGGAACACACGACTGGCGGGCAGGCAGGAATCCGATGTATCCAGGTGGAACTGTCCCCTCATGCTCACCAATGACGAAGTGTTACAGATTTTCAAGGACGCCGGCGCGCTGCTGGAGGGCCACTTCCTGCTCGCGTCGGGCTACCACAGCGCCGTCTATCTGGAGAAGTTCCAGGTACTCCAGTTCCCCCGCTACGTCGAGCGACTTTGCAAGGAGATCGCCGAGCGGTTCGCGGGCGACGAGGTGCAGGTGGTCATCGGGCCGACCACGGGCGGCGTCTTGCTGGCCTACGAGGTCGCCAAAAACCTGGGCGTGCGCGGCATCTTCGCCGAGCGCGGCGACGACGGCCAGGGCCGCGTCCTGCGCCGGGGCTTCGAGATCAAGGAGGGCGAGAACGTCCTCCTGGTGGACGACATCCTGACCACCGGCGGCAGCGTCCGGGACACGATGCAGGTGGTCGAGGGCTACCAGGGCAACCTCGTCGGCGTCGCCGTGCTGGCCGACCGCAGCGGCGGGAGTGTGGACTTCGGCGTCCCCTTGGAGACCCTGCTGCGTCTGGACGTCGAGAAGTTCGCCCCCGACGCCCTTCCCGACTGGCTCGCCGCCATCCCGCTGACGGAGCGGGGCAGCACACATCATCTGAAAAGTGCCGGCTGAGGTCCCCATGGCGCTGCCTGAACAACCTTCTTCCGAGTTGCTGCTAACGGCACCCGTCGGCATCGAGCCGCTTTACGAGCGCATCCATGTGATCCTGACGGCGGCGCGCACGAACGTCGTGCGGACCGTCAACACGGAGATGGTGCGCGCCTACTGGCTCATCGGGCGCGAGATCGTGGAGGAGGAACAGGCGGGTCAGGCACGGGCCGCTTATGGCGAAGACGTGATTGCTCAAATTTCATCACGCTTGCAATCGGCGTTTGGCAAGGGCTTTACGGCAACCAACCTCCGCTATATGCGCCTGTTTTATCTGGCTTATCCGCAACTTTTGGAAGAGAAACAGATTCATCACGCACTGCGTGATGAATTCAAAACGACCGGCATCTTGAACCCAAACCTCTCATGGACGCACTACCGGCTGTTGACCCGCATCGAGTCCCCTCATGCGCGCTCCTTCTATGAACTGGAAGCCGACAGTAACCGCTGGTCATCACGCGAGTTGGAGCGCCAGATCAGCAGCCTGCTGTTTGAGCGGCTGGCGATGAGCCGCGACAAGCAAGGGCTGATGGCGCTGGCGACGCAGGGGCAGGAGATTCAGAGACCGGAGGATGCTATCAAAGACCCGGTGGTATCGGAGTTCCTCGGCCTGCCGGAGTCCTCCCGCCTGGTGAGTCGGATTTAGAGGAAGCGCTCCTCACCAACTTGCAGACGTTCCTGCTGGAAATGGGCAGGGGGTTCGCCTTCGTCGCCCGACAGCAGCGGCTGACTCTGGATGGCGACCACTTCTATGTGGACCTCGTTTTTTATCATGCGGTGTTGAAGTGCTACGTCCTTGTTGACCTCAAAACAGGCAAGCTCACCCACGGCGACATGGGGCAGATGCAGTTCTATGTCAACTATTACGATGCCAAGCGCCGCACGGAGGGTGATAACGCGACCATCGGCCTGATCCTGTGCGCCGACAAAAATGAGGCAGTGGTGAGATACACGCTGGGCGAAGGCAACGCACAGGTCTTTGCCAGCCGCTACCAATTGCACCTCCCCACCGAACAAGAGTTGGCGGAAGAAATCCGCCGGGAGCTGCGGCAGGCACGTCCTCTCGAAGAAAAGAAGCAAGGACCATGAAACAAAAAAACCTTCTGACGATGACTCTCCTCGGCGGGGCGCTGGCCGGGACGCTGTTAGGACTGGAAGCGACACGCCTGACGCCGACGGCCCAGGCCGCACCCGCGAAGGAGGCGGCGGCCGCGCCGGGCGGGGCGGTCAGCGCGACGCTGGCGGACATCTTTGCCGGGAAGACGTACCCGGTGACGCTGCCCGCCGAGAAGATCGATTCGAGCTACCATATCATCGGCCTGGTGGACGCCCAGGGCAAGCCGGCCCAGGTCGCCTCGCGCGGCGAGACGGTGGCGGTGGGCGGCGAGACGTTCCTGGTCTGCTACAACGTGCCCCTCACGAGCGCGCAGACCCACCCGCCGCAGCCCAAGGCGGGCACGACCGGGGACCTGGTCTATGTCAACCTGCGGATGGTCCAGGCGATGGGCGGCATCATCCCCATCACGCCGTCCGACACAGCCGCGCCGGCGGCGGCCCTGGAAAAATAGAAAGCGCGGCATGATCTCGGTCGAGAACGTCTCTAAAACCTACGCGGGGCAGACGGCGCTGGCGCCGACCTCGCTCACCCTCGCCCCCGGCAGGACGACGGTGCTGATCGGCCCTTCCGGCTGCGGCAAGTCCACGCTGCTGCGGCTGATGGTCGGGCTGATCACGCCGGACACCGGGCGGGTCGTGATCGGCGACGAGCCGCTGACGCCGCAGAACGCCGAGCGGCGTCGGCACGAGATCGGCTACGTCATCCAGGACGGCGGCCTGTTCCCACACCTCTCGGCAGCGCGGAACGTGTCCCTGCTGGCCCGGTTTCTAGGAAAACCCAGCGGCGAGATCGAGGCGCGGATGGAGGAGCTGGCCGGGCTGGTGCAGTTGCCTCGCGAGTCGCTGTCGCGCTACCCGTCGGGCCTGTCGGGCGGGCAGCGGCAGCGGATCGGCCTGATGCGCGCCCTGATGCTCGACCCGCCCCTGCTGCTCTTCGACGAGCCGCTGGGCGCGCTGGACCCCATCACGCGGAGCGAGTTGCAGGAGCAGCTCAAAGCAATCTTCGCGCGGCTCCACAAGACGGTCGTGCTGGTGACGCACGACATGGGCGAGGCGGCCTACTTCGGCGACGTCATCGTGCTGATGCGGGCCGGCAAGGTCGTCCAGATGGGCACTCTGGACGACCTGCTGCACCGCCCCAGCGAGAAATATGTGACCGACTTCATCCGCGCCCAGCGCTCGCCCCTGCCGCCCGTGCCGGAGATCAGCACATGAGACGGCTCTTTCCGGCTCCCCCAGGATTGGGGGCGGGAGGGGCTATACTCCTCCTGCTCCTCCTCGCCGCCTCCTGCGCCGCGCAGACGCCCACGCTGACGGTCGGCTCCAAGCGGTTCGCCGAGTCGCGGATTTTAGGCGAAGTGCTGACGCAGACCGCCAACGCCGTCGGCGAGGCTCGCGCGACGCACCAGTCCGGGCTGGGCAATACGGGCATCGTTTTCGCCGCCCTCCAGGGCGGCTCCATTGACGTGTACCCTGAGTACACCGGGACGATCTCGCAGGAGCTTCTGAAGAGCAAGACGCCGCTGGCCTTGCCCGACATGAACGCGCGGCTCGCGCCGCTCGGCCTGGCGGCGGGAGTGCCGCTGGGATTCAACGACACCTATGCCCTGGCGATGCCCGAGAGCCGGGCGCAAAAGATGGGCATCCAGACGCTCTCCGACCTGGCAAAGCACCCCGAACTGCGGCTGGGGCTATCGCAGGAGTTTTTGAAGCGGGCCGACGGATGGCCCGGCGTCAAGGCCGCCTACGGCCTGCCGTTCCCCGCGCCGCAGGGCTTGGACCACGGGCTGGCGTATGAGGCCATCGCGGGCGGACAGATTGATGTCACCGACATCTACTCCACTGACTCCAAGATCGCCAAGTACCATCTGCGTGTGCTGGACGACGACAAGCACTACTTCCCCGCCTACGACGCCGTGCTGCTGTACCGGAAGGACCTCCCGACGCGCCTCCCGAAGACATGGGCCAAGTTCCAGACGCTTGAAGGCAAGATCACCGCGCCGCAGATGATCGCCCTGAACGCGCAGGTGGAGATCCAGAACCAAACGCCGCCCGCCGTCGCCGCCGCCTACCTTGCGGGCAAGTCGCCAGTCGCACCGTCCAATGCCTCGCCGGAGCGCGAGTCGTTCTGGTCGGTCCTGTTCGCGCCGGACTTCTGGCCCGAAACGCGCCAGCACCTCTTTCTGGTCTTCGTCTCGCTCGCCCTCAGCGTCCTGGCCGCCATCCCGCTCGGCATCTGGGCCGCCCGCTCGCCCCGCGCCGCCCAGCCGATCCTCAGCATCACGGGCCTGATCCAGACCATCCCCTCGCTGGCTCTGCTGGCGTTTCTGATCCCCCTGCTGCATCGGATCGGGCCGGTCCCGGCCATCGTCGCCCTGTTCCTTTACTCCTTGCTGCCCATCGTCCGCAACACATACACCGGCCTGACCGACATCGCCCCCTCCCTGCGCGAGTCCGCCGTCGCCCTGGGCCTGCCGCCCGGCGCGCGGCTGCGTCTGATTGAACTGCCGCTGGCCTCCCGCGCCATCTTCGCGGGCATCAAGACCGCCGCCGTCATCAACGTCGGCACGGCGACCATCGCCGCCTTCATCGGCGCGGGCGGCTACGGCAACCGGATCAGCCAGGGCTTGGAAAACAACAACGACCTGCTGCTGCTGTCCGGCGCGATCCCCGCTGCCGCCCTGGCCCTGCTCGTCCAGTACGGCTTCGACCTGCTGGACCGCGCGGTCGTTCCGGCAGGGCTGAGGCAGGGCAAGTAGATGACCACGATCACCTACAAAACCGACCTGGACGGCGTGGATTGGGACGAGATGAAGGCGACGCTGCTGGCGGACGACTTTGATAATGGCCGCACGTCGGCACAACTCGAAACATCATTCGCGCAAAGCGCCCACGTCTGCCTCGCCTACGCGGACGGGCGGCTGATTGGCACCGCCCGCGCGCTCTCGGACGGCGTCTGCAACGGCTACATCGTGGACGTCTGGACGCTGGTGGCCCACCGCCGTCAGGGAGTCGCCTCGGCCATGATGCGGCATCTGCTGGACGCCATGCCGGGCCAGCATGTGTACCTGTTCTCGGACGACGCGGCGGGATTTTACCAAAAGGTCGGCTTCGTGGAGCGCCCGGTCGGCCTGGAGATCGTGGTAGGGAAGTGGCTGGACAACACGCCTCTCCCTCACGAAAGTGGCTGACGCGGAATCGGGTATCATCCCCTTATGGGCGGCTATTATATCAATGTCAACGTCAAGACCAACAGCGCGCCCCTCGTGCGCGGGCTGGTGACGACGACCTTCATTGGCGAAGGCTTCACGCTGCTGGGCGAAGCGGCGGCCTCGGCTGTGACCGAGGACGAGGACAAACTGCCGGACGGCGACGATTGGTACGGCGTCCTCGTCAGCGGCGCGTCGGGGCGAGGCTGGGTCTCAGTCTATGTGGAGGACTGGCAGGACAGTGGATTTCTCGCCAAGCGCCTGTCCCAAGCCGCCAATGCTCCCGTTCTGGAAGTGTGGGTGGCCGACGACATCCACTGGGGCTACAACTATTACGAGAACGGGGAGGTGCGGGACCGCTTCGCCGACGCCCCCTCGCAGGTGGCCGAAAGCACCGAGGAAGCCGCCCTATACCGGGGCGATATCGCTGCGCTCATGCCGATCCTGCAAGTCCAGCCAGCGCGGTTCGAGGCCGTGCTGCAAGAGGCACACAAGAACGCCGGGCAGTTTGCGGGCGGAGCAGTGGATACGCTGGCAGAAGCGGTCGGACTGCCGTTCGAGCACGTCTTCACCGGCTACGACTACTTCTTTAACGACGATCCCGAAGACTATAGCGAGGACCTGGAAGGCTGGCCTGCCTTCCGCCACCTGGCCTTCCAGCCGCCGCCGGGCCGGGAAACGCTTGCGGAATAGGAAGAACATGCTTAACAGACAAATGATTGAGGATATCCGGTCTCTGACCCAAGATTTTTGGGATCAGGAAGTGCAACAGGCAGACTTTATTTCTATGGCAGCCGGCAAAGAGATCGGTCATCGTATAGCTGACAGCGTAGATGAGCGAACCACGAATCTCCTGAAAGGCCGCTATGAAACCCGTTTTGAGCATGATGTAAGTGGCAAAAAACGACCCCGTTCTATGGGAGACATTTGGCTCAAGTTCGACGGTATCTTTCATCCCATTAATGTGAAGGCAGGCGAGGCCAATAGCAATGGTCAGCCGAACATGACTGCTATGGGTAAGCTGCTTGACAGTCTGTTGACACAACAGATTGCCTCCTACTACTTGCTCATCGTCAAGTTCAGTTTGCCCACGTCACTGTCAACAGCTATTGTTCCAACAGTCTACTTCGTGGATATGTTAGACTATCTTGCCTACATGACCTTCAACTCAGGTCCAGGCCAAGTTATGATGCAGGAAGCTAAATTTTATCCTGCTCTGAATTCTGGCGTCGGTCCAGCCCAAATCTCGCTGAAAGATAAAATCGCTCAACTGTTTGCAATGCTGGAAATCGGTGAGAGACTTTTGATCGTGAACAGAGAGCGGCGGCTTAAAAGACTGGAAAGCCTTCACGCAAAATACAAGCAACTGCCTGGACATGTGGTGGAACAGTCCAGTCTAAATCTTCTACCATAACAGCATGAGCCAAACGAAAACTTTACGCAATAAGAAGCGACAACTTGGACAATTTCTTACGCCACTAGAAACCGCTCAACGACTTGTTGCCGACTACAGGTTTAAGACTACGGATAGAGTTCTGGAGCCAAGCATGGGCGATGGGTCCTTCGTTCTGCCGTTAATCGAGAAGTTTTTAGCTCTTTACGAAGGAAGTATTAAAGAACGTCTTGATTGCGTTTTGCAACGAAACGTCTATGGTTTGGAACTTGACCATGCGCTATATGAGCAATGCTTGGCAAATATCCGAAGCCGCTGGGGTTACTGCCCCTCGCGTCATAACTTTGTTTGCTCTGACTTCTTTCGGCACTGGTATTCTGCCGAGATAATGCACTCCTCAGCAAGCCTCTTTGATGATCGTCTGCGCTTTGACTACATCATAGGTAATCCCCCATTCGGCGGGACCATCGCGCCCGAACTTCAGGATAGATTAGACCGTGAGTTTGGTTGGCGCAATGGGCTGAAAATCAAGAAGGAGACCTATTCGTTCTTCATCGTCAAGTGCCTGGACTTGCTGAAGCCGGGTGGGCGGCTGCGCTTCATTTGCAGCGACACGTTTCTGACCATCAACACGATGCAAGGTTTGCGGCGGCTGCTGCTGGACACGGGGACGCCCGCCGTGACGCGGCTGGACGTGTTTTCAGACGAAACGAACTACGCGATGGTGGTTCTGGACTTCGCCAAGACCGGCCCGGCCCTCGCGCTGACGCTGGACGGCGACTTGGTTTCGCGGGAGCAGATCGCGCTCACCGGCAACCACTCGTGGCAGATCACGGATGACTATGCGCCCTACTTTGCCGGGCCGAAGCTGGGCGACTTTCTGCTGGCGACCAGCGGCATGACGATTGGCGACAACGCCCTGTTCGTGCGGCCTATTGTGAGTGGCACGATTAGTGAACCGTACCAGTTCGAGTTCTTCCCCCACCCAATCACAGTGGAAAACGAGGTGCGGCGGGCGCGGCTCGGCTTCCTGTCCCCGGCGAAGCGGGCGGAAATCGTGGCGCGTGCATGTCGGGACGAGACGCGGCGGAACGTGCGGGTCGTGGCTCGCCCGGAGCCGGCGAAGATCACCCTGCCCCACCCCGATTACCGACCTTACAACAAAGCTTTGAACGCGCTAGTCTACGCGCCGCCGTCCCACGCCGTCTATTGGAAAGATGAGGGCGACGCCGTGCTCACGTTCAAGAAGAACGGCCCGTGGTATTTGCATGGGGTTGGGGGCGGGAAGCATTTCGGGCGCGAGGGGCTGACCTGGCAGCTCATCTCGCAGACCTTGAACGCCCGGTATCTGCCGCCGGGGTACATCCTGGACAGCGGAGCACCCTGCGCCTTCTTGCGGGAGGGCGTGGCGGAAGACGAGCTTTACTTCATCCTGGGCTGGACGTTCTCGGACCTGTGCGGTCGGCTCTTGAAAGACGTCATCAACCACACGAAGAACATCCAGGGCAAGGACTTCGAGCGGCTGCCCTACCCGTTCTGGGTCCCGGCGGAGACGAAGCGGGCGGTGACGGAGCGCGTGAGAGAGATGGTGGCGGAGGCGCAGGCAGGGCGCGTGTTCCGGCGAACAGACGCAGAGATCAGGGCAACCGGGGCAATGTTTGTGATGCCTTAACGCCAAGCGAACAAACGTGCGCCGATGCGAAATGTGGTAGAATCCCTGCCACTATGTTCGACACGATCTACGGCGTGGATTTCAGCGGGGCGCGGTTGGCCGGGCGGCACGCCTGGGTGGCACGCATCGAGCGCGCGGCCCCGCCCGCTTCGGCTTCTTACCGGCTGACGCGCCTGGCGCGGCTGGACGCGCTGGCGGGCGCCCCGGAGCGCGAAGCGGCCCTGGCGCATCTTGTCAAGACGATTGCCGCGTCCGACGGCGCGCTGTGGGCGCTGGGGTTTCCCTTCGGCCTGCCCGTCGAGGTGCTGCCGCAGACGGAGCGGGACGGCTGGCCGGGCCAGCTTGCTTTCCTGCGCGAGTGGGGCGAGGACGCCTATGCGGCGGGGGTCGAGTGCCTGAACCGGGCGAAGGCGCTGGGGCATCCAGGCCACATCCGCCGCCTGACGGACGTCGAGACGCGGGCGCCGTGGGACGCCTACAGCTACCGGATCATCTACCAGACGTTTTATGGGATGCGCGACGTGCTGGGGGAACTGTGGAGCGGGGACGGGACGGCCATCCTGCCGTTCGACTACGACCGGCTGCCGGGCGCCCGGCGCGTCCTCGTGGAAGCTTGTCCGGCCTCCACCTTGAAGCGGCTGGGTCTGCCGCACCAGGGCTACAAGGTGACGGGGGCGGGCGCACCGACCCCGTCCCACCGGCGGGCGCGGCGGCAGATACTGGCGGGGCTGGACTCGCACGTTTCGGTGGGCCGCGTCCGCCGCCGGCTTCTGATGCAGGACGGGGCGGGCGACGCGCTGGACGCCTTGCTGGCCGCCGTCGGCGCGGCGCAGTCGTGGGCCTATACTGACCACCGGCAGACCGCCGTTCACCCGCGCTACGTGCGGGAAGGGCGACACTACGCCTAGCTGAGACCCCGCCGCATCAGAAAGTGGGGGATGCCGGCGTCGTCGAACTCGTCCCCCTCGGCCACGAAGCCCAGCCGCTCGTAGAACGGGATGGCGTAGGTCTGCGAATCCAAAACGGCCTCGGAAAACCCCTCCCGCCGGGCCTCGTCCAAGACGGCGCGCATCAAAGTCAGGCCCAGGCCCCGCCCGCGCGCTTCTTGAAGGACCGCCACGCGGCCGATCTTCGCCAGGCCGTGCTTGTCCAGCAGCCGCGCGGTCGCGACGGGCGTGTCGCCGTCCCGGAGCAGGAAATGGGTCGCCGCGTCGTCGTACTCGTCCATCTCCAGTTCGAGCGGCACGGCCTGCTCCTCGACGAAGACGGTCTTGCGGATGGCGCAGCACGCCTCAAACTCTTCCGGCGTCTGCACAACGGCTACGGTGACAGGCATAGGGAGTCAGTCCAAAAATCGAAACTTCAGCAGCGCCCAGGCGGCGTCAAAGGCGTCGCGCCAGCCGATCTTTTTGCCCTGCATGGCGGTCCGGGGGTGGTAATGGATCGGCGTCTCGTAGATCCTGTACCCGCGCCGGATGACCTTGGCGGTCACTTCCGGGCAGAAATCGAAGCGGGCGCAGCGCAGGGGGATGGACAGGAGCACGTCCCGGCGGAACATCTTGTAGCAGGTGGCCTCGTCGGTGATCCGCGTCCCGAACAGGGCGTTGGTCAGCCAGGGCAGTAATCGCCGGGCGACATAAAACTTGTCGCGCGCCTCTCGGTTGAGCCGGGCCGCTTCGGGGGACAGCCGTGTCCCGTAGACCACGGCGGCCCCGGCCTCGATCCGTTTCAGCATGGGCAGGAAGTCGCGCGGGTCGTACTCACAGTCGGCGTCCTGGATAACGACGACCTCGCCCGTGGCATGGGCCAAGGCCGCGCGGATCGCCGCGCCCTTGCCGGCGTTCTGGGGGGCGTAGACGATCTTGAGGTGCGGGTCATGCGCCGCCTCCAGGTCGTGCAGCCGCGCCCGCGTCTCGTCGGTCGAGCCGTCATCCACCACGATCAGCTCCAGGTCCAGGGGCAGGGCCAGGACTTCGCCGATGATGCGCGTCACCGTGTCTTCCTCGTTATAGACCGGCATCAGCACGGACAGCATGACCGGCTTCAGCCTTCCGTTTCCTTCGGCTCTTTGGAAACCGGCAGGCGACGCTCGAACTTCAGCAGCTCGTTTTCCAACTGAAGCACTATCATCAGGTCGAGTAGTTGCTTGAGCATGGGTCAGAAGGTTTCCCGCAGGCGCGCGAGGATGCTCTCGGTTTCTTCCCGCATGACCCGCGTTTCCGCGCTCATGATCGCGCTCTCTGCCCTGATCTCGGCGATGGCGGCGTCATCAGCTTTCATCTGCTCACGGAGCGCGTCGATCTGTTGGAACATGTAGGAGACGGTGGCCTCCATCTCGGCATTGCTGCCGGGAGTGCTTGCGGTGAATGCAGTGTCCATCTAAGTCGGCTCCTTTGATGTGCTTTCGTGGGCTTCTTCATTGGGTATTATACCAGAACCGCCCCTCGAAGGCGGACGCTTGCTTGACAATGGCACCTTTGATGCCTATAATACGGTAGAGGCACTATGGCTACAACCGGCACACCACCACGACGACCCGCGCATACCGGCCCGACGGCCCCGCCGCGCCCTCCGGCCCGCAACGGGAACGGCGGCGGCAGGGGGAAAGGGCGTCCCGCGCCGCGCCGCAAGCGGAACCGCGTCTGGGCGGGCATCGTCGCGTTCTTTCAGGTCCTCATCCTCCTGATCGTGATCCCCGTCATCACGCTGGCTGGCTGGGGTTACTGGCGGCTCTCTACCGCGCCTAAGACCATTGATCTGCCTGAAACCCCGTTGGGCATTACCTACATCTACTCCTCCGATGGGACACCGCTGGCCGAATACTTCACCGAGCGCCGTAAAGTCGTCCCTATCGAGGACATCCCCAAGGACTTGCAGAACGCCACCGTCGCCTTTGAAGACCGGCGCTTTTACACGCACAGCGGCGTGGACCCCCAGGGCATCGGGCGGGCGCTCTGGAGCAACTTCCGGCACCAGGACATGAAGGGCCAGGGCGGCAGCACCATCACGCAGCAGCTCGCGCGCAACCTGGGGGTCGAGGGCCTGACGCGGCAGAAGTCCCTGGGACGAAAGTTTAATGAACTCATTATCGCTCAGCAGATCGAGAACAGCTACACCAAGCAGGACATCCTGGCAAAGTACCTGAACCAGATCAACTACGGCAGCGGCGCGTATGGCGTCGAGGCCGCCGCCGAGGTCTACTTCAACAAGCACGTCAAGCAGCTCGACCTGGCGCAGTGCGCCCTGCTCGCCGGCCTGCCCAACCGCCCCAACGATTTCAGCCCCTACAACGACATGGACGCCGCCCAAGGCCAGCGCGGGCGCGTTCTGGACCAGATGCTGAAGGAACACTACATCACGCCCGCCCAGTACGTCCAGGCCGTCAAGGAGCCGATCAAGCTGGCCGGGGCCAAGCCCGCGTCCCAGGGCAGCCAGATCTTCCACGCGCCCTATTTCGTCAACTACGTCGTGGACCAGATTCGGCGCAAGTACGGGGCGGACTATATCACCAACGGTAATCTGAAGATTTACACGACCCTGA
>CAXTWM010000093.1:0-14847 GCA_964247915.1 uncultured Armatimonadales bacterium | reverse complement strand
GGACACAGGCGATCGCCGCGAAGTTCAATACCCTGCTCGACGGCGGTTTGCAGATGTACCAGATCGCCGCCAGCGGCGGCCAGGTGTAGATCTCCGACAAGCCGCTCCTCACGATCACGCCCGCCGACGTCGCCCTGCACCCCGGCCAGACGCCGGAGTCGCTCGCCAAAGCCGCCAGTGACGCGCTCCGTAGCGGCGTCTACGCCCAGTCGTTCCTCAGCACCAGCAAGCTGTGACGGCCCCCAGTTCGTAGGGGCGAGGGGACCTCGCCCTCTTGTCCCCGACCATTGCCCGGCACTTTCAGTGCCGGGCAAAACTTTTTTCCGCCGCCCCTTGACAAGCGGCCAGACGGGTGGGTATTATAGCGCACGTTCCCGATTTTAGCGAAAGGAGCAGCCGACGATAATGACACTGATTCAAGTCCATACCCCAACCGCCGAGCGATACCAGTCCGACCTTTCCGGTCGCGTGCTGGCGTTCGCCAGCGCCAAATCCCAGCGTCCGGCTGCTCTCTTTGACGGAGGTCTCGTCTCTTAACCCTCACCGCATTCGTGTATCGTGAGTAAAAGACGCCCACCGCAAAGGCCACAAGCCGAGCGGTGGGTGTCTTTTTCTTTGACCACCCTTCCCAGAGGAGAGAACAGTGACACACGACATCACGGAGTACGACGAGAACAAACACATCGCGGATGTGCCGAATGAAGAGGACAGCGCGCCGCTGTGCCTGGTGCATTATTACGCGGAGCGCGCGGCCTATCTGCCGGAGCGCCCCCCGAAGCCTCCCGGCGACAGGCTGATCGGGCGCGTGGCCGAGCGGCGCGGCAACCTGATCATTCTGGAGTTCGCCCCGGCGCCCGCGCCCGAACCGGCACGGACGAAGCGGCAGGGCAAGGGCCTCCCCGCGCGGGCTTATGACGCGCTCGTGCTCCTGCTGCTGCTGGCCTGTCTGGCGGGATGCCTCGCAGCGTTCCGGTTCTGAACGAGGAAAACGACAGGAGGGACGTTCGGGCCGTGGCTTCTGGGTTATCGGTTCGATTCCAAACCCGCATCAGGCGAGCGGCGGCGGAAACGCCGCCGTAGGGTTCCAGGGCACCCTTTGCCTGAACGTCCTTCTCCGGCCTCACCGCCAGGTGGGGCCATCAAACAACTGAATAGCGTCGGATGCCGGTTCGGGCCGGAGCGCGTGGGTTATCCTCCACCACGGACTCGGGGGTCGGGAAAACCTCGCCAGCCTAAGTTGCTGGTTCCACCCCACCGCACAATTTGCCCGAACCGCCTGCGGGAAGCGTAGCTCAGTGGCAGAGCACGAAACAACCCTTTTCCGCCCTTCGCCTGCTTCGCGGGCCGTTGGACGAAGGTTAACCCTACCCGGTCGGGGTCGGAGGTTCGAGTCCTCCCGCTTTCCACCACAACTGAATAGAACGGCTTTGCGGGATGCAGGTTCGGGCCGGCGTGTCTGGGTTATCTTTGAAACCGACCCCAGCACATCACTTTGCCTGAGCCAACTTCGGGGGCGTAGCTCAGTGGGTAGAGCAGAGTTCGTCACCGCTCCCTTGCCCGTCTTCGGGCCGATGGATGACGGTTATCAAGTCACTGGTTCAAGTCCAGTCGCCTCCACAACAACTGAATAGAAACCGGTTCGGGCCGTAGCGCCTGGGTTATCCTGTTAAGATCAACCCCAGGCGCACCTCTTGCCTGAACCACCCATGAAGAGCGTAGCTCAAGAGCAGAGCGCCCGGCAAGCCGCAAGGCGGTTCCCGTTTCCGTCTCTTGCCTGCCTTGCGGGCCGTAGGAAAACGGTTATCTGAACCGGGAGGCTGTAGGTGTCAAGTCCTGCCGCTCTTCAATGACACTGCCGACGAAGCCGGTTCGGGCCGGCGGCGCTGCGTTATCTAACTATAGGGTCCTAAGGTAGCACAGCGGGGGCGACTCCGTGCGCGAGCACCGCAACTCTCCCTGAGAAGCGCGGCGTGTGTCCACTGCCAAGCCTCGCTTGGTGCAGGACGACGGTGGAAACACCACCGCAGAGCCAACATTTGCCTGAACCAATGATGAAGAGCGTGGCGAAATAGCAGACGCGCGTCGTGGCCGCAAGGCATACCCGTTTCCGACCCTTGCCCGTTTGCGGGCCGATGGCTGACGGTTATCAGGGATGGCGTTGCCGAAAGGCAGTGCAGGTGCAAGTCCTGCCGCTCTTCAACTTATGTGACGACTGTGACACGGACGGGCCGAAGTGTTTGGGTTATCACTCTTCTACAACAAGACAACGACCCCAGACGCACCCCTTGCCTGTCCGGCACTTGCCCCGTTGAATTCTGATTGGGGCCGAAAGGAGACGAAGACGATGACGTATCTGAAGACGGTGTTGAGCAAGAAGGTGACGCCGCAGAGCCGGCCCATCCCCGGCTCGGCCCAGGTCGCCAATAGCGCGGGCGGGTTCACCTTTGCCGTGGACGACTGGACCCGGCTGGCGCGCTTCCTCGTGCTGGGCGCGGAGGGCGGCTCGTACTACGCGGGCGAGCGGGCGCTGACGCTGGAGAACGCCGAGGCCGTTAATCGCTGCATCGGCGCGGACGGCCCGCGCGTGGTGCGCGAGATCGTCGCCGTGTCCGAGGCCGGGCGCGCGCCGAAGAACGACCCGGCCCTTTTCGCGCTCGCCATGTGCGCCTCCTTTGGGGACGAAGACACGCGCCGCCAGGCGCTGGCGGCCCTGCCGACGGTGGCGCGGATCGGGACCCACCTGTTCCACTTCGCGCAGTATGTGGATGGGATGCGCGGCTGGGGGCGCGGGCTGCGTCAGGCAGTGGGCAACTGGTACTCCCAGATGCCCGCGGACAAGCTGGCCTACCAGGCGGTCAAGTACGGGCAGCGGGACGGCTGGAGCCACCGCGACCTGCTGCGGCTGGCCCACCCGAAGCCGGCCACGGAGCAGCATTTCGGCCTGTACCACTGGATCACCCAGGGCTGGGAGGCGGTCGGCGAGCAGCCGCACCCGGACCCCGTCCTGCGGTTGGTCTGGGCGGCGGAGCGGGCGAAGGCGGCGGGGGACGCGGCGGAAGTCGCGGCCCTGATCCGCGCGCACCGGCTGCCGCGCGAGGCGGTTCCGACGCAGTGGCTCAATGACCCGTTCGTCTGGGAGGCGCTGCTGGAGGACATGCCGATGACCGCCCTGATCCGCAACCTGGCGACTCTGACGCGGGTGGGCCTGCTCACCCCGCAAGGGCCGGAAACCCGGCGGGTCGTCGCGCAGATCACGGACGAGGCGCGGCTCCGCAAGGCGCGGGTCCACCCGATCCAGGTGCTCTCCGCGCTGAAGACCTACGCCCAGGGGCACGGCGAGCGCGGCGGCAACATCTGGAACCCGGTTCCGGCCATCACTGATGCTCTGGACGCCGCGTTCTATGCGTCCTTCGGCAACGTCATGACGACCGGCAAGCGGTGGCTGCTCGCGCTGGACGTGTCCGGCTCGATGGGCGGTGGGGTGATCGCGGGGGTGCCCGGCCTGTCGCCGCGCGTCGCCAGCGCGGCGATGGCGCTGATCACAGCGGCGACCGAGGCGCGGCACCAGTTCATGGCGTTCTCGACCACGTTCCTGCCGCTGAACATCAGCCCGCGCCAGCGGCTGGACGACGTGCTGAAGACCGTCAGCGGTCTGCCCTTTTCGGGCACCGACTGCGCCCTGCCAATGGTCTGGGCGCTGAAGAACAAGGTGGAAGCGGACGTGTTCGTCGTCTACACCGACTCCGAGACGTGGGCCGGCAGCATCCAGCCGGTCCAGGCCCTGCGTCAGTACCGCGAGCGCATGGGCATCCCGGCCAAGCTGATCGTCTGCGGCATGGTGTCCGATGGATTCACTATCGCCGACCCCGACGACGCGGGCATGATGGACGTCACGGGATTTGACGGCTCCACGCCGGCCCTGATGAGCGACTTCGCGGTCGCCTGATGCGATAACACCAGGAGCGGCTGCCCTGCCAGGGCAGCCGCTCTATTTGTTTTTCGGGGCCGCCCAGTGGTAGACCGCCGCGCCGGTCAGCGGGAGCCGCCACCAGCCGCCGACGACTCGGGCCGAGGCGGGGTGGCCGAAGCGGGCGGCGGACAGCTCGACGGTGAAAGGGCGGTCGCGTGGGAAGGGCCGCAGGGTCCAGTCCGGCCCTTCGCGACGGACGTAAACGCTGCCGTCCGTGTGGACCGTGCCGAAGTCCAGGACGCGGCCAGCTTGGTTGACCGGGGCATTCGTGCGGTCTGCGTCGGGCGGGGTGGGGGTGAACATCAGGCCGTTCGCCGTGACGTGCAGCGTGCCCAGGATGATGCGGCTGTGGGCGTCAGACTGGCCCTGCAAGGTCAGCCGCCCGCCGCCCGGCGCGTAAAGGCCGACCGTCCACGGGTAGTCGCCAGAGGCGATGTCGGCGGGGACGGAGACGTCATAGGGGCCGTCCGTGATCGTCTCGCCCGGCTTCCACTGCGAGGAAGGGTGGGGCAGGGCGTGGTCCTGCTGGAACCGGATGCCCTCGCCGCCGTCATTGAGAGATGGCTGGACGAAGTGGACGAAGCATCCGTAATCCCTGGCGAGTGCCTGCCCGACGGTCCAGTGATAGACGGCGCGGAACGAGCGCGGGCCGGTCGGGACGAACTCGGCCACGGTGGGGCGCAGGCGCGTCGTGCCGGGCGTCTCCCAATCGGCGGCGGGGCGGGCGTTGACGAACAGGCTGTCCGGCGTCTCGGCCATGTCGGAGACGACTCCTTGACGTAGCCATGTTCCCGCGCGCAGGCCCGCGCCCGTCGCCAGCCAGCCGGTGGGCGGCAGGGTGACGGAGGCCCCCCGACCCCCAATTCTGGGGGGGGCAGAGGGAACTGACAGTGGGCCGTCGCCGCCGTTCGCCCAGACCGTCAGGCCGTTGCCATAGCGGACGCGGACACGGGACCAGGCCCCCGGAGCGTCCGACTTGGCCGTCGCCGTGGTGTCCGCCCAGCGGCTGCCGTCGAAATAGTCAATCCCGACGGGGTCGGCCAGGGCCGTGCGTTCCGTCAATGGCCGCATCAGGTGGGGTTCGAGCCAGGACAGGGCCGGGTCGTGCCACGCCTCGCCGCCCAGGAAGCCCTGGTGTCCGTAGGCCACTTCCTGCATTCTGTATTGGTCCAGCAGACTCAGCAGGCCGCGCCCGGCGTCCGGCCCGTGCGCCCACCAGCGCTCGTAGTAGCCCATGCCGTGGTTGAACTCCAGCGGGTGAATCTTGAGCAGGTCGAAATCCACCAGCAGCGGCGCGCTCGTGCCCTGCCCGTCGTGCCAGCCCTGCCCGAACTGCGCCTCCACGCCGTCCAGATACCCGCTCCAGTACCAGTGGTTGTTGCCCTCGCCGAAGACCGGCCCGTGGTGCAGGCCCCGCTCATACGCCCAAAGCGCCCGGTGTGCGTCCCAGACAGTCGCGAACTCCCCCGCGCCGGATTGTCCGGCTTGGAAGTCCACATGAAACCAGGGCGGCACGGCGGAATGCACGTCGAGGTAGCACGCCGCGCTGCCATAGCGCTCCATGACTTCCGGCCCCTGCGTCTTGGCTAGGGGCAGGATGCGCGACGGCTTGACCGCGAACGATTGTATCTTGGTGCCGGGGTTGTACCAGGCGCGGACGCGCGAGCCGTCCGGGGCGCGGGCGATGTCCGTCTCCGTGAACCCAGGGAAGTCCGGGTAGTAGTCCACATAGTTCTCGTGTAGCGCCATCGGGATGCCGTCTTTTTGGCTTTCGCCGACCAGTGCCGCCATCGCCGGGTCGCCGCCCAGGTTCGGGTTGGCGGGGACATGGGCGGGCAGGCCGTTGTCATACCCGGAACGTTGCCAGTCGTGGAGGATCGCCGTCCCCTGCCCAAAGCCCGACTCGGCCAGCGTGTGCAGACGCTCCCCGACGGTCGCGAAGCTGCCGCCCCAGATGTCCAGCATGACGCGCCCCGACAGGGTAGCCCGGAATGGGGAGGGCGGGTTCGGGAGGTTCGGCAGGGTCTCGGCCAGGTGCCAGGCGGCGGTGTAGACCAGCCGCTCACGCAGCAAAGGCCGTGTGCCGTCGGTGCGGGCGTCGTAAGCCGCCCGCGTCCCGTCGAGCGAGGACGCCTGCGAGGTCGTCCAGTCCAGAAACGCCCCGGCGAACAGGTTCTCGCGCGGCAGGAACCAGATCGCGTTGGAGTAGTAGGGGGGGCTGATCTGCCGCCGGCGCATCGTCGGCCCCCAATCGCCGCCCTTCAGGCTTGACAACAGGGGCTTGTCGCAGGCGATATCGAAGACGAGGCTCTTCCCCCGCATCCGGCCCGTGACCGTGACCGTCGCCGTCTGCCACGCCACCTGATACGTCCGCGTCAGCGTCGCACCGCCGGATGTTGCTGTCAGACGCGCGCCCGTCGGCGTCGCCGCCCCGGTCCAGTCCAGACTCGCCCCGCCCGCCAGGGGCAGGGTCACGGGCGCGTCCCCCGTCATCGCCGCCCGCAGCGTCAGATCGCCCAGCAGCGCGTTCCCCGTCGGCTTCCAGTGGTACTCCAATGCTCCGTCCGCGCCTTGATAACGCAGCACGGCCCCTGCCGCCGTGACCTGCACGCTCGTCCGGCCCGCGAACCCGGACGGCGGCGCGACGCTGCCGTTCTGCCGCGAGACAAGCCGCCGCAGATCGAGCGATGGCGGAGCGGGGTGCGTCTGCACGACGGGCGCGAACCCCGTGAGGACGACCTGACGGCCCCCCCACAGTGCGAAGTCGAAGCTGGAATTGTCCTGGGGGCCGGGGTCGGTCTCGAACCGCAGCGTGACCGTCTGCCCCGCCTGCCCCGTCAGGTCCACGGTGAACGGCTGCCAATCGCTATCTGCCCGGTTCACGTCCAGCCGCTTTTCCCCGTCTACGAACACCCGGAACGTGACGCCGTCCGACTTGCCCACGCCGTCCGCCCGCAGGGCCGTCGCGCCGCGCAGGACGATTTTGGGACTGCTTGGCAGCTTCAGCGTGAACTCCTGGAACGTGACGCCCGTGTGGCCGCGCCAGGGGACGTGCAGCAGCCACGCTTCGCGCTCGTTCTGGACATTGGCCGACTGGCAGGCCGCGCCCGTCGGGCTGTCCAATCCGCCCGTCCACCCGACCGGCAGCCGCACCTCCGGCCCCCCGCGCAGGGCATAGCCGACCTCATACAGCCCCAGGTCGTCGAGCTGCATCGTCGGCTGGTCCGGCACGATGACGGGCCGTGCCCAGACCGCGCCGGGCAAGGCCAATGAGAGGACCAGAAGCGTCAGGAGCAAGCGGGTGTGTTTCATATCAATGGTGACCGTAGAAGATGTAAGTCGCCGTGTAAGGAACACGCACCTGCGTCCCGGCATGGGCGGCGTCCGCGCCGGATTGGGGGGCAGTGCCGCCCGACGTGAAGACGCGCTCGACATAGGTGACGTTGGAGAACAGCCCGTGGCCGGTCGTGGACTTGGCCGCCAGCAGCAGCCACGGGATATTGCCCGGCGCGGAGGTGCTGGCGAGCAGTCCGCCGACGATCTTGCTGCCGTCCGCCGCCTCCCAGGTCGGCCCCGCATAATGCCGCCCCACCTTGCCGCCGTCGCTGCCCGAAAGGTTTGCTTCAGGGGCTTTAAAGACCCACCCATAGGTCTGGGCAGCCCTGCCGTCGGACGACATGGCGTGGCAGGTGTAAATCTGCACACCGCTGGCCTGCGCTCTGAGCAGGACGACACTGCTGCCCACGGAGAGAGGGACGGGAAGCGGCTGCGCCAGGGCAGGGCGCAGCAGAGCCAGAGTCAGAACCGCTGTGCTGACGCAGAGGCGAGGCACGAAAGTGACGGTCTTCAAAGTGTTCATCCGGGTGTCCTTTCGAGGTATGGCAGATTATACCTTGTGCGCCTAACGAAACCGCGAGCAAGGACCCGGCCCTGAAGGGCCGGGCTACACGGGACGGTCGCCCCTTCGGGGCTACAGACAAAAACCGATAGCAGACGGATTTCTCATCTACAGCCCCGAAGGGGCGGCCCATCTGTGTAGGCCCGGCCTTCAGGCCGGGCTTCTTTTACTCGTTCGCTGCTCCCGCTTCGGCCAGATAATGCGCCGGGAACTCACCGCCTCCGTCTCCCACTGCGTCTGGGGCTGGTGGGTTTTTGTGACGCGGCTCGCCCGCCCGGCCCGTCAGCAGCAGGGCGGCGACGGCCAGCAGGGCGGAAAGGACAAAGAGCGCCTTGTAACCGCCCGCGTGGTCGGCGATCAGGCCGCCCAGCAGGGGGGCGGCAGCGCGGGGGAGGGCGGTGACGGCGTTGTAAATGGCTGTGTAGAGGGGGATTTCGCGCGGAGTCCCGGCGTACTCCATCACGATGTTGTTGCCGGCGATGTTCATGCCCGCCGTCCCCAGGGCCAGGGCGATGAAGACGCCGTAGAACAGCAGCGGGGAAGGTGCGAGCAGGGCCAGGGCGGACGCGGCGACGGCGCAGGCGCAGGCCGCCAGCAGGACGACCTTGTTGCCCGCCCGGTCGCTCCACGCCCCCCAGGCCAGGCTCCCGAACGAGGCGACGAGGACCAGGGCGGCCGTGTACCCCGCCACCGAGTCCGTACCGGCGTGGAGGTGACGCTCGGCGTAGAGGACGTAAAACGGGGACGCCAGCGCGGCCAGGGTCAGCGCGACCTGGCCGTACAGGAAGCGCCGGAAGCCTGTGTCCGTCCGCCAGACCCGCAGGCTGTCCCGCCCGTAGTGGCCGGTGTGCGGGTCGCCCGCGCCGCGCGGCTGCCCCCTCGGCTCGCGGACGAGGCCGAGCGGCAGGACGCTGACCGTCATCAGCACGAACCCGATCCCGAAGGCCACGGCGTACCCGTGGGGGAAGCCGCCGTCCGGCCCGGACAGCAGGCGGCGCAGCAGGCCGTCCATGCCCAATCCCAGCACGCCCGCGATCCCGCCCGCGTACCCGAACAGCCGCCCGCGCCAGGCGGGCGGGACGCACTTGCCGACCACGACCCAGTACGCGGGCTGGTTGAACCCCATCGCGCCCGCGTGGACCGAGATGATCAGAAACAGCGCCCCGATCAGCCAGCCGGGGTGCGTCCGTCCCCACATCAATGTCAGCGGGACTAGCAGCAGCAGGGCGAACCGCTCCAGCAGGGCGATCCAGAACAGGTAGCCCCGCGCCCGCGAGAGCCGGCTGATATATCCGACCACCAGCAGGCCGGGTAGGAAGACCAGCAGGTAGTAAAGCGCGGGCAGGCAGCCGATGGCGGTGTTGCTCGCCCCCAGGTGCCGCAGAAAGAGCGGCAGGATGGTCGTCTGGGAGAGCAGCGCCGCCCCCAGCGGCCAGCCGACGGCGTCGGTCAGGCAGGCGGCGAAGTTGAAACGCTTGTCCGCGCGGGACAGGGCGGTGGGCGGGTCATTGGGAACAGTCACGGGGGCATTAGTTAGATGGCGTGGGCGCGGTTTCCTGCGCGAGTCGGCACAGAAATACCTCGTGCCCTTTGCCGATGCGGGCCAGCACGACAATCATCTCCCGCGCGCCGCGCAGCTTGAGCGTCTTGCGAATCTCGTCCGGCTCCTGCGGGAAGCCACGCTTCTTGATGATGACGCGCCCGACATCATGGATTGTCAGCGCCTCTTGCAGCCGCTTTCTGCCGTAGGGGAACCGATCCAAAACCTCGTAGGCATCCGCGAAAGGCGTGGAGACGAGCCTGTCGCTGAGCAGGTAGGCGATCTGCGGGTCTACGGGCGCGGCGTCAAGCTGCCGGGCCAGCGTCCCGACTAGATGCGCGCGGATGACGGCGGGGTCCGGCTCATATAAATAGCGGCCGGTGACGGCGCAGGGCCGCCCCGGCGCGTCTTCCTCCCCCGCCAGGCTGCGCGGGCCGGTCGGCGTCAGGACGGTCGCGCGCAGCCGGTCGCCGGACCGCGCCCCGCCGAGCCATAGCAGCGCCTCCCGGCACTCGCCGCCTTCCGACAGGAACTCCAGTTCCGCCCCGAAACGATCCGCCAGGGCGTGGTCAACACCCGGCGACAGCTTGACCCCGATACTCCCGATGCCCAGGGCGGACAGCTCCGTCAGCCACGACAGCGGCGGCGCGTAGTCCTCCGGGTCGGACACCCGGCGGCTGTCCCGACGTCGGGCCGGGTCCAGCCAGGCGGCTTCGGTCGTGAGGGTCGCCGCCGTGACATCCTCCTGCACGACCGTCACTTGAGCCGTCATGCCCCAGGCGCGCGCGTTCTCTTCGGCGAAGAGGGCGCGGACCGGGTCGCGCTCGAACAGCGTCACGGCAAGGCCCGCACGGGCGAAGGCCAGCGCGTCCCCGCCGATGCCGCCGCCCAGATCGGCCACGGTCGCCGCCCCGGATGCCGCCAGGCGGGCCGCGTGGTAGTCCGCCGCGCCGCGACCGGACGCCTGCTCCAGCGCCTCGCGCACGAAATACATCTGCGCCGCCTGGGGGCCGAATTTCGCCTGCCCGCGCCGCCGCAGCTCGGCCATCTCCCAGGCGGCCACGGCGGCTTCGGGCGTGGCTGTCTTACGCAGGCGCGTCAGGGCGGTCAGCGTTTCGGCGCGCGACTGAAGCAGGGCATCCGCCTCGGTCAGCAGTGTGCGGCCCGGCGGCGTGAGCAGGTGTTGGGCGGTTTCTTCGTTGATCATGGGGTGCTCACGCAGGGAATTGTACCCGGACCGGCGAACAGAGTGCCATGCCTTCCTTCCAG
Organism: uncultured Armatimonadales bacterium; assembly: GCA_964247915.1. GTDB lineage: Bacteria > Armatimonadota > Armatimonadia > Armatimonadales > Capsulimonadaceae > JANXMY01. Next base: position 4,170 of record CAXTWM010000093.1, on the reverse strand, counting down.
CCGCCACGCGATTGGGACGCCGTTTATGCGGCGTCCCCAAGCCACTTCTTCGGCGAGGAGCCGAGCCAGATCGCCCGCTCCGTCCTGCGCTGCTTTCAGATGTTTGGCGGCAGCCCTGAAGACGCGCTGGCCCTTGACCTCGGCAGCGGTGAGGGCCGGGATACGGTCTTTCTGGCCGAGGCCGGTTTCCGGGTGGTCGCCCGCGATGTGGCCCCGGCTGGGCTGGAAAAAACCCGCGCCCTTCTGGCACGGCGCAATGTCCCGCCGGAGCGGGTAGACCTCGCCCTGGTGGACGTGCGCGACTTCGGATACCCTACGGACACCTACGATCTGGCCCTGGCCGCCAACGTCTACCAGTTCCTGCCGCCGGACGACGTGCCCTCCCATATCGCCCGCTTGCAGGCCGCCACGAAGCCCGGCGGGCTGTGCGCGGTCGGCGTCTTTAGCCCGGCGATGGCGGGGTGGGGGGCGCAGATCGGCGGCTTCTTCGCCGCGACCGGGGACGAACTGCTGGCCTGCTTCCCCCCGGACGGCGGCTGGCTGCCGCTGGACCTGACGGAATACCGACACTACAGCCCGCGCGACGGCGCGATGGCGTCCTGGGTGTTCGCCGTCGCACGAAAGGAAACGATGCCATGAGGCTCGCCGCACACCACGTTTATCTCCTGGCGCCGGGCGCGTCCCCCGACGACGTCCGCCGGTTCTATGGGGAAGGTCTGGGGCTGACCGAGGTTCCGACCCCGCCCAGCCTCGCCCATGTCGCCGTCCTGTGGTTCTCCGCCGGTCCCGTCAACTTCCACGTCGGTCGCCCCGCCGAGGGGATTGTCGGGGACGGCCACATGGCCCTAGCGACGGACGACGTAGACGCCGCCCGTGCCCACCTCGCCCGCATGGGCTATGCCGTCGAGGACGAGTCCATCCCGATGGGCTACCCACGGTTCTACGTCCGCGACCCGTGGGGCAACCGCTTTGAAGTCCTCCCGGAAGGGCTGCCCTAACGACCCGAAAAAAACCGCCCCCGATTTGCTGGGGGCGGCCTGCTGCTGAGGCGAGGCTACGGCTTGTCGCCCCCGCTCGTCGCCGGGGCCGTGGACATCGCCGGGTTGGCATTGCCGGCCCCTGTTGTCCCCGCCGCGCCGCCCTTCATGCCGCCCTTGCTCATGGCGCTGCCATAGTGCATACTGCCCATGCTGCTCCTGGCGCTGCGGTGCATCTTCGTGTGATGGCGTGCCGTCATGTGGTGGCGCTTGCTGTGGTGCGTGGTCTTGGCCGAGGCCGGCGTCGCGAGCATCGCGCTCGCCGCCAGAGTGAGCGCCGCCGCTGAAAGCGCGGCGGCTTGGAACGTGATCTTCATGGGTTTCCTCCGAAACTGAATGTGTACCGCTACAAAACTACCCGAACGCCTCTCGGCGCAAACGGATCGTGGGGGGCCGCCGTGCCGCTTGACTTCCGGGTGCGCGAAAGGTATAATCTGGGGCCGAGGGCGAGTGGCGCAGGGGTAGCGCAGGACTTTTACACAGTCAAGGTCGCGGGTTCAAATCCTGCCTCGCCCACCAAAGCACCTCGCAGATTTGCGACAGCCTCTTGCATTTCCGGGAGGCCGCAGGTATAATGGGCCTGTTCAATGACGATGCCGCCTTAGCTCAGCCTGGTAGAGCACTCGACTGAAAATTGAGGTGTCACTGGTTCAAGTCCGGTAGGCGGCACCATACTTCTCGAAACTGACAAGGGAGAGCCGCGCTCTCCCTTTCGGTGTTTCTGTGGCCTGAGATGATACCTTAGTCCTATGGCTTCTGCCCTACGCTCCTTCCCCATCGTCGGCCACCGCGGCGCTCCCTTCCTGGTCCCGCCGGGCAACACGCTCGCCTCCCTGCGCAGGGCCGTCCAGGCGGGCGCGCAGATGCTGGAAGTGGACGTGCGCCGCACCCGCGACGACGTGCTCATCCTCGACCACGAGAGCGTCCACCTCCTTGACGGCGAAGATGTCCCGCTCTGGGACCGCAGCTTCCACCAGTGGCGGCAGCACGGCGGCGAGTGGGGCGAAGAGCTGACTACGCTCGAAGACGCCTTCGCGCTGGCGACCGCAGCCGGGGTCGGGCTGATGCTGGACTTCAAGGAGCCGGGCACCGAATCGCTCATCGCCCGCGCCATCCGCCACTCCGGCTTTCCCCTCGATGCGCTCCTGGTGGCCGGCGCGGGCGGCGCCAGCCGCCGCATCCTGCGGAGCCTGGACCCGCGCATCCCCCTCAGCCTCACCCTCGACATTGAGCAGAAACACTTGATCACGCCGGCCCTGCTCCTCGAACTCGACACCGAGGCCGTGACCTGGCATTACCGCCTCTTAAGCCCGGAACTCGTAGACATCCTGCACCGGCGCGACAAGTTGGTTTATGCCTGGACCGTGGACCTTTCCGAAGACATGCGTCGGATGCGCCAGGTCTGCAAAGTGGACGGCATCATCAGCAACAGCCCCGACATGCTCCGCAAGGTCGTCGGTTAGGTTTTTCTGGCCCTCCCCCTTGACAGCCGTGCCTACTTTGCAGTATACTTCAACCGTAACTCACGCCGACATGGCTCAGTGGTAGAGCAGCTGTTTCGTAAACAGCAGGTCCGCGGTTCGAATCCGCGTGTCGGCTTCCTCCCCCTTCTTATCAGTTAATCACAGGCTCTGCTGTTGATGGCACCCCGCCACTAACAGGGAAGCCAAACGGTCACAGATGTCATCCGCTTTTCCCCCTTCCGCCCCGGTTTCCACCCAGAATCCGGCCCAAAGTTCTACCGGTTCTACTGATATTTTCACCTGGGATGAGGCCCTGCACGAGTTCCGTCTGCACCTGCGGGCCACCCGCGCACCCAAGACGCTGCACTACTACGACGTCCAGCTCGGCGGCCTCATCCGCTGGGCGGCCGAGAACGGCGTGCCCCTGGCCGGCTTCGGCAAGCGGCACATGGACCGCTACCTGGTCGAACGCGCAGAGGCAGGCAAAGCCCAGCTCACCTTGCACCACGACGCGGTCTGCGCCAAGGCGTTCTTCCGCTGGTGCCAGAGGAACGACATTGTCGAGCGCAGCCTGCTCGCCGATTACGAGATCCGCCGCGCCCCGCGTCCGGCCCGCTACATGCCCACCGACGCCGAGATCCAGGCGCTGCTCCGGGGAGTCCCCGACTTCTGGAATCCCGCCAAGAACCCCGGCATCCGCTACACCCCGCTCGCCAAGCGCGTCTTCCACCGCGACCGCAACTACGCGGTCATCCTGGGGCTGCTCGACTCGGCCGCCCGCATCGGCGAGATGCTTTCGCTCAAAGTAGACGACTACCGCGCGAAGGAGCGGCAGATCGTGATCCGGGAGAGCAAGGGGCGGGAGCCGCGCACGCTGCCCGTCAGTGCCGAATGGGTGGCGGCGCTAGAGGTCTGGCTGCGGCAGCGCGGGAAGATCATGGCCGGGCAGGAGGACGAGGGCTGGCTGTTCATCAGCGAGTTCGGCGGGCGGCTTGATGAGGGGCGCTTCCTCAAAGCGCTCAAGAAGGTCATCGCCTGCGCCGGGATCAGCGAGCACATCACGCTGCACAGCCTGCGCCGCTACTCGCTGAACCGGCTCGCCAAGGTGAACCTGCTCGCCACGCAGCAGATCGCCGGCCATAAAGAGACGCGCACGACACTTTTGTACACTCAGCTTGACCCGGACTTCGTGCGGGGCGTCCACGACAACGTCGGCGTGTTGCGCGGCGTGCTGGAGAACCGACGGGCGGCGAAGTCGCGCCGGAGGCTGGTGTAGTGGCGGCCACGAATCGGCGTCCTAGACGCATAAGCTGGCGCAAAGGAGAAGGCGCGCGGAGAGCACCGCCGCGCGCCATCCTGAACCGTATCCTTACTCCATCCTGGTTCTATTAAAAGGTTTGGGCCGCGCGCGGGACAGTGGGCATATGTGACGCAGACGTTTCAATTCCAGCCTGGTTCTATTAGAAGGAGGAAGCCGCGCGAGGTGGCGAAGCGCCGGTAGTTGGTTTCAATTCCAGCCTGGTTCTATTAGAAGGTCAACCTCAGCTACTCGTCGCCCGGCACGAACGCCAAGTTTCAATTCCAGCCTGGTTCTATTAGAAGGGCCGGTTCGCGCTGGGCTTCCAGGGCGGCGAGGGCGGGTTTCAATTCCAGCCTGGTTCTATTAGAAG
>CAXTWM010000092.1:0-14873 GCA_964247915.1 uncultured Armatimonadales bacterium | reverse complement strand
CCGACGACCAGGCCGCCGCCCACCCCCGCCAGCGGCAGGAACTGTTTCATCAGGCGGCCCAGGCGCAGGCCCAGCGGGCTTTGCTCCGAATCGTCCAGGGCCAGGGCGGCCGCCGTCGCCCCCAGCCGCGTGTCTTTGCCGACCGCGACCACGACGGCGCGGCCCTTGCCGGTCGTGACGTCGCTCCCTTCCAGAACGATGCGGCTGGTGTCCACCCCGCCTTCCGGTGCTTTGAAGACGGGAAGCGACTCGCCCGTCAGGGCAGCCTCGTCCACTTCCAGCGCGCTTGCCTCCAGCATCCGGGCGTCGGCGGCCACGCGGTCCCCCGAAGCCAGGAGCAGGATGTCGCCGGGCACGACCTCGCCGGCCGGAATCCCCCTGGTCGCGCCGTCGCGCACCACGGTGGCGGTCGCGCGGCCCATCTGCTCCAGCGCTAATGCGGCCTGGCCCGCCTGCCGCTCCTGCCAGGCGCCGACGGCGACATTGATCAGGATGGTCCCCGCGATCAGCGCGAAATCGAGCGGCGAGCCGAGGAAGAGGGACAGCCCCGCGCCCGCCGCCAGGATGCCAATGAGCGGCGAGCGCACCTGGTCCCAGATCGCGTCCAGGACGACGCTGCGGCGGGGCGGCTTGGGGACGGCTTTGCGCCGCTCCAACGCCTGCGCCGTGGTCAGCCCCTGGGGGGTCGCCCCCAATGCCTTCAATGCGTCTTCTGCACTGCGCCGCCCCCAGCGCTCGGGCTTCGGGTCCACCAGCCGCGCCGTGACCGACTGCGGACGCTCCCCGCCGCGCAGCCGCGCCCAGGCGTCCGCGAGGGCGGCCAGGGCCGCCACATACACGACGCGGGAGGCGGTCTCGACGCCCGCCCCGCCGCGCAGGCCCCAAACCGCGCCGACGACGTTGGACACGAGGGAAAGGCCGATGGAGTCCAGGACGGCGGCCTCGCGGCGCGCGCCCGACTCAAGGATGGCGCTGACGCCCCCCAGGTCCGGCGCCAGCAGGTCGGCCCGAGCCGGGAAGCGGCCGCTCCGCCCGGAGGACAGGCCGATGCCCAGGTCGCACGCGGCAAAGCCTTCCGCCGCGTCCGCGCTGTCGGAAAGAAAGGCGACGCGCGCGCCGGACGCCTGCCGCTGCCGGATCGTCTCCATGGCATCCGCCACGGTCAGGGTCAGCCCGGCGCGACGCGCCACGGCCTGCGCCGTCGGCGAGTCCCCGTCGGCCCGCAGGATGATCCCGACGTTGTGCCGGCGGCAGGTCTGAACGAGTTCCGACACGCCGGGGACGAACTGGGGCCGCAGGGCGAGGATCGCTGCGGGGCCGCCGTCCCCGTCACGGCTCAGGGCGAGAAGGAAATCGCCGCGCTCGGTCAGGCGAGCCAGGGCCGAACCCGGCCCGGCCCCGGCGACGGCCTCGACCGGCCCCAGCGTCCACCGCGCGCCGTTAATCGTCGCCGAGGCGGCGCTGCCGTCGAACAGCCCGTCCGACGCTTCGGCCCGGCCCGCCGGCGGGAAGGTCGTGCCCCACGGCGAGCCGGCGGCGGCGTCCACGCCCGCCGCCAGGGCCTGAAGCTCCCCCGCCTCGCCCGTCTCGGTCAGCGGCAGCAGGGCGGTCAGCTCCAGCCCGTTCGTCAGCAGGCGCGGGCCATCCAGAACCAAAAAGTCGGGGCGGCGGACGGTGCGGTCAGGCCGCGTCCCCACGACGGTGACGCCCGCCCGCAGCGCGCGGGCGGCGGCGCTCAGGTTCGCCCCCTCGCGTCCGATCAGGGCCGGGCGCGGGTTGACCAGCAGCAGGGCGGCGAACGCCTGGGAAGGAGAGCGGGTCCAGACGCCCAGGCCCGCCGCGAACACAAGGGAGGCGATGCCGGTCGCCTGCTGGTAGCGGTCATACAGCGTCGGGGCCGCAGGGGCGGGGCGCGGCGTGGGCGTCCACGCCTTGCCCGCCGTCAGTTCCAGCACGAACGGCCCGCCGGTCAGCCGCGCCCCGGCGGGGACGCTCGCGCCGGGCGTGACGGATAGCGGCAGCCCGTTCTGGCCGGACGCCGTGCCCTGCCCTTCGATCACCTGGGCCGCCAGCGGCGTCCGCTCGCCGGATTCCAGGCGGATCGTCGCGCCGGGCTGGGCCGAAGCCGAGTCCGCCAGGCGCTCCTCGTAGCGCCGCCAGGCCGCGCGCCGCGCGACCACTTCGGTGAGCAGCCGTAGCGACGTGGCGGCGGCCAGGGCGAGCGAGAGCGGGCTGCCGGTCAGGGCGGACAGGAGGATGTCGGGCAGACTGAGCACGAGCGCGGCGGCGTTCCGGCCCACCAGCGCCCGCAGCCCGTTGCGGAGCGGCGGAAACGCCTGCACGATATGGATCACGCCGCCAGCATAGGACAGCGCCGGCCCGGCCAGCAGCGGCTGCGACTGCCCTGAGAACCGCTGCACGGCCAGCAGGCCCAGGCCCAGGCCGGAGGCCCCCAGCCGCGCGGCGCTCTGCTGGAGCGGCGCGGGGTCCAGCGGGTGCGTCGGGCGGTCCTCGCCCGGCACGTCGGGCAGCTCCACGCTGGCGACTTCCGAGATCAGGTCCTCGATGTCGAGTTGGTGCGACGACCACTCGACCAGGACGCGCCCGGTCAGTACGCTGGCTTTTGCTTTGACGCCCGGCAGCCGTTCCAGCCGTTCCACCACGCGCTGAGCCGTTTCGGGGTCGCGGTCCAGGCCGCGCACGGCGATCCGCGCGCGCCGGGTCTGCCCCTGCCGCTCCTCCACGGCGGACGGCGGCGCGGACGCCGGCTCGCGCACCGGCAATTGCCCGTTCCGGTGGCCGTTCTGGGAGTCCATCATGGATCGCCGGACGATGGCGCCCACCGTCCCCAAGACCGTCCGGCTGTCGGTCAGAGCCGTCGAGAACCGGATCAGGACATTGCCGGTGTCAGGGTTCGCTTGTACGCTCTGAACGCCGGACTGATGCCGCAGCGCGTTTTCCAGATCACGCCGGTTCTGCGGAGACAACTCAGGCAGGTGAACGCGGACGCGGCCCGGTACGCTGTGGACGAGGCTCGGTTCTTGGGCAAGGGCGACGCTCATGGGAAAGGAGTTCCTGGGGCAAAACAAAGGAAACGGGCTGCGCGAGGCGGCCCGTTTCCGGCCAAACGGTTCATTATGTGGGACGCGGACGCTTTATCAGGCGTCTTTTCGACGGAGGCTCTGGGCCTCGGCCAAGATGTCTTCCGCTCCCTCGCGCGCCAGCGCGGCGGTTCTGCGGAGCCGATGGCCCACTGCGGCGGCGAAGACGCCCAGCCGTTCGCCGGCCCGGTCCAGCGTTTCTTCCGCCCGCTCCGTCGCCGGGCGCATCCGCGCCTCGGCCTGCGTCACCGAGGGGGACGCCGGATCACAAAAGGGGGCTTCGGCCGCCGTGACGGGCGCTTCCGTGAGGCTCGCCCGTGCGTCCTTCAGCCGCGTACCAAGGCTGCCCAGGAGGGTTTCGGCCCGCCCGAACAGCGAGGAAGAACCACTTCCACTGGACGTTCCATTCGCTGTCTCACTCATTGCCTGCCGCCTCGGTCGTCTTCCGCGTTCTTTTGTGAGCGGCCGGGGCAGCTTCCGCCGACTCGCTGACGGCCTCGGCTGCCGGCCCGTCGGCCGTGACCGCCTCGTACTTGCCGGCGACAACGGGCGCAACGGGCGATGCCTGACCGTCGGCGCTCAGAATCTCGGGTGCCGCCACCTCGGGCGCCGCCGCCTGCGTCACTTCGGACGTGGCCTTCTGCGCGCCCCGCTTGACGCCCTGCGCCAGCGAGGAAACGGCGTCACCCGCCATCAGCAGCCCTGCCAGCCCGTAGACCGCGCCGCGCCGCAGGACGTTCCGCACCTGCGGCGATGCGACCGCCGCCGTGACCGCGACGGCCACCCCCACTTCGGGTTCCATGAAATCTTCCAAAGCCATGATGAACTTTTTGCCTCCCGCCGGCCAGCGAACGTGTACGCTCCACCGGAAAATATGCCTCTTTGTACCCCAAAACAGACAATAAAAGTGCGATTTACAAGAATCACTTAACATTTTCTTAACACAAACTTAACCTGTTCTTAATGGGTAGGGGCGTCCGGGTTTGGTATGATAAAGGCGTCAACAGAGTCGTTCACGTCTTTTCGTTCAGGATCGGAGCAAGGAGCGCGTTTTATGGCCGTATTATTCCGCAAGCGGGTCTTCAACTGGCAGTTTCTGGCGGTCATCCTCGTGGAAGTGATCGCCACCGTCATCGTCAAGCTGGTCACCGGGCTGTTCTAGCGCCGGGCGGCCAGACAAGAAGAGGCTGCGGGAATCGCCATTCCCGCAGCCTCCGCTTTTACCGGCTCTCCCCATTTCTCAGCGCTGCATCCAGGCCGGTTCCGGCGGCTGACGGTCCTGTTCCAGAACGACCGTCGTCCCGGTCGGGCCGGTGAGCAGCCACAGCCGGTCCGCCGTTTGCAGCATCAGCTTCAGGCCGTGCCCCAGCGTCCCCGCCGTCGTGAAGCCGCGCGCCAGCGTGGCCCGTGGCAGGTTCTCCAGGGTGATGCCGTGCCCCGCATCTTCCACCCGAACCTGCACCGTGCCCCCGGCGTCGGAGCAGACGCGCGCCGTGCCTTCGCCCGCATGGACAATGGCATTCATCCCCGCCTCGTTGACCGCCGTGACCAGGTCGTGGACACGCTCGTCGGGGAGGCCGCCCCGCTCCGCCGCAACGATGGCCCGGCAGCGCAGGTCCCTCAAGCCGCCCTGCCCGTTCAAGGGGATCGGCTCCCCGCAGGCCGCCCCGCGCGGCGGGGGCAGGCCGAGCGCGTCGTCACACAACCGCAGCCGGCCCTCGGTGACACTCGCCAGGACGTCCCGCAGGAAGCCGCGCTGCCAGCCCGCGAGTCCGGCCAGCGCCTGGTTGGCCTCGGCCAGCGCCGCCGTCCGCTCCGCCACGCGCCGCTCCAGCCCGTCCCGCGCCTCCCCCAGCTCCCGCGCCTGCCGCCGCGCGGTCTGCGCCAGCCCGACCGCCCACGCCAGCAGCGCGGCCAGCATCAGGCCGCCGCCCAGAGCGCCGACCGGGAGCAGCGACTGCGCGCGGCTGAGGGAGCCGACGTGCAGGCGGGTGTTCTGCGCCGCCAGGTGCCGGATCAGGTCGAGCTGCGCGCTTTCCTCGACGACGAGCGCCTGCCACAGACAGAGGGTGACGGCCGCCGCGCCGATCCCCACCAGCAGCGGCAGCCAGCGCGGCGCGGTCTTCAATTCGGCCCCGCTGTCACGCCAGGCGAAGGCGATGGTCCCGACGCCCAGAACCACGAATCCCAGCGCGGTGTGGACGGCCATCCGCGTGAACTGGCCCCAGGTGTAGCTCTGGACGATGCCCGTGCAGTAGCCCGACAGGGCGATCACGCCCAGGGCGATCACGACGGAACCGGACAGGGCGATGAGAATTGGGCGGAGGGGGAAACGGCGGCCGCGCCCGAGCAGGAGGGCGGCCCCGGTCAAAGAAAAGCACAGGGCGGTGCAGAACGCCATCCGGCCCGGCGCGGTGACGCCCGCCCGGATGTAGGACTTCATCATCAGCTCGTCCAGGCCGAGGCTGACGCCGCACAGGTACTCGCTCAGGGTCAAGAGGCCGAGCGTGACCGCGCCGCCGCCGCCGAGCAGGGCGAGAGCGCGCGCCCCCCGCCGCTCCGCCCGCGTCAGGGCCGCCAGCCCCAGCCCGCAGAGCAGGAAGCCCAGCGCGGTGTTATAGGCCATCGCCACGAACGCAGGCGAAAGGCGCAGGAGGGGGAGGGTGTGTGTGTACCAGCCGAAGAGGACGATCAGCCCCAGCGCGGCGGACAGGCCGCCGGCGGCGCGAGCGACGGCGGACGACCAGGCGGTCCCGGCAGGGTCCGCTGCTGACGGTTCAGGGGTGAGGGGCGCGGCGTCGATCATGCACCGTCTTTGTACCATAAACAAGCGGGTTTTTCACCCACGGCGTCACCTCTCGCCGGTGATCTTGAGGACGTCCTCGCCGTATTTCCCCAGCTTGCCGGGGCCGATGCCGCTGACTTCGAGCAGATCGTCCGGGGTCTGCGGACGGGCGCGCGCGATCTCCATCAGGGTTTTGTCGCTGAAGACGCAGTAGGGCGGCACGGCCTCGCGCGACGCCTGCGCCGTCCGCCACAGCTTCAGGCCGGCCAGTATGTCGTCACTTTGGGCGTCGTCGCCCGCCTCGCCTCCCAGGGAACCGGCGGGGCGCCACCGGCTGGGGTCGCGCGGGAGCGGGGCGGCGACGGGCAGGCGCTCCTGCCAGGCCGCCCGGCCTTTGGGCGTGACCGTGCAGACGAAATAGGCGTCCTCGTCGCCCTGGTGCATCAGCCCTTCGGCGAACAGCGCCTCCAGGAACCGGTCCACGGCGGCCACGGCGCTGCCCCGGAACAGGCCGCCCAGGGGCTGGCGCGGCGTCCCGGCGTCCCTGTCCCCCAGCGTCCCCGCCCCGCGCAGCAGCTTGTTCAGGCGGGCCTTGCCAACGGCGGGGCGCAGGGCATCCAGCCCGTGCAGGACGGAGTGGATGTCGCCGGGGTCTATCTGAACCGGCATGGGGATCTGTGGCAGGCGTCCGGGCAGAGTGGCTGGGTCCGGCTTGGGCGCGTCGCAGTTGTCGCAGCAGAACGCAGTCGGCGGCGGCTCCTGGCGGTCGCCGAAATAGTCCAGGACGGTGCGGCGGCGGCAGGCCGTCGTCTTGCAGTAGTCCACGATCTCGTCCAGCCGGCGCAGGCGCTCCGCCCGCTGCTTCGCCAGGTCGGCGGCGATGGACCGGCGGGCGTCCGGCGGGAAGTCGCGCCGGGCCAGAGTCAGCGTCACGCCGTCCCCGGTCTGGGCGACGCGCTTCACCAGCCCGCCCCGTTCCAGCTCGCCCAGCGCGAGGCGGCTCTTGATGTCGCTCCAGTCCAAGGCCATGCCCCACGTCTTGGGCAAGCGCGCGACGCCCTCTTTGTCCGCCTGCCCGCGCACCTGCCCGAACGCCTGCTCCACGGCCCCGACGGTCAGCGCCTCGTTGTCAATGAACCACTCGCGCGTCCGCCGGTCGGCGAAGTGGTACAGGATGACGCACCGGCTCCGCTTGCCGTCCCGCCCCGCGCGGCCCGCCTCCTGGTAGTAGCTTTCCAGGCTGTCCGGGCAGGCGCAGTGGACCACGAAGCGGACATCGGGCTTGTCAATGCCCATGCCGAAGGCGTTGGTAGCGACCAGCACCTGACGCTCCCCGTCCAGCCACTCGCGCTGCATCTGGTTCCTAAGATCGGCGTCCAGGCCCGCGTGGTACATCCCCGCGCGCTGGCCCAGCGGGGCAAGGGCGGCGTCGGCGGCCTCAAACACCTGCTCGCACTGCTTGCGCGTGGCGCAGTAGATCAGCCCACTGCCCCCCAGCGCGGACAGCTTGGGCAGCGCGCGGACCAGCTTGTCCTCGCGCTCACCTTCACTTTTGCAGCGATGCACGGAGAAATGCAGGTTGGGCCGGTTGAAGCCGCCGACCAGGACCAGCGGGTCGCGCATCCCGAGGTTGGCGACGATTGACTGCTGGACGCGCTTGGTCGCCGTCGCCGTGGCGGCCAGCAGGGGCGGACTGCCCAGCGATTCGACCACTTCCCGCAGGCTCAGGTAGTCGGGCCGGAAGTCGTGCCCCCACTCCGAGATGCAGTGCGCCTCGTCCACGACGAACCGGGCGATCCCCACGCTCTTCAGGGCGTCCATGAACGCGCCCGACCGGAACCGCTCCGGGGCGACGTACAGCAGCCGCAGGCGGCCCGCCCGCAGGTCCCGCATCAGGTCGTTCTGCTCGTCCAGCGATTGCAGCGATGTGAGGCAGCCGCAGCCGATTTGGGCGAACTCGGGGCGGCGGTTCAAAGCGTCCACCTGGTCGCGCATCAGGGCGATGAGCGGGGAGACGACGAGAGTGACGCCCTCGGACAGTGCGGCGGGGAGCTGAAAGCAGAGCGACTTGCCCGCCCCCGTCGGCATGACCACCAGCACGTCGCGGCCTTCCAGCGCCGTCCGCACCGCCTCTTCCTGCTGCGGGCGGAACTCGCCGTAGCCGAAAAAGGCTTGCAAAGATTGGGACAGGTCTGTGGCGACGGCCGTGGTGGTCATGGGTTCCTCTCCGTGGCGACGGAAAACCGAACGGATGTATCCATTATACCCCAAGCGCGAACACAAGGGCGACACAGGGGAATGCTGGAGGCCATTTGGCCTCCAGCATTCGTCTTCCAAGTCATTTGTCTTCTGTGGCTTCCCCTGGTTCGGCACTCTGATACACGTCAAAGAGCGCCCCCTCTTCAGACGTGGGAGCCTGGAATATATCAGCGCATCGTTGCAAATCTTCCATCGACAGCGGCGGGTCTTCCATGCCCCGGCGGTGAACGCGCTCAAAAAGCACCTCGATCGGAGCAGACAGGGAATGCAGTTCCACGGCGGCGCCCAGCGCCCTCGCGCCCAGCCGCAGCGTGTCGCGTTCCGATCGGCCCCATGTCCCCCACTCAATGATGACCGTCAAACCGCGCGCCAGCAAGCCCTGACTCAGCTTCCATTGCAGGCTCTCGATCTTTGCGCGTCTTTCTTCGTCGTACAGGTCAAGCGAAAGCGCCGCCAGCCATTCATCCGGGCAGAACCGGATCGCGCCAAGCCTCTCTTCCAGCCGTTTGGCGTGGATCGTTTTTCCCGCACCGGGAAGACCGCAGACAATGATCAATCGGGGGCTTGATGGGGATTTCTGCATGCCAGGATTTATCCAGCGATGAGTATACCCGGAGTAATTGTGCATATTAGGGGTAAGGTATTGGCGTCGGCACTCCTTGTCCTATAGGTCCTCGCGTCCACTCTCCATAGTAGATGAACCATGCTAACCGCTCCTCAGAAGCATGAAAAAACATGTCACTCTTGACAAAACGCATGGCGTCTTGAGCATAACGGTCAAAGCGCCCTGCCGCTTCTTCCAGGCTAATTCCATAAGAATCGTGCATTTCCACGACGATATCGAGGATATGTTCCAGGCGATCTATATCATCAAGGGATGCGTTCTCACTGACGACTTGCATCACTTCCTCTCTTTCAACATTGCTAAGTGAGGTGCACCCTCATCCCGGCTCTCGCTTTGCATTAGTTCATTTCAGCAAGCGCGCCAGACCAGATTGCTCAAAGTGATGGTCATTGGTGAACGCAGAGACAATCCTGCGTTGCTGCATGACAACGAAACTGGCACAGTCCACCAAGCTCCAGAGTTTGTCCGGCCTGTTTTGGAAGAGGGCATAGGCCGCTGCATCTAGAACCGGGTCAACGTGGACAACTTCCACCCAGGACGCATTCCGAATCGCGTCCAGAATGACGATCTGCTGTGGACGCGGAACACGAAGCGGGCTTGTGACCAGAGCTGAGACTTCGTTGATGACATAGTTCGTCGTCACGACTCGGGTTCCATCAGCCTGCCACTGCCGCAGAAAAGCGGCGGCTAGGGAGTGGTAGAGTTCGGTGCGGACAAACGCACTGGCCCAGCCGGACGTATCGGCAAAGACTTCATTCATCTGCCGGTTTCCAGTCGTAAGGAACGCCCCAGATACTCATCATGCCTGGCCGAAACGTCGCTGACATCACCCTCTACGGAGCCGAGCAGGTTCAGAAGCGGGTCTTCCGGCATGGGCTGAACAGCCTTGACAGCCCATTGGGTCAGCAGCGCCTCCGGGGTGCTGGCACTGCGCTGTGCTTGATGAAGCAGAGGCTCGTATATGTCGTCGGGCAGTTCCAAAGTCAGCGTATGCATTCTGAAAACCTTTCTGCGCTTGATGCAGTCATTGTACCTCAAAGACAGCCCAGCGCAAAAGAAAAGCCAGAGGTCACTTGGCCTCCGGCGTTTCCGTCACTGTTCATCAAGCCGCTCCTGCCGGCTTGAAATGGAGAACCAAGAGCTGCCTTTCAGTGTGACGGGGGCGCAGGTATGGCCGGTGCTGCCCGGCAGCTCCGATTCTTTGTCGCCTGATGTCTCCGTCCGGTTCACGAAGCGGTACATCTCACCCCTTGTATAATTCATGCCAGTGCTCCGCGATGGCCGTCGCGCCCGCGAGGTTCGGCTCGATCTGCATGACGATCCAGGGGTCGGCGGAGGCGGGGCCGTGGCCGTGGAAGAGGGTTTCGAGGTCAGCCAGCAGGAAGCCCCGGCGGCGGGCAAGGGCGCGGATGCCGTCGTTGAGGGCGTTGAAGGCGGTGCGGGCCTGGGCCGCCATGCCGAAGGAGGCGATGCGCGAATCGTCGCCGTCGGTGGGGTCGTAGACGGTGTTGAGGAGGACAGAGCAACGGAAGACGGACAGGCGTTCGGCGATCTGTTCCAGGTTGGCGAGGGGTTCGTTGGCAACCCGGCTCCAACCGGCGAGGGAGTTGAGCGCCTGGAACGAGCCTTGCAGGAAGTCGTTGCCGCCCGCCGTCAGCGTGACGACGTCCGGCGTGACGGTGATCTCGGGCCAGGCTTCCAGGACGCCCGCCGTGGTGCGTCCGTCGCGGGTGAGGTCCTGGAACCCCGTCGCGCCGACCAGGCGGGCGAACTGACTGGCCGCGCCGCCGCTGCCGACTTCGGTGTATTCGTCAATGCTGATGGAGTCGCCCAGGGCGAGGTAGTTCATGGTGGTTTTCTTTCCAAGTGAGAGGTTTCCCGGCATGAGAGTCCGGTGAGCACGGGCGAACACAAGGTTCGCCCCTACGGGGACGGGATGACGGGGACAGGATGTAGGGCGCGAACCTTGTGTTCGCTCTCTCATGGAGCGTTCGCCCTTACCCCTTCCCGCCGGAGCCGGTGAGGATGTTCAGGGCGGCGCGCAGGGCGGCGCCCATGTTGGTCTTGTCCTCGATCTGCTTGAGCGCGCCGTCGGCGGCGGCGCGGGCCTGGTTGCGGTTGTAGCCGAGGGTCATCAGGCCCTCCACCACGTCGTCGTAGATGTCCTCGACGGCGGGCTTCGACGATTTAACCTGGATCTGGTCCACCTTGCGCTCGAAGGCCAGGGCGGCGAGCTTGTCTTTGAGTTCCAGGACCAGCCGCTGGGCGGTTTTGAGGCCCAGGCCGGGGATGCGGACGAGGCTGCGGGTGTCCTCGGCCCCGACCGTGCGGGCCAGCGCTTCGCCGTCCATCGCGGACAGGATGGACAGGGCGACCTTGGGGCCGATGCCCGTCACACTGAGCAGCAGCTCGAAGACCTTCTGGTCGTCGGGGCGCAGGAAGCCGAACAGGGAGATTTCTTCGGCCCGCATGTGGAAGTGGATGTGCAGAAACGTCGTCTCGCCCAGGGCGGGCAGCGACCCGTGGATGCTGGCGGGGACGGCGACGCGGTAGCCGACGCCGCCGACGTCGAGGATGACGGCGGTGGCCTCGGCGTGGACGAGCAGGCCGCGCAGGGAGGCGATCATGGACGGCCTCCCGTGGGCTGGGTGATCTCGCGGCGCAGGGCGGACGCCAGGGCGTCTAGGGTAGCGTCATCCACAGGCCGCGCCTCGTCCGGGTCGTAGTGGTCGCCGAAGCGCGAGTCGGCCCAGGTCTGCCCGGCGAACTCGCGCGCGTCTTTGTACCGGGGGAAGATGTGGAAGTGGGCGTGCGGCGTCAGGTTCATCAGGAACATGTAGTTGAAATGGTCCGGCGCGAACAGTGCCGCGAGCGCCGCTTTGGTCTCGCGCAGGAACGCCCACAGCGAGGTCAGCTCGTCCTCGGTGAGCGCGGCGATGTCCGTCTCGTGCCGGCTGAGGGCAAAGAAGACGCGCCCCAGGGTCGCCTGGTTCTCGTTGAGAACCAGCGTCCAGTGGTCGCGGGCGAGCACAACGCCGCGCGTCGGCGGGCAGAGGGGGCAGTTGGGCACATCAGGCATACGGTGATTATACCTGAGAGCCGTTGCTGCCTCGTCACATATCACCCTGATTGAAACTGTGGATGGGCGCGTGGATAGCCGCCTTGTCCACGGCGTAGACCATCACGCCCAATGTGTCGCCGCGCTTGGCGCCCGCGTGGCAGCCGAGGCAGGAGTCGCGGGAGGCCAGGACCGGGCGCAGGACCAGCCGCCAGTTACCCAGGTCCCGGTCCATGCCGGTCCCCCGGCGCAGCGTGGGCAGGTCGGGCAGGACCGCCTTTTCCAGATGGCTGTCGCTCCAGTCCCAGAGCTTCTGGCTGCCGGTGTCCGTGGCCGTCGCCGCCGCCAGCGTCTGCAAGGAGGGCGTGGGCGCTTCCTCCAGGGGGCCGGTTTTGGCGAGAAGGTCATGGCCTGGCTTATGGGCGCAGTGCAGGAAGGCGATCACATAGGGCCGGTGCGCGGCGTTGACCCGGCGGAACAGGCGCTTCTCGGACGCGGTCACGCCGGACAGGCCGTAGATGTTGTCGTGCCCGGCGAAGGCGATCCGGTCCACGCCGAACCGGCCCGCGTTCTGCCGGAAGCGCGGCTGGACGATACTGTCCAGCGTGTCGGCGACCTGCTGCGGCGTCTCGGCGGACGTGGCGGGAGGCGGCGCAGGAAGCCCAGAGGAAGACAGGGCGAGCGCCAGCGGCAAGCTGCCGGCGGCAAGTGCGAGAAGGCACGGTAACAAACGGGGGCGGGGCGTTCCAGGCATTTGCGTATTCCTTTCGGGGGCTTTAGTTCTTGCTGACGGCGTAAACCATGACACCCAACGTGTCCCCGCGCTTCGCGCCGGAGTGGCAGCCGAGGCAGGCGTCTTTCGAGGCGGCAACGGGCCGCAGGAACAGTGCCCATTCGCCGGCGGACGTTTGTGCAGCGCGACCTTTCATGGCGGCGGGCAGGGCACTCAAGGCGGCTTCCTGGATTTCTGGGATTGTCTTTCCCGAGAAGTGTGCGGCGACGGCGTTCGGCGGCTGCTTCCCGAAAATCATGCTCATCCGTGGTCGAACATTGGGGGCGGCAGGGCCTCCCAGGACGAGAGGAGCCTGCGGCCGCACACCCGGCACATGGCGGCAGTGTAGAAAGGCGATCAGGTAGGTCCGGCGGAAGGCATCGGCGCGAGCGAGCAACGCCGCCTCGGTGGGAGTGTTAGCCCTGAACGACCCGGAAGATCCGAGCGCCTCATGTCCGTTTGCGGCGGGCATCATCCTTGAAACCCCAAACCGCCCAGCCGTCACGTCCTGAAATCGCGGCTGGGCGATCTTGTCCAAAGCGTCGGCGACCTGCTGTGGTGTCCCTGGCGCTAATCCAGAAGGAGCGGGCGCGGGCTGGCCGTGCAGCGAGAGCGCCAGCAGCAGCGGGACGCCGCCGGTGAAGGCGAGGGAGAGTGTGCGGGCGCGGCGTGAGACGTGCATGGAAGGGCTTCCTTCAGAAAAACACCCCGGACTGAAGTCCGGGTCTGTGAAAGTGCCGCTGTCCGCCTTCGCGGACAGCCCGCTTCGCGGGTTCTGAATGTCCACGCAGGTGGACAGATGCTTTTCCAGAGACCCGGACTTCAGTCCGGGGCAAACGGGCCTACGCAGGCCCTTCAGTCACCCGCGATCGGCTTCACAGCCAGTATGAGGTGATGGACAGGATCTCCTCGGAGTGGAGGCACTGGCGCAGGGTGGCGGCGTCGGGGTTGGAAAGGAAGACGCTGCCCTGGTCGTCGGCGCGCAGGACCTCGATGAGCGGGAGGATGACAGCGCTCCCTAGTTCGGCCTGGAGGCGGCGGGCGGCGCGCTCGTCCTTGCGCGGGTCGGCCAGGTCGTACTCGACGTACATGACGCTCATCTCGCGCTTCAATCGGCGGACGTCGGGCTGGGCGGGGTTGCCATAGATCGTGATGCGGCTTGCCATAGGTGCGGGTGCTTTCTGAATCGGTTAATCGTCGCCCATCTCGCGGGCGATGCAGGGGGAGAGGGGCGCGTGGCTGCTGGACAGGGCGGCGGCCTCGACGGCTTCGGGCAGGGTCGGGTAGGCGTGCATGGTCAGGGCGATCTCGGACACGGGCAGGCGGGCGCGCATGGCGAGGCAGATCTCGTTGATCAGGGCGCCCGCCGACGCGCCGACGATCTGGCCGCCGAGGATGGTCCCGTCGGACCGGAGCGAGACGATCTGGACGAAGCCCAGCGTCTCGCCCGTGATGATCGCCTTGTCGAGATCCGCGAACGGGAAGCGGGCGATGTCCAGGGCCTCGTCGTGGTGCGTCATGCGGGCCAGGGCGGGCGAAAGGCCGACATTGGCCACTTCGGGGTCGGTGTAGGTGACGCGCGGGATGACGCGGTAGTCGGCGGGGCAGCACGGGTCCTCGCCGTGCAGGACGGACACGGCGTTGGAGGCGGCCACGGCCCCCTCGTAGGAAGCGACGTGGGTGAACTTGTATTCCGAGGTCACATCGCCCGCCGCCCAGACGTGCGGGACGTTGGTCTGGAGGTGCGCGTTCGTTTTCAGGCGCCCGCCCGCGTCGCAGTGAACGCCCGCCGCGTCCAGGTTCAGCCCGCCGACGTTGCTCTTGCGGCCCGCCGCGACCAGGATGGCGTCACACGCGATCTCCTCACCCCCGCGCATGGCGAAGACCCGCTCGTCCCCGCGCCGCGTGATCTCGTCTACATGGGCGTGCGTCACGATGCGGACGCCTTCCGCCGCCAGCCGTTCTTGCAGCACGAGGGCGGCGTCGGCGTCGTCGCGGGCGAGGATGCGCGCCCCGTTGTGCAGGATCGTCACTTCGGCCCCGAAGCGGCGGAAGACCTGCCCCAGCTCGCAGCCGATGGCGCCGCCGCCGAGGATGACGATCCGGGGCGGCAGGGCGGTCCAGTCGAAGACGGTCCGGTTGGTGTCGTAGCCCGCGTCTTCCAGGCCGGGGATCGGGGGGATCGTCGGCAGCGAGCCGCTGCACAGGATGAACTGCTTCGCCCGGTAGCGCGCGCCGGTCTTCTGAGTTATGACCGTGTGCGGGTCTAGGAA
>CAXTWM010000091.1:0-14904 GCA_964247915.1 uncultured Armatimonadales bacterium | reverse complement strand
CGGCGCCAGCCGACTCCCCCGCCCCCTGGGTCCGGCGCGAAACGGCGAAGCCCGCTCGCTCCGTTCGCAGCCCGGTCAGCCCGCCCCCGCCGAGCGCGCGGATCGCCTGCGGCTCCGGCAGCGGCGTGCCTGCGGGCAGGACGACCTGAAATGACCGGGTGCCGGGGTGGGGTGGGCCGAAGACCGCGACGCCCGCCGAGTCCGCGCCCCGGTGCTGCAAGCAGCCCGCCAGCGTCATCAAGGCCGCGCCCGCCGGCCGCGATTCCGCCTCGGCCCCGCGATACAAAATGCCTGCGATCCCGCACATACGCCTGCGCCCCTTCCCGAACCGTCGCCCGCGAACGCACACAGCAAAACGCACACAGCAAAAAGACGCCTTTCGCCTGTTTCGGATTCGCGGCCTAGCGAGAAACAGAGCAGAAAGACGTCGTTGCCTGCTGCAAAGAGTATACTGAATAGGAACGGTTGGTTCTGAGCCTATTATATCCGCCTTTCCCACGTCTGTCAATACCGTTCGTCAAATTATTTTCCGTCGAATCCTACGGTTAGTTTTATAGATAAGGCAATATGGTAACAAATGGCAGGGAATGATCTCGATGAAGTTGACAAACAACTGTTGACCCTGCTGGGGAGCGATGGGCGCGCCTCGGCCTCGGCCCTAGCGGAGCGGATCGGCATGACTCGCCAGGCAGTCACCGAGCGCCTGGACCGGCTCAAGCGGGACGGGGTGATCGAAAACTACACCGTGGCGGTGGACCCGGAGAAATTAGGGATGACCGTCCGTGCCTTCGTCGCGGTCACGCTCCTGCCCGCCTGTACGGACAAGCAGGAGCGGCACGTCATTGACCTGCTCCGCCGCTGCCCCTGGGTGCGCGAGTGCTACCGCGTGACCGGAGACGATTATTTTCAGGCGCGCGTCGTCGCCCCCGGAATCGCCGAGGTGCGGCAGCTCCTCCTCGACCTACGCGCCACCGGCGTCGTCCAATCCACCCGGACCCTCCTGTCGCTGGAAACGCTCTTCGAGAAGACCGCCGGCCAGTTTCTGGGACAGGCGCTGGGTTCCGACTGAGTTCCCACCGACTCACTCGTCCGCTGGAGGACGCGGGGCGGCGTCAGAGTCATCTATGTGCTGCATCGGTGTGAATAGAGGCCTGGCTCTAGCCGAAGGGTGGCACTGGATTCGCAAGAAAGGCACCCAACAAGAAAGGCTCTGAGTTTGTAACCGGATAAGATCAGAAACGCCGATGTACGCTTGAAGTTCAGTCCACATCTACGCAACCCACTCATTAGGGAACATTTGTACGCATCGCTCTGGCATGCACGGCGCGGCATTTCCAGCACGTCCCCTTCAGCGAGTAGACCGAAAAAGGCGTTCCCGGAAGAGAAGCACAGAAGAACGGTGGGGGAAACGAGAACAGCAGGCGACGGAACGTTTTAACACATGGCGGAGTGGGTATGACAGGGTAACAGAGCCAAACTGATAGATGGGTGTTTCGTAAACAGCAGGTCCGCGGTTCGAATCCGCGTGTCGGCTTATTCACATCCCTTATCAGTAATTCGTTCGCCTTGCTGCTATTGACGCATCGCCAATAACAGAGAGGCACAACGGTCACAGATGTCATCCGCTTTTCCCCCTTCCACCCCGGTTTCCGCCGGTTCCCCCTCAGCCAGCGCCGACGTTTTTTCTGAAACTTTGACCTGGGACGAGGCGTTCCGCGAGTTCAGTATCCACCTCCAGGCCACCCGTGCCCAAAAAACGCAGCGCTATTATGAGGTCCAGCTCAGGGGCTTGATCCGCTGGGCGACCCGCGAGGATGTGCCGTTCGCCCGTTTCGGCAAGCGCCACCTCGACCGCTTCCTCATCCTCCGCGCGGACGAAGGCTGCGCCCCGATGACCATCCATCACGCGGCGGTGTGCGCCAAGGCGTTCTTCCGCTGGTGCCAGAAAAACGACATCATCGAGCGCAGCCTGCTGGCCGACTACGAAATCCGCCGCGCGCCGCGTGCGGCCCGCTACATGCCCACGGACGCCGAGATGCAGGCGCTGCTTCGAGGTGTGGCCCAATTCTGGGACCCCGCGAAGAACCCCGGCATCCGGTATACCCCTCTGGCGAAGCGCGTCTTCCACCGTGACCGCAACTACGCGATCATCCTGGGCCTTCTCGACTCCGCTGCCCGCATCGGCGAGATGCTCTCGCTGAGGGTGGACGACTACCGGGCGAAAGAGCGGCAGATCGTCATCCGGGAGAGCAAGGGGCGGGAGCCGCGCACGCTTCCCGTCAGCCCGGAATGGATCGCGGCGCTGGACGTCTGGATGCGCCAGCGGGCAAAGGTGATGAAGGGGCAGCAGGATGAGGGCTGGCTGTTCATCAGCGAGTTCGGCGGGCGGCTGGACGAAGGGCGCTTCCTGAAAGCGCTAAAGAAGGTCACCACAAGCGCAGGGATCAGCGAGCGGATCACGCTCCATAGCCTCCGCCGCTACTCCTTGAACCGGCTGGCGAAGGTGAACCTGCTGGCAACCCAGCAGATCGCCGGCCACAAGGAGACGCGGACCACACTCCTCTACACGCAGCTGGACCCGGACTTCGTGCGCGGCGTCCACGACAGCGTAGGCGTGGTGCGGGACATCATCGGCAACCGCCGCGTGGCGAAGCAGCGCAAGCGACTGGTCTGAATGCAACAGCAAGAACGATTGCGTCACACGAGAAGCTTACCTGCTTCTCGTGTGGTAAAATTGCGGAAATCCTGAGCAGAATGGAAGAACACCGCAAGACGGCCTTCTGCGAACCCTCAGACGCATAAACTTCTTCCCAAAGTCAGCAAGGATCACAATGGCGATCAAGAAATCCGAACTCTATAGCTCGCTCTGGAAAAGCTGCGACGAACTGCGCGGTAGCATGGACGCCTCCCAGTACAAAGACTACGTGCTGGTGCTGCTGTTCGTAAAGTACGTGTCGGACAAGTACGGCGGCCAGAAGGATGTGCTGCTGGACGTTCCCGCCGGGGCGAGCTTTGCGGACATGGTGGCGCTCAAGGGCGACAAGGAGATCGGCGACAAGATCAATAAACTCATTGGGAAGCTCGCCGACGCAAACGATCTCAAAGGCGTGATAGACGTCGCGGACTTCAACGATGCCGACAAGCTGGGCAAGGGCAAAGACATGGTGGACCGGCTCTCGAATCTGGTCGCCATCTTTGACACCCCCGGCCTGAACTTCAAGGGCAACCGGGCGGAAGGCGACGACATCATGGGCGACGCTTACGAGTACCTGATGCGTCATTTCGCCACCGAGTCCGGCAAAAGCAAGGGCCAGTTTTATACGCCCGCCGAAGTGTCGCGCGTTCTCGCCCGCGTGGTCGGCATCGGCGGCGCCACCCGCGCCGACCAGACCATCCACGACTTGGCCTGCGGCTCCGGCTCATTGCTGCTGAAGGCCCACGATGAGGCCAAAGACCGGACGGGACTGGACCTGACCATTTACGGCCAGGAGATGGACAACGCGACGGCGGCTCTTGCCAAAATGAACATGATCCTGCACAACTGCCCGACGGCGACCATTGTCCAGGATAACTCCCTGTCCTCTCCGTTCTTCAAGCAGCCGGATGGCTCGCTGAAGACCTTTGATTTCGTCGTCGCCAATCCGCCCTTCTCGACCAAAGCCTGGAGCAATGGCTTCAACCCCGCCGAGGACGAATACAGGCGGTTTGGGCCGAGCCTTCACGGGATTCCGCCCGCGAAGAACGGCGATTATGCCTTCCTGCTGCATATCCTCGCCGTTCTGAAAAGCACCGGTAAGGGGGCCGTCATCCTGCCGCACGGCGTCCTGTTCCGGGGCAACGCCGAGGCGGACATCCGCAAGTCCATTGTCCGCAAGGGCTACCTGAAGGGCATCATCGGGCTGCCGGCGAACCTGTTCTACGGGACCGGCATCCCGGCCTGCGTTCTGGTGCTGGATAAGGAGAACGCCGCCGCGCGGAGAGGCGTCTTTATGATTGATGCGTCGAGAGGGTTTCTGAAAGACGGCAACAAGAACCGGCTCCGCGCCCAGGACATGCACAAGATCGTGGATGCGTTTAACAACCAGGTCGAGATCGCCGGGTACTCCCGCATGGTTCCGCTATCGGAGATCAGCGACCCGAAGAACGACTATAACCTGAACCTGCCGCGCTATATCGACAGCACTGAGCCGGAGGACGTGCAGGACCTTTCTTCGCATCTGCTTGGCGGCATCCCGGATCGGGACCTCGACGCTCTCGCCCCTTATTGGCAGGTGCTGCCGAACCTCCGGCCAGTTCTTCTGACTCCTGCTGATCGGCCCGGCTATAGCGTCCTTCGGGTGGCGGGGGAGGCCATCAAGCCGACTGTTGATGATCACTTCGAGTTCAAAGACTTCATTGAGACGGTGACGGCTCAGTACGAGGGCTGGAAGTCCAGAGCTACCCCTTTACTGACCTCTATCGCCATAGGGGACCACCCTAAAAAATTGATAGCCGAGCTGTCTGAAAATCTGCTCCGTACTTTCCGGTCCGCGCCCCTGCTGGATGAGTATGATGTGTACCAGCACCTCATGGACTACTGGGCGGAAACCATGCAGGACGACGTGTACCTGCTGGTGCTGGACGGATGGAAGGCCATGACGGACGGCTCGCCGAACACGGACCTGTTGCCTTCTGCGCTTCTGACAGCCCGCTACTTCGCCTCTGAGGCTACCGCCATGGAGCGGCTTGAAGCGGCGCGGGAGGCGGTCGCTGCGGAGATGGAGGAAATGGACGAGGAACACGGCGGGGAGGACGGCCTGCTGGCAGACGCCAAAACCGACTCGGGCAAGCTGACGAAGGCCTCCGTCAAGTCTCGCCTGGCCGACATCCGGTTCGAGGCCGAGGCCGACGAGGAGCGTGATCTGCTGACCCGCTTCCTGGCCCAAGCCGACAAGGAAGCGGTGGCCTCGAAGGCCGTCAAAGAGGCCAAAAAGTCGCTGGACGCCAAAGTCATGGCGAAGTACCCTGTGCTGACCGAGGCCGAGGTGAAGAGCCTGGTGGTCGAGGACAAGTGGCTGGCCCGGCTGGACGCTGATGTGCAGTCGGAGCTGGACCGGGTTTCCTCGGCGCTGACCGGTCGCATACAGCAGCTTGCGGCGCGTTATGCCACGCCATTGCCGGTGCTGACCTGCGAAACCGAGGAATTGGCAGGACGGGTGGAGGAACACTTGAAAAAGATGGGGGCGTCATGGAACTGAAGCCGGGTTATAAGCAGACCGAAGCAGGGATTATTCCAGAGGATTGGAATGACTTTACTGTCGAAGAACTCAAATCTTCCAAAGAAAATGCTTTATCAACTGGACCCTTCGGTTCAAGTATTGGTTCACGCTTCTTCCGTGATTCTGGTGTTCCTATCATCCGTGGGGGCAACTTGAGCGGTGATAGTAGGATTCGTTTGGACGATAATGGCCTAGTTTTTCTTTCGAAAAGTAAAGCAGCGGAGTTTGCAAGGTCGGCTGTTCGTCAAGGTGATCTTGTATTCACTTGCTGGGGTACGATAAATCAAATTGGCCTGATTGATGACCAAGCTAAGTATGCAGAATATATAATTTCCAATAAGCAAATGAAGTTGACCCCAGACTTGAAAAAAACAAGTAGTTTGTTTCTCTATTATTTATTTTCAAGCTCAATAATTCAGGCCAAGCTGACACAGAACAGCATTGGCAGTTCTATTCCAGGGTTTAATTTAGGCCAACTTCGCTCCATGCGCCTAACGGTGCCTCCCCTCTCCGAACAACGCGCCATTGCCGGCGCCCTCTCCGACACCGACGCCCTCCTCAGCAACCTAGACCGTCTCCTTGCCAAGAAGCGTGATATCAAGCAGGCCGTCATGCAACAGATTTTGACAGGCAAGCAGCGGCTGCCGGGGTTTCGTGGGGAGGGGGTAGATCGCTTGCTTGGCGATTTAGGCACGTTTAAGAAGGGCAAAGGTATCAAGAAGGATGACGTTGTCAGCGATGGAGTTCCGTGTATTCGATATGGCGAAATCTACACCCGCCATCACATTCACATTAAAAGGTTTCATTCTTACATTCCGCGTTCGGTTGCAGATCGTAGCCAGCGGCTGAAAAAAGGAGATTTGCTCTTTGCTGGGTCAGGAGAAACCTCAGAGGATATCGGAAAATGTGTTTCGTTTTTAGGAGATGAAGAAGTTTATGCAGGCGGAGATATAGTGATCTTTAGTCCTGTCGGGCAAGACTCGCTGTATCTGGGTTATTTGATGAATCAACCCTACATCAATGCTCAAAAATCAAGAAAGGGTCAGGGAGATGCAGTGGTTCATATCAGCGCAGGAAGTCTCGCACAGTTGCAGGTGAGCTTGCCTTCGCTGAACGAACAGACTGCCATTGCCGCTGTGCTGTCGGACATGGACGCCGAGATAGACGCGCTTCAGCAGCGGCGAGACAAGACCCGCGCCATCAAGCAGGGCATGATGCAAGAGCTTTTGACCGGAAGGACGCGCCTCCTATGAGCACCATCACGCCCCACTACCGCAGCGTCCAGCAGCTTCTTCAAACCCAATCATTCTCCATTGACGAGTACCAGCGAGAGTATAAGTGGGAGAAGGGGAACGTTGACGAACTGCTGACCGACCTCCAGGACAAGTTTCAGAGCTGTTATCAGGCCGGAGACGCCCCCACTAGGGTCAGCACCTACGAGGACTATTTCCTCGGTTCCATCATCGTCAGCAGGCGCGGCAACAAGAACTACCTCATCGACGGGCAGCAGCGCGTCACGTCCCTGACGCTTCTGCTCATCTCGCTGTACCGGGCCGCGGATGCCCAAGGGCTGTCCGTCAAGCAGAGCATCGCCCCGCTGATCTTCAGCGACAATTTGGGCGTGCCCAGCTTCAACCTGGACATCCCCGAGCGGCTCCCCGTCATCAAGGCTCTGTTTGATGGTGCCGCCTTCAGTCCAGACGACAAGGAGGAGTCGATCAAGACGATGTATGCTCGCTACGGCGACATCGAGGCCAGGGACCTGGTGGGGGAGCTGGGCGAGGCGCTGCCCCACTTCTGCTACTGGCTAATGACGAAGGTCGGTCTCATCGAGATCTCGACCGACAATGACAACTACGCCTACGCCATCTTCGAGACCATGAACGACCGGGGCAAGCCCCTCAGCCCCGTGGACATGCTCAAGGCGTACTTACTGGCCCCCATAGAAGACGCCGATCAGCGCCGCCAGGCCAATCAGGTCTGGAAGAAGCACGTTCTGGAACTTATCTCCTGGGGCGGTGAACATGAGCCGGAACGGGATGCCAATGCGATCAAAGCCTGGCTGCGCGCGCAGTATACGGACACCATCCGTGAGCGACGGGCCGGCTCGACGGACAAGGACTGGGAACTCGTCGGGAGCGCCTTCCACCGCTGGACGCGGGACAATCACGCTCGTTTGCAGCTCGGGACGGAGGCGCAGAACCTGGTCTTGATGACGGTCCATTTCCCCTTCTTTGAGAAAGCCTACCGGCATCTCCTGGACGCCAGCCGCACCTACAAGCCGGGCTGGGAAGCCGTCTTCTACAATGCCCACAACGAGTTCACCTGGCAGAACACCGTGCTTCTAGCACCCCTCTGCGTCACCGATGACGAGGACACCGTCCACCGCAAGATCGCCGTGACGGCCACGTACCTGGACATCTGGCTGATGCGCCGGGTCGTCAACTACGTGCGCGTCGGCTACTCCAGCACGGCCTACACGATGTTCCTGCTCTGCAAAGACATCCGGCGCAAAACGCTACCTGAACTCGTGACCCTCCTCACTCAGAAGCTGGCCGAGGACGACGTGAGTTTCGACGGCATCCCGAACAGGGGACGTGCCGGAATCGAGGGCCTGGGCATCAATCAGTTCAGCCGCCGCTACGTCTTCCATCTGCTGGCTCGCCTGACCGCTTACACCGAGGTCCGCTCCGGCAAGCCGGACCTGTTCGACAAGTATGTGGACCGCACCCGCCGGAACCCTTACGACATTGAGCATGTCTGGGCCAACGATTACGTGCCATATCAGCAGGCCTTCACGTCCGCTCAGGAGTTCCGGGACTGGCGCGATAACGTGGCCGGGCTGCTCCTGCTGCCCGCAGACGTCAATCGCAGCCTGCAAGACAAGCCCTTCGCCGAAAAGACACCCCATTACGCGGGGCAGAACCTCTATGCCGCCAGCCTGACCGGGAGCGCGTACCAGCACCAGCCCCAGTTCGCCGCCTTCCGCGCACAATCCGGGCTGCCGTTTAAGCCCTACGCCGTGTTCGGGAAAACCGAGCAGCAAGAGCGCCGCGACCTGGTGCGCGGGCTGGCTCACCTCGTCTGGTCGCCCGAGCGGCTTACACAAATCTAACGAAAGCCCGTCCCAGATGAACACAGTCGGACAGATCGAGCGTAAGACCCAGGATCGCGTCATCAAGCTGTTCCAGCATACCCTCGGCTACGACTACCTCGGCAACTGGACGGAGCGGCCAAGTAACACGAACATCGAGGAACCCCTGCTGCGGGCCTTTCTCAAGAAAACCAAGCACAGCGACGCGCTGACTGACCGAGCGCTGTATGTGCTGAATAAAGAAGCCGGGGACACGAGCAAAAGCCTGTACGACCGCAACAGGGCCGTCTACGAAATGCTGCGCTACGGGGTCAAAGTCAAAACCGGCGTGGCCGACAAAACCGAGACCGTCTGGCTGATCGACTGGACGCATCCCGAAAACAACCACTTCGGGCTTGCCGAAGAAGTCACCGTGAGGCCCGTGAGCGATGCCGCCCATGAGAAGAGGCCGGACATCGTTCTCTACGTCAACGGCCTCGCGCTCGGCGTGCTGGAGCTGAAACGCTCCACGGTCTCGCTCGCCGAAGGCATCCGGCAGAACCTGGACAACCAGAAGAAAATCTTTATCGAGCCGTTCTTCTCCACCATGCAGCTTGTCATGGCCGGCAACGACACCGAGGGCATGCGCTACGGCACGATCCAGACGCCGGAAAAGTATTATCTGACCTGGAAAGAAGAAAGCAGGATTCCCAATCTGCTGGACCGGCAGCTCACGCAGATGTGCGGCAAGGGGCGGCTGCTGGAGATCATCCACGATTTCGTTGCCTATGATGCCGGGACCAAAAAGCTCTGCCGGCAGAACCAGTACTTCGGCGTCAAAGCCGCACAGGAGTTTCTTCTGCGCCGCGAAGGCGGCATCCTCTGGCACACCCAGGGGTCCGGCAAGAGTCTCACGATGGTCTGGCTCGCCAAATGGCTGCGCGAGAACCGGACCGATGCGCGGGTGCTGATCGTCACCGACCGCACCGAGCTGGATGAGCAGATCGAGAAGGTCTTCAAGGGCGTCAGTGAAGAAATCCAGCGCACCAAAAGCGGCGCGGAACTGATCGGGGCATTGAACGACTCTGCGCCCTGGCTGCTCTGCTCGCTGATCCACAAGTTCGGCGGCAAAGAAGACGGCGAGGACGTGGGGGATGTCGGAGCCTACGCCGAGGACATCAAGGCCATCCTGCCCAAAGATTTCCGGGCCAAAGGCGACCTGTACGTGTTCGTGGACGAGTGCCACCGTACCCAGTCCGGCGAGCTGCACCGTGCGATGAAGGACATCGTCCCGGATGCCGTGTTCGTTGGCTTCACCGGGACACCCCTCCTGAAAGCCGACAAGCAGAAAAGCATCGAAATCTTTGGGCGCTACATCCATACCTACAAATTCGACGAGGCCGTCAAAGATAAAGTTGTGCTGGACCTGTGCTATGAAGCGCGGGACATTGACCAAAAGCTGACGTCTCCGCAGAAGATTGACCAATGGTTCGCGGCCAAGACCAGTGGCTTGACTGATCTCGCTCGGGCGCAGCTCAAGCTGCGCTGGGGGACGCTGCGAAAAGTTCTCAGCTCGCAGGACCGGCTGGAAAAAATTGCGAGTGATATTTTGTTTGACTTCGCGACCCGTGACCGGCTCCTGAGCGGGCGGGGGAACGCGATGCTCGTCTCCGGCTCCATCTTCCAGGCGTGCAAGTTCTATGAGCTGTTTGAGAAGACGGACCTTGCCGGAAAAGTCGCCATCGTGACCTCCTATCAGCCGACGGCAGCAGACATGAAGGGCGAGGAGACCGGCGAAGGGCCGACCGAGAAGCTGCGGCAGTACGACATCTACCGGAAGATGATGGCGAGCTGGTTCAACGAAGCGCCGGACAAGGCGGTGAACCGAATTGAGGAGTTCGAGCAGGCCGTCAAAAACAAGTTCATCGAAGAGCCGGGCCAGATGAAGCTGCTGATCGTGGTGGACAAGCTGCTGACCGGTTTTGATGCGCCGCCCGCCACGTACCTCTACATCGACAAGCAGATGCGCGACCACGGGCTGTTCCAGGCCATCTGCCGCGTCAACCGGCTGGACGGCGACGACAAAGACTACGGCTACATCGTGGACTACAAAGACCTGTTCAAGAGCCTGGAAACGTCCATCCAGGATTACACCTGCGGCGCCCTGGACGGCTATGACAAGGACGACGTCAAGGGCCTGCTGGTGGATCGGCTCGGCCAGGGCCGGCAGGACCTGGAAGACGCCCGCGAAGCGGTGAAAGCGCTCTGCGAGCCGGTGGAAGCCCCCAAAGACACCCCCGCGTACCTCGCATACTTCTGCGGCAAGGAGTCGGGCGACGCCGCCCAGCTCAAGGCCGGTGAGCCGAACCGGCTGGCGCTCTACAAGCTGACAGCCGCCCTCCTCCGCGCCTTCGCCAACCTCGCCAATGAGCTGGAGGACGCGGGATACAGCGCGGCAGAGATCGCCGCGCTCAGGAGTGAGGTAGACCATTTCGAGAAGGTCAGAAGCGAAGTGAAGCTCGCCAGCGGGGATTACATTGACCTGAAAATGTACGAGCCGGCGATGCGTCACCTCATTGACACCTACATCCGAGCGGAGGAAAGCGAGAAGATTTCGGCCTTCGATGACCTGTCCCTGGTTCAGCTCATTGTCGAGCGCGGCACGGCCTTTGTGGACGCGCTTCCCGCCGGCATCCGGGGCAGCCAGGGAGCCGTCGCCGAAACCATCGAAAACAACGTCCGCAAGCTGATCATCGACGAGTCGCCGATCAATCCAAAATATTATGAGACGATGTCTTTGCTGCTCGACGCCCTGATCGCTCAGCGCAAAACGGATGCGCTCAGTTACAAGGAATATCTGGCCCAAGTCGTGGCGCTGACCCGTCAGGTGCAGAACCCCGCACCCGCCGCGTCCTATCCTGCGGCACTGGACTCACCGGCCAAGCGGGCGCTCTACGACAACCTGGACCGCAACACGGAGCTTGCGCTCGCCGTCAACGCCCGCGTGGTTCGGGAGCGTCAGGACGACTGGCGCAGCAGCCCCGTCAAGACCCGGAAAGTGAAATACGCCATCAAGGAAGCCTTATCGGGAGACGAAGCGCTCACCGAGCAGGTGCTGGAACTCGTGAAGAACCAGTATGAATACTAGGCATATTAGATGAATACTAGGAAGACCCGATGAACACCAAGCCCTGCGTCGAGACCGCGCACCGGATCGTCGTCCAGCAGCTCACGGTTGACGTCGTCCGCAAGCCCATCAAGAACCTGCATCTGGGCGTCTATCCGCCCGAGGGGCGGGTTCGCGTTGCCGCGCCGCTCGCCGTCAGCGACGATGCTGTCCGCCGGGCGGTCATCGGCAAGCTGGGCTGGATCAAGCGCCAGCAGGCAAACTTCCGCGCCCAGCCGCGTCAGGGTAAGCGCGAAATGATAGACGGCGAAAGCCACTACTTCCAAGGCCAGCGCTACCGCCTGCGAATTGTCGAAAGCGCAGCTGCGCCGAAAGTTGTCCTCAACAAGTCCCGGCTGGAACTGCACACTAGTCCGGACGCGACGACGGCAGAGCGAGAGCGGGTGCTGCAACGCTGGTATCGTGCCCGCCTGAAAGAACTCGTCCTTGCGCTTTTGGAGAAGTGGCAGCCGGTCGTTGGGGTCGAGCCGTCCGTCTGGAGCATCCGAAAGATGAAAACAAAATGGGGGTCATGCAATACGGAGACATCACGCATCTGGCTGAACCTGGAGCTTGCGAAAAAGCCGGTGTCCTGCGTGGAGTACGTTCTCGTCCATGAACTTGTGCATCTTCTAGAACGAACACACTCAGACCGCTTCAGGGCGCTGATGGAGCAGTTCCTGCCTCACTGGCAATCGTGTCGCGCTGAGCTTAATCAGACGCCACTCAGACTGGAGGATTGGGAAAATTCGCTTACTCGAACATAACCTCCCGCTTCCCCAATATCTAGCCACATACTTCCTCTTTTGTGTTACCGGGCACTCTCCGAGCCTTCGGTCCCGCGTCGTCAGATAGGAAAAGCGAGTCGGTAGCACCCACACCCTGAACATAATCAAGCTGGCCCCGCCTGGCTTTCACTACGACGACCTTGCGGTCAGGAGCAAGGGAGAAGTAGGAAAGAGTTACACGCTCCAGAGCGGCATTCTGAGAAGGGGAAGTCGTCCTACGGGGAAGGCCGACCGTTGCCGTCACTGTTCCCCCTGACTGTTAGACAGTATTTCCGGAGAGATGAGGGGCTTGAAAGCCCCGGCGTTCAGCCAGCGGCCAGCCGAAAAATCGTCCTGATCCAGCGTCGTGCGCGGGGTCAGCCAGTACAGCCAGTGGTCCGCCAGGGCCTGACGCGCCACCAAATCCGAGAGCACCTGGCACCGCCGCCAATCCGGGGCTATGACCAACACCCTGGCCCGCGCGAAGCCCGTCAGGGCCGGGAGTTCCCCGGACGCGAAGAGGTCCGCATAGCCCCGCGCCTTCTCCGTCCAGTGCCGCTCGCCCCGCTCCGTCCCACGGTCCGCCTCCACCAGTGCGAACAGTGTGCGCTCCCCGAGCGGCAGGGCCAGCCAGGCGTCAGGGCGCGCGGAGCGCAGCCGCGTCTCCTCCACCCGAAGGGTCGGCGCTGCCAGCCCGTGCTGCCGGGCCGAGGCCATGAAGTGGCCGGCGACGTCCCGGACCAGGACCTCATGAGGCAGGAACAGCCAGTCCCCCCGGCTCCACGGGCGCGGGGCGGGGCGGCCCAGCAGCCGCGCCCCCTCGCGCGTCAGGCGGTAGAGGTCTTCATACAGCCCACGGCAGGCAGCGGCTTCCGGCGTCTCGGCCATCACGGCGCGGGGGACCGCCAGCTTCTCCACCAGGCCCGCGTCGAACAAGGCCCGCAGAGTGCGAAGCGCCGCCTTGGGGTCGAGAGCCAGCATCCGCCGTACCTGGGACGTGGCCAGCGGCTGCAAGTCCGCGATCAGGCCCAGCGCCTGTCGCTGGCGGGCCGTCACGGGGCGGGCGGCGTCGGGCGAGGGGCTGTAGCGCCGCTTGCGGGCCTCGGCCCCGGATCGGAGCGGCGCACTCGCGGGGGGCGGGGCATCGTCAGGCAAGACTGTCCTCCTCAGAGCGGCCGGACGTGCCGTTTCTCCTGGCCCGCCCGTCCAGCGGGGGCAGGGACGCGCCCACCACGGCCTCCATGGCCTCCGTGCGCCACACGCCGACAGAGTCCCACTCGTCCTGGGAGAGTCGCTGCCCGGCACTCGCCCACCCAGGAGCGACGACCGGATTCACCTCGGCCACGTCCACCAGGCGCGGGGAGCCGCCGTCCACCTGCACCATGCACTCCTGAGCCTCGAGCTGTTGTAGGGGTCCCTCCCAGTGGCTGCCCAGGATGCGCCCGACCGCCCGCGCGTCGTCCGGCCCCAGCCGGAAGAAACACCGAACTCCCGCACTGGTTAGGGCAGATTCGCGCAGCCCGCTGGGGAGTTGAGACAGGTGCTGGCAGGAGAGCAGGACGCTCAGGCGGCTGGAGCGCGCCTCCGAGATCGTGCGTTCCAGCCGGCCGCCGGAGAGCCGGTCCACCTCGCCCGCCTCATCAGCCAGCAGCAGCACCTGCTGGTGGCCGGCCGGCTCCAGCGAGGCCGCGAACAGCCGCCGCAGGGCCATCGCCCCGAAGGCCATCGCCCCGTCTTCTCCCAGGCGTTTACGGTCCAGGTGGAAGCCGGCCAGGGTCTGGCGCCGCCAGAGGTCCTCCATCGCGAAGGTGTTGCGCCCGGCGCACAGGCACTTCTCAAAGAAAGGGCGCACCAGGATTGGGTCGACCTTGTTGATGACCGGGTCGGGGTCGTCGCCTGCGGCGCGCGTCTGCAAGGTCTCGCGGGCACGCTGCACGGCGGTGGCGTCCTCGGGGTGGGGAGGCACGGCCTGGGCGATCAGGGACTTCGCGTAGCGGGCGTCGGAGAGCAGGCGCGGCAGCTCATAGAGCGACAGCCCGTGCGCGGCCAGCAGCGTGAGGGCGGCGCGGAACAGCTTGTCCATCTTCGGCCCCCAGGACCCGGCGGCGAGCGCCCGGAAGACGTCCAGCAGCTCCGAGACCTTCTCGGCCAGCGGGGCCTCCCCGAGCAGAGGGTTCCAGCCCGGCCCCGGAGAGACGCCCGGCAGGAACAGCGCCCGGCTGTGTTCCGGCAGCCCCACAGTGTCCGCCAGGGCAGAGAGCCGCCCGAGCAGGTCTTCCGGCTTCTTCAGCTCCAGAGCGGCCACGGACCAGCCCGCCCCGAGCGCCTCGCCCGCCATCAGGAGGGTGAGGCGGCTTTTGCCCATGCCGGAGCCGCCCACGATCAGGCCGTGCCGTTGCAGGGCCGTCAGCGGGGCGAGGGCCGCCTGGTCATCCTTGACGTCGCCGTAGTAGCCGAGCCACGCCTTACCGGGATGGACGCCGATCCTCCACCAGTCGGGGCCGGGTACGACGATCGGCCCGGATGTATGGGAGAGAGGGATGTCGTCAGAAGGCAGAATGGTCGCCACGGGAAAGGGAGGCGGCGCTGGCGGGGATACGGGGGCAAAGACGATCGTGACCGGCGGCGGGGGAGGCGGCG
>CAXTWM010000090.1:0-14962 GCA_964247915.1 uncultured Armatimonadales bacterium | reverse complement strand
CGCTTCGGCGCCGTCCCCGCCTACGGACGGCTGTTCCTGACGGGCCGCTACTCCGGGGCGGGGCCGCTGGGCGTGACGATCCGCAGCCGGGGCCGGTCGCCCCTGCGGTTCACAGTTCCCTTGAGCGGCCAGGTCGTGCCCGAGCACGACAACCCGGCGGCGGGGCTGTGGGCCGACAAGCGCATCGCCGCGCTCGGGGCCGACCACACCCGCAACCACCGCGCGCGGATCGTGGGCCTGAGCAAGCGGTTCACCGTCGTCAGCCGGTACACGGCCCTGCTCGCCATCCCCGCCGAAGAGCTGGCCTATTACCGCAAGACCCTGGCGCACCAGAAGATCGGCACCAACACGCGCGCGGTCGGCGGGGGCGGGGGCGACCCGTACATCGCGGTCAAGGCGCCCGCCGACGCCTTGCAAGTCGTGGCCGTGTTCCCCAACGGCGACGTGAAGAACCTCCTCTTCGACGCGGCCAAGAACCTGTGGGACGGACGCTTCGACATCCCCTTCGGCACGCCGTCCGGCGAGTACCGCGTGACGGTGATCGTCGTCCACAAGGGCGGCGAGCGCAGCCGCTTCGCGCTCCTGTATCAGTACCTCACCGGCGGCCCGAAGGTGGACAGCCTCACGGCCCTGCGCGCCCGCCCCGGCGGCCCGTTCCGGCTGTCCGTCACGGGTCACGGCATCGCCCGCGCCGTCGCCGTCCTGCCGTGGGGCGAGCGCGTGAACCTGGCCGCCTCCGGTGAGGGCGGCTGGGGCGCGTCGGGGCGGGTCCCCGCCGACTGGCCGAAGGGGACGTCACTCATCACGCTCGTCCTGCTGGACGGGGCGCACGACCGGACGGAGGTGAGCCTTGATCTGGACGTGCGGTAAAAAGACCTCCCGCCGACAGTGGCAGGGGACGGTAGGGCCGCTGATCGCCTTGCTCCTGACGGGCTGCCGCCCGACAGCCCCTCTGGCGGATGTCGTCCCCGTCGCCACGCCGATGCCCGCGCCCGCGTCGCCGGCCCTGTATACCGCCGTGGGCGCGATCCGCGCCCTCGCGTCCGGGCCGGACGGGGCGCTCTGGGCGGCCACGGCGGGCGGCGTCGTCTGCTGGAAGCCGGGCGAGCCTCCCGTCCGCTGGACGGCGGCGGACGGGCTGGCCGGCAGCGATGTCCGTGCCGTCGCGCCGTCCGGCGCGGGGGCGTGGGCGGCGACCGAGACGCGGCTGTGCGGTCTGGAGAGGCCCGGCAGTGTGTCGGACGAGGCCGCCCCCACCGGCGAGGAGCTGCGCTGCCTGCTGACCGATCAAAATGGGCCTCAGTGGCTCGGCACGAATCGGGGGATCTACGTTCAGACGGGGAGCGGCCGGCGGCGCTTCCCCGATGAGACGTGGCGCATGGCCTCGGACGGAAGGCAGGAGTGGGCGATCACGTCCGGCGGCCTGCGGCGGCTGGGGGACGGGCGGCTGTTCCCGCTGCCCGTCGCGCGGGAAGAATTGGGGCCGGTGACGGCCCTGGCGGCCGGCCCGGAGGGCGTATTCCTGGCGACGGCCCTGGGCCTCTGGCAGTGGAGCGGGGGGCGCTGGCGCGCGCTCCCCCTGCCGCCCGGCTCGCCCGCCAGCCACGT
This sequence comes from uncultured Armatimonadales bacterium, assembly GCA_964247915.1. Classification (GTDB taxonomy): domain Bacteria; phylum Armatimonadota; class Armatimonadia; order Armatimonadales; family Capsulimonadaceae; genus JANXMY01. The sequence goes on along the minus strand of CAXTWM010000090.1, from coordinate 13,354 downwards.
CAGCGCCCTGGGCGTCCGGGCCGGGGCGCTCTACGCGGGCCTGTACGGCGACGGCGTTTACCGGTGGGAGAGCGGGAGCTGGCGGCGGCTTGCGGGCCAGCCGCCTGCGCTGGCCGCCGTCACCGCCCTCGCGCCCACGCCGGACGGCCTGGCGGCGGGGACGCGGGCGGCGGGCGTCTGGGACTGGACGGGGGGCGGTGTCTGGAAGGCGCGCGCCCTGCCCGACGCGGTGCCGTCGGGGGACATCTACGCCCTGGCCGGCTACCGGGGCGCGCTCTGGGCGTCCACCTTCGACAGCGGCCTGCTGCGGCTGGACGGCCGGGGGCAGGGCGCGGTGACGCGGGCGGACGGTCTGGCGGCGGACGCGCCGCGCGCCCTGGTCGTCTTCGGGAGTTCGCTGTACGTCCGCCACACGACGGGGCAGGTGGACCGCACGGACGACGGGCGGACGTGGCATCCGGCGTTCACCCGGCGCGACCTGCCGCGACCGCTGACCTCCGCCCTGGCGACGGACGGCAGCCGCCTCCTCGTCGGCGGCTGGGCCGGCTGGTCGGCCTGGGACGGGCAGACCTGGGAGCACCACGACAAAGACCCGGAACTGGCCGGGCAGGTGGTCACGGCCATCGCGGCGCGGGCGGGCGAGGTCTGGATCGGGACGCAGAAGCAGGGGCTGTTCCGCTACGCCCAGGGCCGCTACACGCACTTGTTCGAGGCGCAGGGCTTAACCGACGACTGGATCACCTGCCTTTCCGTCACGCCCGCGCGTGTGCTGGTCGGCACCTACACCGGCGGCCTGCTGGAATGGGACGGCGCGCGCCTCGCCGTCCGGTTCCGGCCCGAGAAGTACGCCGTCCGTGCCGTCGGCCTCCCGCCCGGCGGGGGGCACGCGCTGGCGGCTACGCCGCTGGGCGTGTACGAGGAGGGCGCGGCGGGCTGGACGCGGCTCGACCCGCATCTCTGCGGCGGGGCGGAAACGCAGGCGCTGCTGGCGACGCCGTCGGGGCTGTGGATCGGCAGCCGGACCGGACTGGCCTATTGGCCGGGCGGGGGACACTCCCTTGCATCGGACCATGCCTTGGGGGTAGAATAACGACGCCTTATGAAAGTCTTATCATTCACCAATCCGAGCGGCACGGAGGCCCCTGGCTTTAGCCACGGGGAGGAAGTGCCGCCTTGCCTTTCCGAAGGCCAGACATCCTCAATCCCTCGTTTCAATGCCTGCTCCTTCGGGTATACCGAAAGCGTCCAAAGGCACTCCTTTGGGAGCCAACAGTTCTGGACGAAAGCGAACATCCCACGGTTGCGACAACTCATGCCTTCTTGTCGCGTAAAATGTTCGGAAGGTTCTTGTCTACAAAAAATCTACAAGAAATGGTCTCCGCGCGAGCGGTATGACACGGGCTTGAATGTAAGCAAGCCTATGGATGGCGCGAGACAAGGATGTTCTCAGAGGCATAGCCTTCCGCGACTGTCAAAGCCCCTGGCTTTAGCCACGGGGTTCCTTACTGCACTCCTGCCGGGCGTCGCCGCCCTGCTGCTCGGGTCGCTGCCGGCGCGCGCGCTGCCGCTCTCTGGTCCCGCCCCGCTCGAAGCGGCCCTCACGCCTGATGAGAACGCGCTGATCGGCGCGACCCTGTCCCTGGAACCGGGGGACTTGCCGATGATGCCCGCGCTCGACCTGGGTGCCCCGTTCTGGGGGGTGAGCGCCCTGCCGTGGGGCCGGGCGCTGGACCCGAGCCTGCGACTGACCGACTGGCGGCACGTCTTCGACATCTCCGCGCTGGGGGCGTTCGACGTCCCCCTGCGCGACGACCCCGCCGAGCGGACCAACATCCTGCTGTCGGCGCAGGCGGTGGACAACGTCACGGTCGCGCCCGGCTCGGAATTCTCGTTCAACGCTCAGGTGGGCGAGCGGACGCCGGAGCGGGGCTACCGGGACGGGCTGATGTTCGACAACGGCCGCCTGATCCGGGGGACGGGCGGCGGCATCTGCCTGGTGGCGACCGGGCTGTACAACGCCGCTCTTTATGCCGGCCTGGAGATCACCGAGCGCCATCCGCATTCGGGCCTGGTCTCCTACGCCGCGCCCGGCTGCGACGCGGGGATCGTGTACGGCCAGGAGGACCTGAAGTTCCGCAACACGACGGCCGGCCCGCTCGTGATCCGGGCCGCGCCCGAGGACGACCACGTCGCCGTCCGCCTCTTCGGCCACACGCCGCCGCCGGGCCGCCAGGTCATCGTCAAGCCGCTCTCGCTCTCCACGATCCCTTACGCGGTCGTGACGAAGACGGACCCGACTCTGCCGCCCGGCGCGAGCGTCGTGGACCAGAAGCCGCGCTCGGGCTTCGACGTCGTCCTCGCCCGCTATTGGACGGAGAACGGGCGCGTCATCAAGCGCGAGATCGTCACCCGCGAGCGGCGCGCGCCCCGCAACAAGGTCGTGCGGATCGCGCCCCCGCCGGTCCTGCCGAACCTGCCGCCTGACCCGCTGCTGCCGGGGCTGACTCCGCCTGCCGACGGGTCGGCGCTAGCCGCCCCTGTGCCGCCGGTGACGGATGTGTTCGGCGACTAATCCCTGCCCGCGACAAATCGCGGGCGAACCCTCATCTATGACCAACACCACCGATGCGCCGCCCGCGGCGGACCAGACGCAAGACCTCGGCCCGCTCCAGGAGGCCGCCGCGCTCGCCGAGGACCTGCGGGCGCGGCTGAACCACGCCAACTACTGCTACTATGTCCTCGACCAGCCCGAGATCGCCGACTCGGAGTACGACAAGCTCCTGCGTCAGCTCACCGACCTCGAATCCATCCACCCCGAACTGGTCACGGCGGACTCGCCCACCCAGCGCGTCGGCGCGTCCCCCCAGTCCGACTTCAAGCCGCACACGCACAGGCAGCCGATGCTGTCCCTGGCGAACGCCTTCAACGAGGACGAGCTGCGGGCCTTCGACGAGAAGGTCAAGCGGCATCTGGGCCTGGCCGGGGACGCCGCCGTGGAGTACGTCGTCGAACTCAAGATAGACGGGCTGGCGATCTCCCTGACCTACGATAAAGGTGTCTTCCAGCGGGGCGCGACGCGCGGCGACGGGTTTGTCGGTGAGGACATCACAGCCAACCTGAAGACCGTGTCCTCTATCCCCCTCCGCCTGCGCCCCCCCTTCCCGGACTTCGTGGAGGCGCGGGGCGAGGTGTATTTGGACCACGCCGAGTTCGCCCGGATCAACGCCGCCCGCGAAGAGGCGGGGGAGCCGGTCTTCGCCAACCCGCGCAACGCCGCTGCGGGCAGCGTCCGGCAGCTCGACCCGTCCGTCACGGCGAGGCGCAGGCTGACCGTCTTTTTATACGCCCTGGGCGAAAGCAGCGCGCCCGTCGCGCACTCCCAGCAGGAGCTGCTCACGACGCTGAAAGGGTGGGGGATGCGGGTCAACCCGAACGTCCAGGCCTGCCCGGACATGGACGCCGTGATCGCCTACGTCGCCGAGTGGACCGAGAAGAAGGCGACCCTGCCCTATGACATTGACGGCATCGTCGTCAAGGTCAACTCTTTCGGCCAGCAGCAGGACCTGGGGGCGGTCGCGCGGACGCCGCGCTGGGCCATCGCCTACAAGTTCCCCGCGTTGCAGGGCCGGACGAAGATTCTGGACATCATCGCGCAGGTGGGCCGGACGGGGGCCATCACCCCGGTCGCCGTCGTCGAGGCCGTGACCCTGCCGCCGAACTCCGTCGTCCAGCGGGCGACCCTGCACAACCAGATGGAGATTGACCGCAAGGACGTCCGGGTCGGCGACACCGTGCTCATCCAGAAGGCTGGCGACGTCATCCCCGAGATCGTGCAGGTCGTGCTGGAAGCCCGGCCCGAGGGAACGGCGCCGTACAAGCTGCCCGAAACGTGCCCCGCCTGCGGCACGACTCTGGTCCGCCCGGAAGGGACGCCCGTGACGCGCTGCCCCAACGCCGCCGCCTGCCCCGGCCAGAACGTCCAGCGCATCATCCACTTCGTTTCGCGCCGCGCGATGGACATCCAGTGGCTGGGCGAGAAGCACGTCGCGCAGCTCGTGGACAAGGGCCTGATCAAAGACGCCGCCGACCTGTACTTCGTCAAAAAGGAAGACCTGTTGCCGCTGGAGCGGATGGGCGACAAGCTGGCCGACAACATCCTCGCCGCCATCGTGGGCAGCAAGCATCCCCCGTTGCCGCGCCTGATCTTCGCCCTGGGAATCCGGCTCATCGGCGAGCACGCGGGCGAGATTCTGGCCCGCCACTTCGGCTCCCTGGACAAGCTGAAGGCGGCCACCGTGGAGGAGCTGAACGCCGTCTACGAGATCGGCCTGACCACGGCCGAAACTGTCGTCGCCTTCTTCGGCCAGGCCGAGACGACCGAGCTTCTGGACAAGTTGGCAAAGGCGGGCGTCCAGCCTGTCACGGATGGAATCGCGCCCCAGGCGGACACGTTCGCGGGCAAGTCGTTCGTCTTCACCGGCGCGCTCCAGACCATGACGCGCGGCGACGCCGAGGCGACGGTCAAGCGGCTCGGGGGCCGGGCGGCCTCGTCCGTCTCCAAACAGACCGATTACGTCGTGGCCGGCGACAACGCGGGCAGCAAGCTGGAGAAAGCGCGGACGCTGGGCGTCATGGTGTTGACGGAAGAAGAGTTCGGGAAACTGGCGGAGGGTTTGGAGGCGCAGGCGGAAGCGTCCGGGGAAGAAGCGTCCGGGGAAGAAGCGTCCCCGCCCTGAAGGGCCGGGCTATTCCCGGCTCCGCCGGGGGGCCGCCCCTTCGGGGCTTTGGAACAGGGAGGGCGAACACAAGGTTCGCCCCTACGCTTCATCCGAAGCCCCGCCCTCCGGGTCTGCCAGTGCAGAAGGCGCGGCCCCTCCCAATAGACCTGGCCTTTAGGCTAGGTCCTTTCACTGCCTAGCCGCCTGGCCGCTACTTCTGCTGGGCGACGGTCGCGTGCAGGTACGCCTTCTGGTCCTGGATCGCGGCGAAGTCCGGGCCGCCGACCCCGTAAGCCTGGTTGACCGCCTCCTGCGTCGGCAGCTTCTCGATGATGCCGGTGAGCGAGACGGTCTGGCCGGCCCGGATGGCGGCGGCCTTCGCGGCGTCCGGGCCGTTGGTGATGCCCTTGTCCAGAAGGACCAGCATCTGCTGCTGGGGGCCGGCGCCGACGAAGAACGCCCGGTCGCTGATGACCTTCTGGACCGGCACGTCGGTCAATTTGGCCTTGCGGCCGACCAGCGTCAGCGGGTCGGCGGCGGTGGCGAACGCCACGACGTCGCTCAACGGTTCGCCCTTCTCGCTGGCCTGATCGGGCTTGGCGGTGGCGATGTCCGTGCCCTTGTTGACTTTGACGTCATGACTCGTCGCGGCAGTTGCGCCCGCAGCCGGAGTGGTGTCGGTTCCGGCGGCTGCCACAGGGGCGGCGTCCGCCGCCGGGGCGGGCGTGTTCTGCGCGGTCTGGGCCGGCGGCGGGGCCGTCTGCGCTTGTTCGTTTCCGTGGCGTCCGAGGTTGAACGCGGATCGCAGGCCGAGCAGTATGCCAAGCAGCAGCAGGGCCAGCAGGGGCCACAGCCAGATGGGGAGGCCCTTCTTCTCCTGATAAATCTGGGCGCCGTCTTCCGCGCCCCGGCGGTTCTGGTCGTCGTTGTACTTCTCTGCCATACTTGAATGATTCCTCATGGCGGGCGGCTCAGGATGAGCCGCCCGCCGTGCCCTCTCAGAGCTTGGTCGTGCCGGTCGTCGTGGTGCCGGTCGTCGTGGTCGTGCCGGGGACCTCCTCGACCTCCACGTCGGTGCGGCGGACGGTGTCGGTGATGGTCTCCGTCCGGTCGGTCGCGGTCTTGCCGACGACGACTTCCTCGACCACGCGGGCCTCCTTGGCGACCACGGGCACTTCCGCCGTCTCAGTCACTTCAATCGTGCCCTCGCGGAAGGCGGCGTCGGCGCTCGTCACGGGCCGGTCCACGGCCTGGCGCTGGATGGTGACGTGCTCCTCGTGCAGAGTTACCTGCTCCGAGACGGGCCGCTCCTCGATGCGCTGGAAGACGCGGACGCCGCCGCGCTGGATCTGCCGCTTGCCGACGGCCAGTTCTTCCTCGATGACCGGGATGACGGCCTCGTCCCCGGCCTTGACGGTGCCGGTCGTCCCGGTAGTCGCCGTCGTGGTGGCCGCCGCCATGCCCGCCCCGGCCAGGCCCGCCGCGCCGACGCCCGCCGCGCCCGCCGCGAGCGTCCCGCCGCGCTGGGTGAAGGCGTCGTGGATGTCCAGCGCGCCGTGCCGGTTCATGATGTCCTGGGCCAGCGTCGCCTGACTGTCGCTGGTGTGGGCGATCTCCAGGGCGTCCCCGGCCCGGACGCCTTCGGCGTACAGCCGGGCGTCGTCGCTGGGGACGCCTTCCCCTTCCAGTTCGCGCATCAGGCCGGAATGGTCGGCCCCCGCCGCCTTCAGGTCAATGTCGCCGCGATTGAACCCGCTGGAAACCAGATCGTTCATCGCCGCCTCGGCCTCGGCGCGAGTCTCGAAAAGTCCCACCACTGTGCTTGCCATTGTTGTTCTCCTTGTTGTTTGTACCATTTTGGACGTCCGTCCCACCGCCGCGCGGTGATGAGCGGCAGGCAACCTTTACCCCCCCGTCCGGGGGGGTAAACGGCCAGCCCTTTGACTTTTCTGCTCACTCTCGGGGGGAGCAGAAAAATAGTCGAAATAAGTCAACGCCTACTCTTTGTACGAGCGGGCCGCCCCCGCCCGCGCCGTGGGCGCGGCGCCGCCCGGCTGCGCCGCCTGCACCTGGGACGCCGTCTGCTGGGCCTGCCCCATCCACTGCTCGGTCAGCTTGGCCGCCGTCTCCTTGCCGCCCAGGCCGAAGGAGAGGCCCAGCGCCAGGGCCAGGGCCGCCACCAGGCCGATGTAGAGCGTGTTGACCACGACGGGGGCCACGCCCAGCTCGTTGACGGCGGCGATGATCGCGAACGCCATGACGGCCCCGGAGGCCAGCTTCCCGAGGAGCGTGGGGTTCCCCATGCCCGCCTCGGACGCCGCGCCGCGCACGATGCCCGCCAGCAGGTTCCCCAGGAACAGGCCGACGCCCAAGACGAGCAGGGCGACCAGGATGTTCGGGATATAAGCCAGGATGCCGTTGATCAGCGCCGTCACCTGCGTCAGCCCGCACTGCTCGGCGGCCATCTCGATGAAGACCAGCCGCACCACCCACTTGACGACTTCGCCCAGGATGTTGCTGGCCTTCATGCGACTGCCCGAGCGGCTCAGGAAGTCGTTGACGCGGGCGTGGTCCGCCAGCGTGTCCACATGGGCGGTGCGGGCGAGTTTCGTCACGACGGCGGCCAGCGCGCCCGCGACGATCCAGCCGATGATCAGGATCAGGAGCGCGCCCAGGACGGTGGGGACGCCGTTGGCGAAGCGGTCCAGTCCCGCCGTCAGCCCGTGCCACAGGGAACCCGACCAGTCGGTCACGGTGGTTGTTACGGAATTCATTACGGAGCCTCCAAGGTTTGTTGTAATCTCGGCACATCTTCCCGATTGAAGAGGCCGACGGGCGAGTATTACCTCGGATTTTTGTCGCATAAACGCACGAAACGTGTTGCTTTTTGCTCGTTCTCACAGGGAGCAGAAAATAACTTCATGCCTTCCCGGCTTGCGCCGGACGCCGCAATCACGACCGAAGTGTGCTATAATGAAAGGCGAGAACCGACGCGGTCCGCGCCGCCCCGTTCCCCATGTCAGGAGCAGCACGTTTTTCCATGTTCAACTTCATACGTCGGATGTCGAGCCGCTTCTCGCGCGACATGGGCATTGACCTCGGCACCGCCAACACGCTGGTCCATGTCCAGGGGCGCGGGATACTGCTGCGCGAGCCGAGCGTGGTCGCCATCAAGCGGCAGACCAACGAAGTCCTCAGCGTCGGCGAAGAAGCCAAGCGGATGCTGGGGCGGACGCCGGGCAGCATCATCGCCATCCGCCCGCTCAAAGACGGCGTGATCGCCGACTTCGACCAGACCGAGCGGATGCTGCGCTATTTCATCGAGAAGGTGCACCGCCGCAAGGGGTTCGTCCACCCGGTCGTCGTCGTCGGCATCCCCTCGGGCATCACCGAGGTGGAGCGGCGCGCGGTCATCGAGGCGACGAAGAAGGCGGGGGCGAAGGAAGCGTATCTGATCGAGGAGCCGATGGCGGCGGCCATCGGGGGGGGCCTGCCCGTGTCCGAGCCGGTCGGCTCGATGATCGTGGACATCGGCGGCGGGACGTCGGAGGTGGCCGTGATTTCGCTGGGCGCGATGGCCGCCTCCCGCTCGATTCGCATCGCCGGCGACGAGATAGACGAGGCGATCGTCGCCTACGCCCGCCAGGCGTTCAACCTGCTCATCGGCGACCGCATGGCGGAGGACTGCAAGATTTCCATCGGCTCCGCCGACCGGATGGAGCAGGAGACCTCGATGGAGATTCGCGGGCGCGACCTGATCACGGGCCTGCCCCGCATGACCCTGATCACGTCCCAGCAGGTGCGCGAGGCGATCTCGGACCCGATCAACGCCATCGTCGAGACCGTGAAGGAGACGCTGGAAGACACGCCGCCCGAACTGTCCGCCGACATCATGGACAGCGGCATCGTCCTTGCGGGCGGCGGCGCCCTGTTGCGCGGCCTGGACCGCCTGATCTCCCGCGAAACCGGGATGCCGGTTCACATCGCCCCGGACCCGCTCTCGTGCGTCGTGCTGGGGACCGGCAAGTGTCTGGACGAGGCTTCGCGCTCCAGCGCGCTGCGGAACGTGCTCCTGACCGAGACGCGCCTGGGCCACTACACGTCGCCGGGGCGCTGACCGTCAACCTCTCCGATTGATGCTGTAGGGGCGAACCTTGTGTTCGCCCTTTGTCTTGTCCGTGGCGATTCAGGGCGAAGACGATTCAGGGCGAAGACGATTCAGGGCGAACACAAGGTTCGCTCCTACGCGCCCTCAAAAACCATCTAATGAAAGGACACCATGCGACCTGAGCGAGACAACCGGCGCGGGGGGACACTGCTCCTCCTCCTGCTCGCCTGCGGGCTGCTGACCGCGCTGCACAGCCGCGCGGCGCGGCGCGGCGCGGCGGACCCCGTCTCCGGCGTCGTGCGGGACATGGGCCTGGTGCCGGGCCAGGCCCTGTCCGCCCAGGCCGGCCGGTGGTGGCATCTGAGCGCCGGGTCGCTCCTGTCCGGCCCGCGCCTGGCCCGCGAAAACGCCGCCCTGAAGGGCCGCGTCCTGGACCTGTCCGCGCAGAACAAAGCCCTGCTGACCGCGCAGGCTGAGAACGCCCGCCTGCGGCAGCTCCTCGGCTTCGAGCAGCGCGCCCCCCGGCCGCTCCTGGCTGCCCAGGTCGTCGCGCTCAAGCCCAGCCCCCGCTCGGACACGCTCACCCTGAACCGGGGCAGCGCGCAGGGCGTCCGCCCCCAGTCCGTCATCCTCGCCCCGAACGGCGCGCTTGTCGGCCAGGTCCTGGACGTTTCGCCCCGCGCCTGCCAAGTCCTCCTGCTGACGGACGGGGTTTCGAGCGTCGGCGCGCTCGTCCACAATCACACGCCGCGCGGCCCCATCGGGCTGTGCCAGGGGGACGGGCAGGGGCGCCTGCGGGTGACGTACCTGCGGAGCGACGCCCCCCTGCACGTCGGCGACGCCGTGACGACGTCCGGCCTGGGTGGCGTCTTCCCCAAGTCCGTGCCCATCGGCGCGGTGGCGTCCGTCTCCGTGGACAAGACCCGTTCGCTGCAAACGGCGACGCTGCGCCCCGCCGCCGACTACGACCATCTGGAGGAAGTGTTCGTGATCCAGGACGCGCCGCCCGCCGGCGGCGCCGCCCCATGATCCCGACGCGACACGTCTGGCTGGCGGCCCTCGTCATCTGGCTGGCGGCCATCCTCCAGGGCCGCGTTTCCCACGCCCTCAGCGTCCACGGCGCGCAGCCGGACCTGCCCCTGGTCGTGCTGTCCTGCGGCTCGCTCCTGGTCGGCAGCGCGCGCGGCGCCGTGCTGGGCTTCTGGGCGGGGCTGCTGGCCGCCGCCGCCTTCCCGCAGACCTACGGAAGCCTGTTCGTCAGCCGCATCCTGGCGGGCGCCTTCGCCGGCGGCTTCGGGCGGAACCTGATCCGCGACAACCTGATCGTCCCGCCCCTCGTGGTCCTGGCGGCGAGCGCGCTGGCCGAGCTGCTGTATGTGCTGATGGCCCCCGGCCTGGCCGTCCACCACGTCCGCCGCTGGGCCGAACAGGCGGGTGGCGAGGTCCTGTACAACACCCTGCTCGCCCTGCCCGTGTACCTGTTCCTGCGGCTCTTGCAGGTCGGACGCCAGCGCGAGGACCCCTTCGGGCGGCTGTCGTGACCCGTTTTTCCAGGCGGGACGCTTTGCCGCTTGACAGCGCCGCCGCTTTGCCTTATAATAATATATGAATAGACGGCGGATGCGGCTGATGGCGCCTGACAATACCCCGGTCGCGTCCCCGCATGACATCCGCACACGTTCGCATCCGCTTTTCCGATCAAGGAGCTTGTTCCCGATGCACCTCTCCCATAACCCCCGGCCTGCGGCGCTGACGCCCGCGCTGCTGCTGGCCCTGCTGCTGACCGCGTTCGCGCCGGCGCGGGCCGCGGCGCCGCCCGGCTCGCAACCGCCCCCCGCCCCCCAGGCGCCTGCCCTGCGCGGGGCGCGGCTGATGGACCGGCTGGCGCCCGCCACCCCGCTGCACTTCGCGCTGACCCTGCCGCTCCGCAACCAGGCCGACCTGGATGCCCTGCTGCTCCGTCAGTACACGCCGGGCGACCCCCTCTACGGGCACTTCCTCACTTCCGACGAGTTCGTCGCGCGGTTCGGCCCGACGGAGGAGGACTACCGGGCGGTCGCGGCCTGGGCGCAGGGGCAGGGCCTGACCGTCACCGGCACCCACCCCGGCCGGACGACCCTGGATGTCGCCGGCTCCGCCGCCCAGGTCGAGTCCGCGTTCGCCATACGGATGAACCGCTACCAGACCGCGGACGGCCGCGTCGTCTTCGCCAACAGCGGGGCGCCCCGCGTCGCGCGCTCGGTCGCCGCGCGCTTGGCCGGCGTGGCGGGGCTGAGCGATGTCAGCCGGATGCGGCCCCTCGCCCATCGGCTCCGGCCGGGGGCCGTGGGGCTGCGGCCCGCCCTGCCCGTAGGCGGGGGCGGCACCGGCGCTGCGGGCGGTCTGACTCCGAACGACGTCAAGTACGCCTATGGCCTCAGCGGGGTCACGCCGCTCTACGGCTCGGCGGCCGCCACGACGACGGGCACGACGACCCTGCTGGACGGCAAAGGACAGACGGTGGGGCTGTTCGAGCTGGACAGCTTCTCCCAGAGCGACATCAACCTGTTCATCACCCAGTACAGCCTGCCGAGCGTGCCCTACCAGGCGGCCGCCGGGACCGTAGCCGCCGTCCTGGGCACGGTGAAGCCGGTCTCCGTGGACAACTTCAACCTCGCCAGCACGACGTTCGCCGGCACGGACGAGGTCACCCTGGACATCGACATGGTGCTGGCGCTGGCGCCGAACGCCACGGCCGTCTACAGCTATGAGGGCAACCAGGGGACCACCGCGCTCACCTTCAATCCGGCCGTCCCCCTGGACATTTTCCAACGAATGGCCGACGACACCGCGCCCGACGGCAGCGGCAGGCCGCTCCTCCAGGTGATCAGCGACAGTTGGGGCGTCCCGGAGATAGATGAAGACCCGGCCGTCCGTGCCGGCGAGAACACCATCTTCCAGAAGATGGCCGCCCAGGGCCAGTCCGTGTTCTGCGCCACCGGCGACCAGGGCGCCTACGACCGCTACCCCAAAGACCTCAGCCTCTCCGTGGACAGCCCTGCTTCGCAGCCGTTCGTCACTGCGGTCGGCGGCACGACCTTGACCTACTCGAAGCCGACCACCAATAAGACGACCGGGGCGCTGGTCCCCGGCAGCTACGTCTCCGAGTCCGCCTGGAAGACCGGCACGGTCAACAACCCCACGGGGCCGGAGGGCGGCGGCGGCGGCGTCAGTATAGAATGGCCCAAGCCCAGCTACCAGGTGGGTCTGGGCACGTCACCCACGAACCGCGACGTCCCGGACGTCGCCCTGGATGCCGATCCGGCCACCGGGTACGACATCTACTACAACGGCGTTGCCGTCACTTACGGCGGCACCAGCGCCGCCGCCCCGCTCTGGGCCGGGTTCGCTGCCCTGGTTAACGAGCAGCGCGGACTGAACGGCCTGGCGACGACGCTGGGGTTCGCCAACCCGACCCTCTACAGTCTGGGCCAGGGCGCGAGCTACACGACGCTCTTCCACGACGTCACTCTGGGGGACAACCTCTTCTATTCGGCGACCGTCGGCTATGATGACGCCACGGGCTTCGGCTCGTTCATCGGCGCCCCCCTGATCGCCGCCCTGTCCGTCAATGCGGACCAGGGCACGGGGCCGGCGACGCTTAACGGCACGATCACGGACGCCAGCGGGAACCCGGTCGCGGGCGCGACCGTCACGGCCACCTCGGCCGCCACGGGCACCGTCAAGGCGACCACGACCACGGACACGACCGGCGCTTACGCGCTGACCGTCCCCGGCGGCCTGGTCCTGACCATCGCCGTGGACACCTCCACCATCGTCACCGCCGCCGGCGGGACGCACTACGCCTCGCCCACGCCCGTGAGCCTCACCCTGACGGCGGGCACGACGACGACGCAGAACTTCGCCCTCGCCGCCGCCTTCACCTTCGCGTCCGGCTTGCAGATGATCTCCGCGCCCTATGACTTCACCGGCCTGGGCGACTTCGCGACCCTGTTCGGCCTGACCACGCCGCTCGCCAACCCGAACCCGCGCCTGATCCAGTGGCAGCCGTCGCTGGGCGTCTATGCGTTCTACCCCACCGCCCCGGCCGACACGCTCCGGCTCGGCCAGGGGTACTGGATCAAGTTCCCCGCCGCGACCTACCTCCACCGCGTCGGCGTCCCCGCCTCGCTGACCCAGTCGTACCGCATCCCTCTGGCGGCGGGCTGGAACCAGATCGGCGACCCCTTCCTCGGCTCGGTCCCGCTGTCCACGGTCACGGCGGACACGGCGGTCGGCAGCGGCGCGGTCGCGCTGACCGCCGCCGCCAGCCCGGTCCAGCCGAACCTGTTCCGGTACGACCCGACGGCGGGCGCCTATGTGGCGGTTGATCCGTCGGCGGGGACGCTCGACCCGTACAACGGCTACTGGATCTACGCCAAGCAGGCCGCAGTGCTGATCGTGCCGCCGGTGGCGGGTCCCCCGCCGCCCCCCGGCGGGGCCCGCGGGCGCGCTCGCCCGTCCGCTGCCGGACTCGCGCGCGATCAGC
>CAXTWM010000089.1:0-14971 GCA_964247915.1 uncultured Armatimonadales bacterium | reverse complement strand
GGGTCAGGTACTCCGGGGGGGGCCGTCCCTTATGCCATCGAGATCGCGGACCTCGTCAAAGAGTTCCGGGTCTACCACCGCTCCTACGGCTCGCTCAAGAGCCACGCCGCCGCGCTCGCCAAGAACCTGGTTCGCAAAGAGGTCCACTCCGGCTTCGAGACGCGGCGCGCTCTGGACGGGGTCACGTTCCGGGTCGCGCCCGGCGAGACCGTCGCCCTGATCGGGCGCAACGGGTCCGGCAAGAGCACGCTGCTTTCCATCCTTTCCCGCATCTACCTGCCGACGGCGGGCGAGGCGCGGCTGTGCGGGCGGATGATCAGCCTGCTGGAGCTGGGCGCGGGCTTCGACCCCGAGCTGACCGGGGCGCAGAACGTCTTTTTCAACGGCGTCATCCTGGGGCTGACCGAGGACCAGGTGGCGGGCCGGTACGACGCCATTCTGGAGTTCGCCGAGCTGGACCGGCAGGCGATGGACCTGCCCGTGCGGATGTATTCGTCGGGGATGCAGCTCCGGCTGGGCTTCGCCATCGCCGTCCATCTGGAGGCCGACCTGCTCCTGGTGGACGAGGGCCTGGCGGTCGGCGACGAGGGCTTCCAGGAGAAGTGCTTCCGCAAGATGGAGGAGTTCCACGCGCAGGGCAGGACCATCCTGATGGTGACGCACGAGCTGGACCACATCGAGCGGCTGGCCCACCGCGTCCTGTGGCTGGAGGGCGGCAGGATACGGCGCGACGGCGGCGTGGCGGAAGTCCTGGCCGAGTACCGGGAGACGTTCCGCCATGACGCCTGACGCCTCCAAAGCGGGGGCAGAGGGCGCGCCCGACCTGTCCGTGGCCGTCGTCTCCTACAACACCCGCGATCTCCTGCGCGCCTGCCTCGCCTCGCTCCACGCCCGGCAGGCGGAGGGCGAGGCGCATCTGGAGGTCATCGTCGCCGACAATGGCTCCTCCGACGGCAGCGTGGAGATGGTCCGCGCCGAGTTCCCCGCCGTTCGCCTGGTTGAGACCGGCGGCAACGTCGGCTTCGGGCGGGCCAACAACCTCGCCCTGCGGGACGCGAGGGGCCGCCATGTCTGCCTGCTGAATTCAGACGCCGAGGCCCTGCCCGGCGCCCTGGCGAAGACGCTGGCCTTCCTCGACGCCCACCCCGACGTGGGCCTGGCCGGGGGCCAGCTCCTGTGGCCCGACGGGCGGCCTCAGACCTCGTGGGGGGACGACCCGACGCTGGCCGGCGTCTGGCAGGAGCAGACGTTCTGGGGGGCGGTGCAGACTCACCTCACCTTTCCCCGGCGTGAGCGCCGGGATGAGGTTCTTCCCCGCGACGTAGACCAGATCAGCGGCGCGTTCATGGTCATCCGGCGCGCGGCCTGGCGACAGGTGGGCGGCTTCGATCCGGCCTACTTCATGTATAATGAAGACGTGGACCTCAACGTGCGCCTGCGCCGGGCGGGCTGGCGGGTCGTCTTCCTGCCCGACGTCTCCGTCCGGCACCACCTGGGCGCGAGCAGCCGGGCGGACTGGCGGACGCGCGCCCGCATGGTGTCCGCCTACAACCGGAGCCGCTTCCTCTACTTCACCCGCTACGGCGGGCCGGGGGCGGGCCGCCGCCTCCGCGCCTTCTGCCTGCTCGGCGCGGCCATCCGCCTGACCGGCTGGACCCTGCTGTCCCCCGTCAGGCCCCAGGCGCGCGACAAAGTCAAGCTGTTCCGGGAGGTCTGGCGGCAGACACGGGCGATGCGGGAGGCGGACACGCTTCTGTGACCTGGCGATGCTTATGACACGGCGATCCTTATGACATGGCGATGCTGAAGTTTTTCACCGACCGCTCTTTCCTGGCCCCCGGTGCCACGCCTTTCGACATGCTGTTCCCTTTCTGGGGGGAAACGCCGGAAGACCCGCGCGACCCCTGCTTCGGCCGCTACGCGAAGTTCTTGGAGACCGCGCCCGAGTATCTCGCGCTGACACCCCTGGAAGACGCCGCCGTCCTCGTCATGCCGAACAACTGGGTCAGGGGCGGGGAGAACCGTGAGGCGCGGCGGCTGGCGGCACTCGCCGACGCGGCGGGCAAGCCGCTCGTGATCTTCTTCCGGGGCGACCACGACGACGCGGTCCATGTCGCGAACGGCGTCGTGTTCCGCACGTCGCTTTACCGGTCCACGCGGGGGCCTCGGGAGTTCGCCCTGCCGGCCTGGAGTGAGGACTTCCTGGAGCGCTATGCGGGCGGGCGGCTGGCGCCGCGCCCCAAAGCCCCCAAGCCGCGAATCGGTTTTTGCGGCTATGCCGCCGCCGGGCCGCGCCGCCGGCTGTCCCCCCTGGTCGCGCCGCTGGGTAAGGTGCGCGGGGGCGCGCGCGCCCTCTCGCGGCTGGGGTTCGCGTGCGAGAACGCCGAGACCCGCCTGCGCGCCCGCGTGCTGAACCTGCTGGCGCGGAGCCGGGCCGTGGAAACGGATTTCGTCATCCGAACCGCCTTCTGGAACGGCACGATCCGCACCGACCCGTCCGGCCTGAACACGGACCGGGACTTCGTGCGGATGCAGCAGTCACGGCGCGAGTATGTGACCAACATGCTGGGGAGCGACTACACCGTCTGTATACGCGGGGCGGGCAACTTCTCCTTCCGCCTGTATGAGACGTTGAGCGCGGGGCGCATCCCGGTCTTCATAGACACCGACTGCGTGCTGCCGTTCGAGGAGTGGCTGGACTGGCGCCGCTTCTGCGTCTGGGTCCCGGAGCGGGAGATCGGCGAGGTCGCGTCACACGTCTCGGAGTTCCACGCGCGGCTGTCGCCGGCGGAGTTTGAAGAATTGCAGCGGACCTGCCGCCGCACCTGGGAGCAGTGGCTTTCCCCGTCGGGTTTCTTTGAAAAACTCTCCCTCTACTTTGGGGACTAAATATGAACAAAGCCCTGACGCTGCTGGCACGCGCCCTGCGGCCTTATGTCCGCCGTTCCGTGGCCGGCGGCACGGCCCTGTCTCCGGAGGCGTTCGGGCTGACGTCCGTGGGGACTCTGGAGGAGCGTGATGTCGTGATCGTGGGCTGGCCGAAGTCCGGCAACACCTGGCTCCAGAACTGCGCGGCGGGGCTGCTGTACGGGCTTCAGCCGGAATGGACGCCCGACGCCGTCATCCAGACCCTGGTGCCCGATCTGCACTGGTTCCCGGCCTACCGCCGCTTCCAGTCGCCCATGTTCTTCAAAAGCCACAGCCTGCCGCGCCCGGAATACCGCCGGGTCGTGTATCTGGTGCGCGACGGGCGGGATGCCCTGGTCTCCTTCTCTCACCATCAGGCCGCCGTCACCGGCGCGGCGCCGGGGTGGCGGGACTTGATCGCGCGGGGCGCGGGCGAATTCGGCACCTGGCCGCAGCACGTCCGGGCCTGGCGGGAAAACCCCTACCGCGCCGAAATGATGACCATCAAGTACGAGGACATGAAGCAGGACCTGCCCCGTGAGCTGTCCCGGCTGTGCGCGTTCGCCGGCCTGGAACGGGAAGACGCCGCCATCCGCGCCGCCGCCGAGGGGGCGTCTTTCGCGAAGATGAAGCGGCAGGACCAGCGGTTCGGGCAGTCCGGCGCGGGCTGGCCGAGCGGCGTCCCGTTCGTGCGGCGCGGCCAGGTGGGCAGCTTCCGGGATGAACTGCCGCCGGAGGCCCTCCGGGCCTTCCTGGACGACGCCCGCCCCGCGCTGCGGGAATGGGGATACCTCGAGGACAGCCCGTAGGACGGCTGGGTATGAGAATGGCTGGGTATGCTTAACCGACTCCTGCGGGCGGCGACGCCCCCGTTTGTTTGGGCCGCGCTCGCCGGGCTGCGGGGGGACCGCCGGTGGCAGGCTCCCGTGTACGAGTTCGTGCCGGAGGGCTGGCGGGACGCCCCGCCGTTCAGCGGCTGGAACGCGCAGTCGGTGCTGGAGTCCTACCAGGCCGGCTGGGCCGCGTTCGCCGAGTCGGTCGGGGGGACCCGGCCGCAGCACCTGGGGGCCTCCTACGGGCTTGTGGCCGGCCACAACGTCGTCGCCTGCTTCAGCTACGCCCTGGCGCTAGCCGCGCGGGACAAGCGCGCGCTGTCCATGCTCGACTGGGGCGGGGGCATCGGCCACTACTACCTGCGGAGCCGGGCGGCGCTCCCGGAGGTGCCGATCGAGTACCACTGTAAAGACGTGCCGCTCCTGGCGGAGTACGGCCAATCCCTTTTTCCCGAAGCGGCCTTCTGTTCCGATGAGACCTGCCTGGACAGGCGCTACGATTTCGTCCTGGCGAGCACGTCCCTGCACTACTCCCAGGACTGGCGGCGGGTGCTGACGGGTTTGGCGGACGCCACGGGGGACTGCCTCCTGCTGAACCGCCTGCCCTGCCACCCCGACGGGGCCTCGTATGTGTACCGCCAGCGCGCCCTCGGCAGCGAGTTCCTTTCCTGGAGCTTGCCCGTGACCGAACTGCTCCGGTGCGCCGAGGCGTCCGGCCTTTCGCTGTTCCGCGAGTTCCTGATCAGCGACGGGCCGCAGCCGATCCAGAACGCCCCCAGCCCTTCCACGATGCGCGCTTATCTGTTTCGGAGGTCATCCCGGCCATGACACAGGCCATGACGCAGGCCATGACACGGGGCGAATTCCCCGAGTTCACGGGGCGCAAGGTGCTTGTCACCGGGGGGCTGGGGTTTATCGGCTCCACCCTCGCCCGCCGCCTGGTGGAACTCGGGGCGAACGTCCTGCTGGTGGACAGCCTGGTCCCGGAGTACGGCGGCAACCTGTTCAACATCGAGGGCATCCAGGACCGGGTGCGGGTCAACATCTCGGACGTCCGCGACGAGCATTCGATGCGCTACTTGGTGCAGGGCCGGGACTATCTGTTCAACCTGGCGGGCCAGACCAGCCACATGGACTCGATGGCGGACCCGTACACCGATCTGGAGATCAACTGCCGCGCGCAGCTCTCCATCTTGGAAGCTTGCCGCAAACACAACCCCGACATCAAGATCGTGTTCGCCAGCACGCGCCAGATCTACGGCAGGCCGGACACGCTCCCCGTCGGCGAAAACCATCTGCTGCGGCCCGTGGACGTCAACGGCATCAATAAAATGGCCGGCGAGTGGTATCATATCCTGTATAACAACGTCTACGGCCTGCGCGCCTGCGCCCTGCGCCTGACCAACACCTACGGCCCACGGATGCGCGTCAAGGACGCCCGCCAGACGTTCCTGGGCGTCTGGGTGCGCCTGGCCGCGCAGGGGCAGCCGTTCGAGGTCTGGGGCGGCGAACAGCTCCGCGACTTCACCTATGTGGATGATGTCGTGGACGCCCTGCTGTCGGCGGCGGCGCGGGATGAGGCCAACGGCGCGGCGTTCAACCTCGGCGGCACGTCCGTCCTGACCTTGAGAGCACTGGCCGACCTGCTGCTGGAGGTCGCCGGCGCTGGGTCCTACACCGTTCGCGAGTTCCCCGCCGACCGCAAGCGCATTGACATCGGCGACTATTACGCCGACGACGGCCTCATCCGCCGCGCGCTCGGCTGGGCGCCGCAGGTCGCGGAGCGCGAAGGGCTGGCCCGGACGCTGGCCTTCTACCGCGCGCACCTCAGTGAATATCTTTGACCTTGCGGGGCGTCCAGGGCTGACATGAATTTGTACCGTCGCATCTTCAACAGAATCGGCAGGGATACCGGTTTGCTGTCCCTCTCGGCCTCAAACCTGGACTTCAAGCTCAAGACATATCTGCCGGAACGGAACGGCCACTTCATCGAAGCGGGAGCGAACAACGGCCTCCGGCAAAGCAACACCCTGTACTACGAGCGCTTTCGCGGCTGGCGCGGCCTGCTCGTTGAGGCGATCCCCGGTCTGGCCCAGGAGTGCCGCCGGAACCGCCCCCGGAGTCACGTTGAGAACTGCGCCCTCGTCGGGGCAGGCTTCAAGGAAACCTCTATCAATATGACTTACTGCAACCTTATGTCGCAGGTAGATGGGGCGCGCGGGTCTGCCGAGGAAGATCAGCGCTGCCTCAACATTGGCCTCCGCAACGAGCGGGTCCCTCTTTATCGGGTCTCCGTGCCGGCCAGAACTCTCACATCACTCCTGGATGAGCTTCAGCCGCCTCAGATTGACTTCTTCTCCTTAGATGTCGAAGGTTATGAGTTACCAGTGCTGCAAGGGCTGGATATGACACGCTATCGTCCTACTTACCTGCTGGTGGAAGCGAACGCGCGGCTTGCCCTGGCCGAGTACCTCCGCCCTTGGTACAGTCATGTCGCGGACTTGTCCCCGTCGGACGTTCTGTACCGGGCACGTCCTTGAGCAGTAGGCACGCCATGACGCCGACCGTTTTGCAGAACAGCCCGAAGGCCGGGTATCTGGCCTATCGGGAGGAGATCGATGAGGCCGTCGCGCGGACGCTGACGAGCGGCTGGTACATCCTGGGCGCAGAAGTGGCGGGGCTGGAGGAAGAGTTCGCTGCCTACCTCGGCGTCCGCCACGCCGTCGGGGTCGCCAGCGGCACGGACGGCCTGCGGCTGGCCCTGCGCGCCTGCGGCGTCGGGCCGGGGGACCTCGTGTTCACCGTCTCGCACACCGCCGTCGCCACGGTCGCCGCCGTGGACATGTGCGGCGCGACGCCCGTCTTCGTGGACATCGACCCGGTCACCTTCACGATGGACCCCGCCCGGCTGGAAGAAGCCGTCGCGCGCGCCTCGGCCCAGGGACGCAGGACGCCCAGGGCCGTGCTGCCGGTCCACCTCTACGGCCACCCCGCCGATCTGACGGCCATCGCCGCCGTCAGCCGCCGCCACGGCCTGCGGCTGGTCGAAGACTGCTCGCAGTCGCACGGGGCCGCGTGGGAGGGCCGCAAGGTCGGCGCCTGGGGCGATCTGGCCGTTTTTAGCTGCTATCCGACCAAGAACCTGGGGGCGCTGGGCGACGCCGGGCTGGTCGTGACGGGCGACCCCGGATTGAACGCCCAGCTCCGGCTGCTGCGCGAGTACGGCTGGCGGGAGCGCTACGTCAGCGCCATCCCCGGCGAGAACAGCCGGCTGGATGAGATGCAGGCGGCCGTCCTGCGCGTCAAGCTGCGCCACCTGGACGATGGCAACGCCCGGCGCCGCGCCGCTGCGGCGCGTTACGACCGCCTGCTGGCGGGGGCACCCGTAGTGCGGCCTCAAGTCCGCCCCGAAGCGGCCCCCGTCTTTCACCAGTACGTCGTCCGCAGTGACCGCCGCGACGACCTGCGCGCGCACTTGCAGGGCGCGGGCATCGGGACTCTGATCCACTACCCGGTCCCGGTCCACCGGCAGCCCGCCTACGCCCGGTTCGCGGCCCACGCCGCCCTGCCCGAAACGGAAGCCGCCGCGCGCGAGGTGTTGAGCCTGCCGCTGTATCCCGAGATTCCCGACGCCGACCTGGGCCGCGTCGCCGCCGCCCTGCACGCCTGGGAGCACCCCGGACCCGACTGATGCGCTACTTCTGCACCTATTTCGACCGGCGCTACCTGGTGCGCGCGATGGCCCTGTACCAGTCGCTCAAGCGCCACGCCGGCCCGTTCACGCTTTGGGCGCTGTGCTTCGACGATTTTGCCTTCCAGACGCTGGCCCGGCTGGACCTGCCGGACTTCCGCCCGGTCGCGCTGGCGGACTTTGAGCGCGGGGACGCCGCCCTGCTGGCCGTCAAGCCCGGCCGCAGCACGGTCGAATACTACTTCACCTGTTCCCCCTCCTGGCCGCTGTACCTGCTGGACCGGCACCCGCAGATCGACGTCCTGACCTACCTGGACGCCGACCTGTACTTTTTCGCCGGACTGGAACCCATCTTCGCCGAAATGGGGGACGCTTCGGTCCTGATCGTCGGCCACCGCTTCCCCGAGCGCCTGCGGCATCTGGAGATCCACGGCGTCTACAACGTCGGCCTGCTGTCGTTCCGCAGCGACGCGGCGGCGCGCGAGTGCCTCCGCTGGTGGCGCGACCGCTGCCTGGAGTGGTGCGGCGTTGTGCCTGAAGACGGCAAGTTCGCCGACCAGAAATACCTGGACGACTGGCCCCGCCGCTTCCCCCGCACGCGCGTCCTCGAACACAAAGGCGCGGGCCTGGCCCCCTGGAACGGGATGCGCTACGACATCCGGGCCGAAAACGGCCGGATCCTGGTGGACGACGAGCCGTTGATCTTCTACCACTTTCACGGCCTGAAGCTGTTCGGCTTCGGGCTTTACGACCCCGTCCTGCTGGGGCGCGGGTACGGCGACATGCCCCGCGCCGCCCTCCGGCTCCTGTATGCGCCCTATCTGCGGGCGCTCCGGGACGCCGAGCGGCGGCTCCAGGCCGTTGATCCGGGCATCACCATCGAGAAGACGCGCCTGAGCGACTACGGCCCGCGCGTGTTCCTCGGGAAGCTCCGCCGGGGCCGCCTGATGCTCGACCTGACGCGGCCCTGAAAGGAAAGACCATGCGAACGCGGATCATCCGCCTCCTCGACCGGCTGGCCCCGCTGCTGTATCTTCTCATCGGGCGCCTCCTGTGGGTCCATGCCTGCCGGGGGCCGCGCGGGCCTTCAACAGCGGCGTGATCGTGCATATCCACGACATTTTTCTTCCCTTCCAGTACCCCCGCCACTGGATTCAGGAGCAGCGCTGGCTTTGAACGGAGCAGTATCTCTTGCAGGCGTTCCTCGTTTACAACTCCCAGATTGAAGTCCTGCTGGCGCTCAGCTACCTGGCCCACGCCCAGCGGCAGGCGCTGGCGGAGAAAGCGCCGGTCTTCGCCCGGCAGGCCGAGTCCCGCCCCGGCAGTTTTTGGATGCGTAGAAAGTAGCATGGCCTTCAAACTCTCCGTCGTCACCGCGACCCTGAACCGCAGGAACTTCCTGCCCCGGTGCCTGGACAGCGTCGCCGCCCAGGACTACCCCGACAAGGAGCACGTCATCATTGACGGCGGCTCGACGGACGGCACCGTGGAGGTTTTACAGGAGTACGCGCGCCGGCACCCGCACATCCGGTGGATTTCGGAACCCGACGGGGGGCTGTCGCAGGCGCTGAACAAAGGGCTGGCCCGCGCCACCGGCGATGCCGTCGGCGTCCTCGGCGACGACGACTATTACCTGCCGGGGGCGCTGGCGCGGGTGGCGGAGGAGTTCGCGCGCCATCCCGACGCGGGCCTGGTTTCGGGCGGCTGCGACCAGGTCCGCAACGACGGCTCGCTCTGGGTCACGCTCCGGGCCGGCTTCACGACGCGCGACGAGCTGCTCCAGCCCTGGCGCTACTGGGGCCGGTCCGTGATGCTGCCCGCGCCCAGCACCTTTATCAGCCGGGCGGCGCTGGACGCGGTCGGCGGCTTCGAGGAGCGGGACCGGTACGCGATGGACTTCCGGCACTGGATCAAGCTCACCGAGAAGTTCCCCGTTCGGACCGTGGACCGGACTCTGGCCGTCTTCCGGTGCGGCGAGGGCACGATCTCGTTCTCCGCGAACCGTCGGCAGCGGGCCGAGACCATGCGGATCAGCCGCGACTATTGGGGCAGCCCGGCGAGACGCGCCTTCTGGCATTACCTCGGGTCCTACCTGCGTTTTTATCAATGGCAGCGGGTGCTGGACCGGCTAGGCCGCCTCCGGCGCTAAACGCCGGATTTCCTCCAGCAGACGCGGCGCCTGCCGCGCCGCCGTGAAGTGGTCCAGGACACGCCGCCGGGCCGCCATGCCCAGCATCGCCCGCCGGTCGGGGTCTTCGGCCAGGCTGATGATGGCCTCGGCCATATCCTGCGGCGAAAAGTCGGGGACGACGACGCCCGCCGCGCCCACGAACTCGGGCGGGCCGCCCGCGCCCGCGAAGCAGACGACGGCCTTCTGGAGCAGCATACATTCCAGCATCGCGAGCGAGGCCGTCTCCTCCCACGAGGTCAGCGCGAACACGTCCCAGCCGGCGTAGTGGTCCAGCGGACGGGACGTGAACGGCACCCACTCGATGTCGCCGGTCAGGCCCAGCTTGCCCGCCATCTCCCGGAAGCGCCAGCCCTCCTCGTCCTCCACCATGCCCACCCAGACGAAGCGCACCCGGCCCGCGTCCAGCCGCTTCTTGACCTCGGCGGCCATCAGCAGCCAGAGCGGGACGCCCTTGACCCAGCTCACGACGCCCGCCCCGCCAACGACCAGCCGCCCGTCCCCGGCGCGGGGGGCAACCGGGGCAGGCAGGGGGAAGTCCTCGACGAAGGCCGGCACGACGGCCACCTTGCCGGGGTCCACGCCGTAGCGCCCGGTCAGCGCGTCCGCCACCGCCTGCGAGACGGCGACGTAGCGGTTCGGCAGGCCCAGCAGGAGTTCGGGCGCGTCCCGCGCCATCGGGTACAGGAAGGAGTCGAGTTCGTGGACGTGCAGCAGCACGGGCGCGGGCGGCAGACGCAGCCGCTTGGCGGCCAGCAGCCCCGCGACGCTGTTGACATACACCACGTCCGGCTTCCACCGCCTCACCTCCTGGGACCACAGCCGCGCCTTGCCGACGCTCAGGGAGCGGTGCCCCAAGAACAGCAGCAGGGCGCGCGGCGAGGGCATTCCCCCCGGCCACTGAAAGCTCACCAGGGTCTGCACCGGCCCCAGCCGGCGCACACGGTCCCGCAACGGCCCGCCGTGGTAGCTGATCGTCCGCAGTTCCACCGCGTCCCCGAACCGCTCGAACGCCGACACCGCCAGCTTCGGCGCCCCCGTCGGCGACAGGTCATGCAGCAGCAGCAGCACTTTGATTTTACGCATTGTGGTACATTATACTGTGAGGGGAGAACAATTCGTGGCCGACGCCAAGTTTACGCTGATTATCCCTTCCTACAACGGCGGCGACTACCTCCAAGAATGCGTCGCGAGCATCCAGGCGCAGACGTACCCAAACTGGACGCTGGCCGTGCTGGACGACGGCAGCACGGACGGGTCGTTGGCGTGGCTGCGCGGGCTGGACGAGCCGCGCCTGACGCTCTCCCCCGCGCCCGCCCATCTGGGCATCATCAAAAATTGGGGACGCGCGCTCCATATCCCCAAGGCCGAGTTTATGAGCATCATCGGCCAGGA
The DNA here is from genome assembly GCA_964247915.1 of uncultured Armatimonadales bacterium. Lineage (GTDB taxonomy): Bacteria > Armatimonadota > Armatimonadia > Armatimonadales > Capsulimonadaceae > JANXMY01. The sequence goes on along the minus strand of CAXTWM010000089.1, from coordinate 3,957 downwards.
TGACCGGCTCGACCCGGATTATCTGGCCGTCATGGACGCGCTCACGCGGGAACACCCGGACGCGGGGCTGTATCACGCCCACTTCCGGTTCATGGACGCCAAAGGCAGCGTGATCCGTCCCTGCCGCCCCCTGCCCGCCCGCGAAACGGCGGGCGAGTATCTGACGGAGCTTTTTACGGGGCGGCGCGACACCTACGGCACGGGCTATCTGATGCGCTCGGACCGCTATGAAGCCGCCGGCGGCATCCCGCCCTGGGAAAAACTGCTGTTCGCCGATGACGCCCTGTGGATGGCGCTGATGGAGGGGTCGTACAAGGCGACGGCCCCCGCCGAGTGCTTCTCGTGCCGCCTGCACCCGGCCAGCGCCAGCGGGGGGACGGGCTGGCGGTCGTGGCTGGCCGCCATGCCGCCCTACGCCGCGTTTCTTTCCGAACTCGCCGCCCGCGACCCGGACTTCGCCCAGGCGTACACGGCTCATGCGCCGGGCTACTTCGACGGCTGGCGGCGGTCCCTGTGGACGCTGGCCTTGACCCAGGCGACGCGGCGCAACCAGCGCGTTGAGCCGGGCGCTTTAGAAGCCATCACGGAAGTGGCGGCCCAGATGCCGCCCGACCTGCCGCTGGACGCCGGCCAGGCGTTCGCGGCGGGAGCGGGGATGCGGGCGCGCGAATGGATTAACCGGTTTGCCCTGACGCGGGCGGCTTATAATGCCTATGTACGCGGGCGGTATGGAATTTAAAGCATCGGATCACCCCCCTGCCCCCAATTCTGGGGGAGTCAGAGGGGAACGCCTTCGTCATCCGGTCCCCCCAAAATTGGGGGTTAGGGGGCTTTCTCGCGGGATAAACCTTGATGCGAATCGGCATTGACGCGCGCACCCTGTCGGGGCGCTACACGGGCGACCGGACCTACTGGCGCGGGCTGATCGGCGGCTTGGCCGCCGTGGACGCGGCGAACGAGTACGTCCTGTACACGCGCCTGCCCGTGGACGGCGACCCGCCGCCCGGCCTGGGGCCGAACTTCTCCTGGCGGCAGGTCGCGTCGCCCGCAAGCGACGCCCTGTGGATGCTGGCGGGCTGGCCGCGCGCCCTCAAGGCCGACCGAATTGATGTCGCGCACACGCAGTACAACGTCCCCCTGCTCGGCGCCCCCTGCCCGGTCGTCACGACGGTTCACGACGTCTCGTTCCGGGTCCACCCCGAGCTGTTCCTGCCGCGCGACCGGCGGATACTGCAAACCCTCGTCCCGCGCTCCATGCGGAAGGCCGCGCGCGTCGTCGCCGTCTCGGAAAGCACCCGACGGGACATCCTGCGCTTCTACCCCGCAGTGCCCAAGGACAACGTCCGGGTCGTGCTGGAAGCCGCCGACGCCCGGTTCCGCCCCCCCAACGGGGGGCAGGAAACGGCACGGGCGGCGGCGAACAAGAGGCTGGGGCTGGACGACCGGCCCTACCTCCTGGCCGTGGGCGTCTTGCAGCCGCGCAAGAACCTGGCCCTGCTGCTGGACGCCTTCGCGCTGGTGAAACTGGGCTTGAAGATCGAAGGGAAGCCGCCGCCACACCGGCTGGTCATTGCGGGCAAGCGCGGCTGGCTGGACGACACGGACGCGCTCATCGCCGCCCTGCCCGCCGAGGTCACGCGGGACATCACCCTGGCGGGCTACGTCGCCGACGACGACCTGCCCGCCCTTTACGGCGGCGCGGACGCCCTGTGCTACCCGTCGCGCTACGAGGGCTTCGGCCTGCCGCCCTTGGAGGCGATGGCCTGCGGCTGCCCCGTCCTGTGCAGCCGGTCGTCGTCCCTGCCCGAAGTGGTCGGCGACGCCGGGATTTTGCTGCCGCCGGACGACTCAGACGCCTGGGCGGGCGCCCTGGGCAAGCTGCTGTCCGCGCCGCCCATCCTGGCCCGCTGGCGGGAGCGCGGCCCCGCCCGCGCCGCCCTGTTCTCCTGGGAGAAGGCCGCCCGAGAGACGCTGGAAGTTTACAAGGAGTGTGTGAAATGACCGTGGTTGAGAAAAACATCGAGAGCATCCGGGAGGTGGCCGAGAGGCTGGCCGAAGACAACATCCAGGCGTCACCGGATCTGGAAGCGATCTATCTGTTTCCATCCGAGGACACCATTCGGCTGGTCCTGGTTGATCCAGTCACCATCCCCAGCGAGCAGATGACTCCATTCTACTTCGGTGCCTTCCCGCAAGGGGGCATTCCTTATGCCTCAGCCATCGCCCTCATCCGGCCCGAAGAGAAGTTCACCCTGTCGCCACCGACAGACTGGGGAGGTTGGGAGACGGCAGTTCAGATGTGGCCGAGGGGATAAGGAGAAAGGAAGATGCCAACGGATTGGCGCACTGCGCTTTTCGAGCAGGCGCGTTCGGATTACGAACTGCTGCAACTGTTAGGCCGCGAGAACGTGCCTTTTTGTCACCAGTTGCACTACTTGCAGATGGCAACGGAAAAGCTCGCCAAAGGCTTTTCCACTCCGCCCGGCGGGCCTCAGCCCCCCAAAGTGCATCGGGCGTTTGTCAGCTTCCTGCGCTCGGTCAGTGGGAACCGGAGGCTCCGGCAAGCCTGCAACTGCGGGCCGGGCCAGATCGAAGCCTACATCGCTTCGCTGTTGCCGCTGGCCCGGCTGATCGAAGACCTGGCACCCGCGAACGCGAATGACGGCCCGAACCCGGAGTACCCCTGGCGGGAACCGGGCGGAGTCACCGCCCCCGTCAACTACCACTTTACGAGCTTGCAATTCAGGGGCCGGAACATGCTCAACATGCTGAAGTTCCTTGAACGCTGCTTCCAGATTATCTAAAGGATTACTCTATGCCCCTCGACCCGAAATTTTTGGCCGTGCTTGCCTGCCCCGCCGACGACGACCGCCCGCCGCTGCGGCAGGCGGGCGACACGCTCGTCTGCGACAAGTGCGGGCGCGTCTACCCGATCCAGGACGGCATCCCGATCCTGCTGCCCGAAGAGGCGACGATCCCCGACAAGAAGTAAGCGTCCCAAGAAGTAACGACCCTCCCCAATGGAGACCACCGTGCAGCTCACCCGCACCGGCCCGATCCGCATCTCGCTGATCCACGGCCCCAACCTCAACATGCTCGGCGTCCGCGACCCGGACACCTACGGCAAGGACTCGTTCGAGTCGGTCAACAAGAAGATCGAGGCCCACGCCAAGGTGCTGGGCGTGGAACTCCAAATCCACCACTCCAATTCGGAGGGCACCCTCGTGGATTTCGTGCAGTACGCGATGGGCTGGGCCTCCGCCATCGTCATCAACCCCGGCGCGTACACGCACTACTCCTACGCCATCCGCGACGCCATCGCCGACTCGCGCCTGCCGACGGTCGAGGTGCATCTGTCGAACGTCCAGGCCCGCGAGGAGTTCCGCCGCCACTCCGTCATTTCGCCGGTCTCGACCGGCCAGATCGTCGGCTTCGGTCCCTACGGCTATCTCCTGGCGCTCGACGCGGCCAAGAACCTGGTGGAAGAAAGCCACCGCTAAGGGCAGGCCGCGCTCGCCACGCCGCCCGTCCGCAAAAACTGCGCGTCCAGGGCGGCGGGCCGATACCATTTGACGTGGCCGTCCACGAAGGCGACGTCCGACCCGCCCGCGTGGCGCGTCGAGAGCACATTGCCGGCGCTGACGTACCACAGAATGCCGTCGTCCGTGGTGCCGGTGGGGTTGGGAACGAAGTCATCCGCATACGCCTCCTCAGTCAGCAGCGCGAACGAGGCGGGCGCATCGAACGCGGCCAGCGTCTTGCCGGGATTGGGCTGCCTCCCGGTCGTCGTGTCCGTGACGCAGGAGTTGACCGCGTAGGAGTCGCCGGCGAGCTGCCCCGGCCCGTCGTCCGGGCAGGCGTAGACCGCCGCCGTCTTGACGTAGGGGTAGATCGCCCCCTGAGTGGGATCGAAGGCGTGCGGCAGGGGCGGCCCGCCGAACGTCCCGAAGTACATCC
>CAXTWM010000088.1:0-15042 GCA_964247915.1 uncultured Armatimonadales bacterium | reverse complement strand
GCGTGGAAACGGGCGGGGAGGGCGAAGGCCATGCCCAGTCCTAGCGCCCCCGTCTACGAGATGCGCCCGCTCGCCCTGCCCGAGTCGGAGATGATCGCGAGCTGGGCGACGACTCCCGAAGAGGTCTGGGCCTTGTCCGCCTCCCCGGAGTTCCCCCTGACGGGGGATCAGGTCGCCGCCTGGACCTACGAGGCCGACTTCGCCTTCACCCTGCGCCGCGACGGGGACCTGGCCGCCTACGCCGAGATCGTCGAGGACGTGGTCGAGCAGGACGTCGAGATACAGCACCTCCTGGTCGCCCCCGACCTGCGCGCGGCGGGCGTCGGGCGGGCCTTCCTCTCGCGCCTGTGCGCCTTCCTCGCCGCCACCCGCCCCTACCCGGAAGTCTGGCTGCGGATAGGCCGCGACAACACTGCCGCCGCCGCCTGCGCCCGCGCCGTCGGCTTCGAAGACGTTCCCAATATGTCCGGCCCGCGCTACCGCTGGCTGAAAAAGAGCCTCACTGCCCCATGATTCTATCCGACCGCAGCATCAAAGAAAGCATTGCCTCCGGGCGCATCGTCATCACGCCCTACGATGAGGCGCTGGTGCAGCCCGCTTCCGTCGATATCCGACTGGATGGGCGCTTTCTGGCATTCCGCAACTACAAGTATTCGTGCATTGACCCCAAAGCGCCCCAGCAGGACCTGACCGAGATGATCGAAGTCGGCGATAACGAGCCGTTCATCGTCCATCCCGGCGAGTTCATCCTGGGCAGCACGGTCGAGCGAATCGGGTTGGGCAGCGACATCGCTGCCCAGTTAGGCGGCAAGTCCAGCCTGGGCCGGCTGGGGCTGATCGTCCACGCCACGGCCGGATTTATTGATCCGGGATTTGAGGGCAGCGTCACGCTGGAACTCTCCAACGTTGCCAACCTGCCGATCCGCCTATATCCGGGCATGAAGGTTGGGCAGATCTCGTTTTTCGCCATGACCACCGCCGCCGACCGGCCCTACGGCCACCCGTCGCTCGGCAGTAAGTACAAAGGCCAGAACGTGCCGACTGCCAGCCGGATGCACCTCAATTTCCCCACTGAAGAGGACAAACCATGACGATCCACGACTATCAGGTACTTCAGCGCGATGCCGACGGCAAGGCGCGCGTTACGCTCGACTCGGGCGAAACATTGGAACTTGCCGCCGGCGGCCCTTACGAAGTGGGCGGGGCGAAAAATGTCCTGGTGGGCGACCTCTGGGTACTCGCCGGGCAGAGCAACATGGAGGGGGTGGGGGACCTGGTGGATGTGGAGACGCCGCACCCGCTCGTTCACTCCTTCCAGTCCCGCGAGCGGTGGGCACCCGCCGAAGAGCCGCTGCACTGGCTGGGTGAGTCCCCGCGCCCCGTCCATCATGTCCTCTGGGGCCAGCCCCAGCCGACCGAAGTCCCGCCGCGTGACCTCAGCCGGACGAAGGGCGCGGGCCTGGGTCTGACCTTCGCCAAAGCCGTGGCGGACCAAACCGGCGTCCCCGTCGGCCTGATCCCCGCCGCCCACGGCGGGACCTCCATGCAGCAGTGGGACCCCGCCCGCAAGGGGCAGGGCGGTCACTCCCTCTACGGCGCGACCCTGGAACGGGTCCGAGCCGTCGGCGGCAAAGTGGCGGGAATCCTCTGGTATCAGGGCGAGTCCGACGCCAACCCGGCCGACGCCGTACTGTATGAGGCCCGGATGACCGCGCTGGTCCAGTCCTTCCGCACCGATCTGGGGCAGTCCGACCTGCCATTTTACTATGTCCAGCTCGGCGGGTTCGTCAGCGACCCGTTCCCCGAGTCCGTTTCCGGCTGGAACCGCGTCCGCGAGTCCCAGCGCACCTGGCAGGGGACCCTGCCGAACGTCGGCATGGTGTCCGCCATTGACTGCGGGCTGGACGACGGCATCCACATAGATACGCCCGGCCTCAAGTCGCTCGGCAAGCGCCTCGCCGCCGTTACTGCGGGCCGGCCCGCCCCCGACCTCGCCGCCGCCGCCTTCGAGCCGGCGAACGGCTGGCTGCGCGTGTCCTTCGCCAACGTCCAGGGCTGCCTCCAAGCGCAAGGCCGCCCCGCCGGCTTTTCCCTGCGCGATGCCGAGGGGAACGAGCTGCCCTTGATCTACAAGATCGCGCTCGACGGCCCCGACGCCCTGCTGAAGATCACCGACCCCGCCCGCCTCCCCGGCGCCTCCCTCTGGTACGGCTGGGGCCTAGCCCCCTACTGCAACGTCACCGATGGGACGGGAGCCGCCGTGCCCGCCTTCGGGCCGATCCGCGTCATATAGTATTTTAGTAAGGATGCCATGAAGCCGAGGATTTACGCGGACTTCCAGAAAGGTGGAGAGGGTTATCTGATCCTGACCTGCTACGGCACCCTCCGAGACCTCAGCCTGTATCAGATTAGGCTAGAAGAGGATTGGGAACTGACCTTCTACGCCGACAGCGACGTTGATGAAGACTTGGAAGTCGAAGGTCACGTCTTTTACGAGCCGGAAACAGACGGAAGGAAAGGTTATTGGTCGGCCCGGTACGATTGGGAAAGCATACGGTATGTGCTCATGGACCGTTCTTTGGAGGTTCAGACCACTCATCCCTGTTTCCGATGCCGCTATGACCTGATCTCCTATTTCGCAGAGCATGGCCGCACTGAGCAAACGTGCTGCCCCGTCTGTGGAACAAGTATTCTGACTCCATTACTTCCGCCTCTTATATGATAGAGAACGAACCCTTTGAAGTGAACGATGTGGAGCGCGAACAACTGGTAGTTGATAAGGAAGTTCATGAAGCAGCAATGGCGCTGGCGAAGGCGGTCAGAGGCTGGCGCGAAGCGAAAGGGGAGTATTGGGCTTCCGGCTCTGCCCGCGAGAAAGACACGTTGGTAGCCATTTCGAGTACTGAAGCTGAAATGCTAAACGCTCTGGAATGCCTGGACATAATAGAAGAAGCGGCTGGATTTCATCGTCCTGGAGGAGCCGTGTAGATCACGGCACTCTAATCTTCCGTTCCCTGGACGGTGAGCACTTCCGAGCCTCGGGTTTCAACCCGTGGCGCTTCTGATGCGGCAAAACTAACACCGCTCACTACCAAACAACAACTTATGACCACACCCATCCTCTTAGACGGCACGGCGACGGCCAAAACCATGCGCGCGGAAGTCGGCGCGGCGGCGAAGAATCTGACGGCGGAGACGGGCGTCGTCCCGACGCTGGCGGCGATCCTAGCGGGCGATGACCCGGCCTCGGCCACCTATGTCGCCATGAAAGAGCGCGCCTGCGCCCGCGTCGGCATGGGGTCGCGCACGTTCCCGTTCACGAGTGATGCGTCTCAGGCCGAGGTCGCGGACTGCCTCGCCATGCTCAACGCCGACCCGTCCGTGCATGGCATCCTGGTCCAGCACCCCTTGCCGAAGCACATGGACGAGCCGGCCATTCTTTCCTTGATGGACCCCGCCAAAGACGTGGACGGCATCGCGCCGATCTCGCTGGGGCGACTGGTCGCCGGCCTGCCCGCCTTCCACGCCTGCACCCCAGCGGGTATGATCGAGCTGATGAAGCGTCATGGTCTGCCCATCGCGGGGAAACACGCCGTCGTCGTCGGGCGCAGCGTCATCCTGGGCAAGCCGCTCGCCCTGCTCTTGCTCCAGGAAAACGCCACGGTCACGGTATGCCATTCGCGGACGCCGGATTTGGGCGCGATCACCCGGCAGGCCGACATCCTCTGCGCCGCCGTCGGCAAGGCCGAGATGATCACGCGGGACATGATCAAGCCCGGCGCGGTCGTCCTGGACGCCGGGTATAACCGCGTCCCGAACCGCTCCCACGACGTCGGCGACGTGGACTATGCGGGCGCGCTCGGAGTCGCCTCCGCCCTCACCCCCGTCCCCGGCGGCGTCGGCCCCATGACAATCGCCATGCTCCTGCGGAACACCCTCGCCGCCGCCCTCGTCGCGGCTGGAAAGTCCTAGTCGTCCCCATGACCTTCGACCTCGCGGCCTATCTGGCCGAGCGGCGGCGGCTCACCGACCGCGCGCTGGACATCTACCTGCCGCCCGCCGATTCCCTGCCGCCGCGCCTGCACGAAGCCATGCGCTACTCGCTCTTCTGCGGCGGCAAGCGGCTGCGCCCCGTCCTCGTCTACGCCGGGGCCGAGGCCGTCGGCGGCGAGTTGGAGTGGGTGACGCCCCTGGCCTGCGCCGTCGAGTGCATCCACACCTTTTCGCTCATCCACGACGACCTGCCCGCCATTGACGACGACGCCCTGCGGCGCGGCAATCCTACTTCCCACGTCGTCTACGGCGAAGCGATGGCGATCCTGGCGGGCGACGCCCTGCTCGCGCTGGCCTTCGACCTGATCGCCGAATGCCGCGTCCACGCCCCCGCCGAGCGCGTCCTCGACGCCGTCGCCATGATCGCCCGCGCGTCGGGGACGCGCGGCATGGTCGGCGGCCAGGTGTCCGACATCGAGAGCGAGGGGCGGGACGATCTGGACGAGGCCACGGTCGCCTCCATCCACGCCCGCAAGACCGGCGCCCTCCTGCTGGCCTCCCTGCTGGCCGGCGCCCGCCTGTGCGGCGCGACATCAGCCCAGGAGCGCGCCCTGCACGTCTACGGCGCGCAGACCGGCCTCGCCTTCCAGATCACCGACGACATCTTAGACCTGGAAGGCGACGCCGACAAGCTGGGCAAGCCGCTGGGCAGCGACCTCAAACAAGACAAGGCCACTTACCCCAAAGTGCTGGGCGTCCCCGCCTCCCGCGCCCTCGCCCGCCGCGCCTGCGACGCCGCCCTCGCCGCTCTGGACGGCTTCGACAAGGACGCCGACCCCCTCCGCGCCCTCGCCCACTACATCGTCGAGCGCGACAGCTAGAAAGCGTCGCGGGTAACATGAAACGCCGGCAGGGTTCACGGATTGAGCCGGATTGATACGGAAAACTGATACGGAGTCGGCTGCTGGCCCATATTAAGCCGTCATGTCACGCCTCGGATTGCGGGCTTGTGTGCAGTCCCTCCAGCGATTCAATCAGCTCCAGGACCGCTTTGCGAACCGGCGCGAGATCGAAGTCCGCTCCTGTGACGTCTTCTAACTGCTCGGACATCGCATCCATACCAAACAAAGCGCGTGCGAAGCGCGGATACATGATTCGTCCGAGCAGCTCTTGCGCCGCCTTCGCGCTTGCCTCCCCGGACAGCCCAAACGTCTTGTGAAGGTAGTCGCTCAGTCGTTCGTGGGGGGCGGAGAAGATCACGTCGAAGTATCGGGCGGCCCCTTCCGGGAACCGTTCTGCCTCGGCGATGCTCATGCGGCACATCCGTATCGTCCAGACGAATAGCAGGCTTTCGAGAAACCGGCCGCAGAACATGACCAGGGCCTCGGCGGGGTCGTCGGAATAGTCGCCCGGCGTCTTGAGCTTGCTGAGGGACATTTCGCGGACCAGTTCGATGATCGCCAGGTACAGCTTCTCCTTGCTTTCAAAGTGGGCATACAGGGTGCGCTTTGAGGTCCGGGCGCGCGCGGCGATCACGTCCATTGAGGCGCGCTCGAATCCCATTTCCAGGAACACGTTCTTTGCGGCGTAGAGAATGTGTTCTCGCAGATCGTTGCCTCGTCTTGCCATGAAGTGATTATAGCTCTCAGAAACTTTTTTTACTATAGGGTTGACAACAATATAAACGGTACGGTATAGTTTACATGCAACTTCGGCAGAAACGGAGAGGGAAGCAAAATGAAAGTATTCGTTACGGGAGCCTCGGGCTTCATCGGCTCGGCGGTCATCCCGGAACTGCTCGGCGCGGGCCATCAGGTGCTCGGGCTAGTGCGTTCCGAGGCCGCCGCGCAGGCGCTTACGGCGACGGGCGCCGAGGCGCATTTCGGCACGCTGGAAGATCTGGACAGCCTGAAGCGCGGTGCCTCGTCCTCGGACGGCGTCATCCATCTGGCCTTCAACCACGACTTCTCGAAGTTCGCGGAAAACAGCGAGATGGACCGGCGGGCCATTGAGGCGCTCGGTCAGGCGCTTCAAGGCACGGACCGCCCTCTGCTCGTCACCGGCGGGATCGGACTTCTGGCACCGGGCCGGACCGTGACGGAAGACATGGACGCCCCGGCCAACCCACACGTCCCCCGCGTTTCCGAACAGGCGGCTTTGGCGCTGGTCCCGCAGGGCGTCCGCGCGTCGGTGGTGCGGCTGCCCCAGGTTCACGACACGGTCAAGCAGGGCTTCGTGAGTGTCCTCATCGCGGCGGCCCGCGAGAAGGGGGTGTCGGCGTATGTGGGCGACGGCGCGAACCGCTGGCCGGCGGCGCACGTCCTCGACACGGCCCGCCTGTACCGTCTGGCGCTGGAGAAACAGGAAGCAGGCGCCCGATACAACGCGGTCGCGGAAGAAGGCGTGCCGCTCCGAGACATCGCCGAAGTCATCGGGCGAGGCTTGAACGTGCCCCTGGTCTCCCTGTCCCCCGAAGAGGCAGGCCCCCACTTCGGCTTCCTCGGGGCGTTCGCCGGTCTCGACATGCCGGCTTCCAGCGCGCTGACGCAGGAACGGCTGGGCTGGCGCCCGACCGGGCCTGGGATGATCGCCGACCTCCAACGGATGCACTACGAGAACTAACGGCAAGGGGAAAACCATGAAAGCATTCGTCACGGGTGCCACCGGCTGGGTAGGCTCTGCGATCACTCAGGAATTAGTCAACGCCGGGCATCAAGTAACCGGCCTCGTCCGTTCGGAGAGCAGGAGCGCGGCGCTTACTGCCATGGGTGCTGCCCCTCTGCTCGGGTCGCTCGATGACCTTGACATTCTTCGGAAGGCGGCGGCTGAGGCAGACGGCGTCATTCACACGGCCTTTGGTCTTGATTTCTCGAAGATCGTCGAGATGAGCGAGCAGGAGCGGCGCGTGATCGAACTGTTCGGGGAAGTGTACGAAGGTTCCGACCGTCCGATCATTGCGACCTCTGGATTTGGCCTGCTGCCGCCGGGCGAGTCGTTCTCTGAAGATACGCCGGCTCCTCCTATCAACCCGGCATTTCCTCGTGCGCCGGAACTGGCGACGGGGATGCTGGCGGATCGCGGGGTGCGAGCCAGCGTGGTCAGGCTGCCGCGCTCGGTTCATGGCCGGGGAGAGCGCCACGGCTTCGTGCCCATGCTGGCGACGCTGGCGCGTGAGAAAGGCGTCTCCGCCTTTGTGAATGAGGGAGAGAATTTGTGGCCTTCGGTGCATCGGCTGGATGCCGCCCATGTCTTCTGCCTCGCACTCGAACAGGGAGCGCAAGGCGGCCCATTCCATGCCGTCGCCGACAGCGGCGTTCCATTCAGGACGATCGCCGATACCATCGGCCGGCAACTGGGTGTGCCGACTCAATCGCTCACGACCGAGGAAGCCGCAGCGCACTTCGGCCCCCTTGCCATGTGGGTCGCAGGTAACGGTCCCGCGACCAGCCAGAGGACCAGAGAGCGTCTCGGGTGGGAACCCAAGGAAGCAGACCTGATCTCCGATATCGACCATCCTGACTATTTCAGGCCGTTGTCCCTCCTTTGACCAGCCTCCGAGTCTTCAATGATGGGGGACCAAATCAGCCTGTGTTCCTGCCCGCAGAACTGGGGGCCGGGGGCTGGTGCTTCGCTCCGAACACGAAAGGTAAGCTATGAAAGCGGTTGTCCTTCACGGATACGGCCCCGCGTCAAATCTTAAGTACCAGGACTTCCAGGACCCCAAGCCCGGCTCGGGCGAGGTGCTGGTGCGCGTCTCGGCCACCAGCCTGAACCCCGTGGACTGGATGCTGCGCGCCGGCACGGTCAAAGACATCATTCCGATTGAGTTCCCCTTCATTCTCGGCTGCGACCTGGCCGGCACCGTCCGCGAGGTGGGCGAGGGCGTCGCCGGCTTCGAGCCGGGCGACCGAGTCATGGCGATGACCCTGCACACCTACGCCGAGCTGTGCGTCGTCAAAGCCGCCGAACTGATCAGGATTCCCGACGGCCTGGAAATGACGGTCGCCGCTACGCTCCCGCTGGTGAACCTCACGGGCGATCAGCTTGTCCGGCTGGGCGCCCAAGTCCAGCCCGGCCGGACCGTTCTCATTACCGGCGCGCTCGGCGCCGTCGGCCGCTCCGCCGTGTTCGCGGCCTCAGAGATCGGCGCTCGGGTCATCGCCGGCGTTCGCGGCAGGCGGCTCGGCGAGGCCCGGCAGCTCCCCGGCGTGGCCGAGGCGGTTGCGGTTGATGATGACGCCGACATTGACAATCTCCCGCCGCTCGACTGCGTCGCCGACACCCTGGGCGGCGAGCTTGCCGGCAGGCTGATCGCCAAAGTCAAGCCGGGGGGCACGTTCGGCTGCTTCCCGTCCACCCTGCAAGACGCCGCGCGCTTCCCAGACATCCACATCAACAGCGTCTTCGCACGGGCGGACGCCGCAACGACCTTGCACTACGCGGAAGCCGTGCGCGACGGCAGGCTGACCATCCCGGTCGAGCGCGTCCTTCCGCTCGCCGAGGCCGCCGAGGCGCAGGCCGCCGCTGAAAAGGGCGGCGTCGCCAAAATCGTTCTGACAGCCTGATGCGAAAGAGCGCCTCCCCTCGCGGCGGCTACGCCGGTTCCACAGACCCCTCCGCCGTGCCTTCCGGCTCGCCCGGACTTTCCGACACGACCCGCTCGATGCGGGGGTCCGGGACCAGCCACATCAGCGCCACCAGCACATACACCCCGTCGGCCAGCCAGGGCCGCACGAACGCGAGGGCGATGGCGAGCGTGTAGAAGGCCGGCGACAGCTTCCCCTTGAGGTCCCGCCCCACCGCCGCCGCCAGCCGCGAGGCCGGACCCTGCACGGCCAGGATCGCCCGCTGGAGCACCCAGTAGGCCAGCCCCGCCGCCAGCAGGGTCGCCCCGTAAGCCGCCGTCGGGGCGCGCGCGAAGTGGTTCTCCCCCATCCATGCGGTGGCGAACGGCACCAGGGACAGCCAGAACAGCAGGTGCATGTTGGCCCACAGGACCGCCCCGTTCACCCGATCCGTGACGGCCATCAGGTGGTGATGGTTGTTCCAGTAGATGCCGACGTAGACGAAGCTGAGGACGTAGCTGAGGAAGACCGGCAGCAGCGGGCGCAGCGCGGCCAGGCCGTCGCCGTGCGGCACCCGCAGCTCCAGCACCATGATCGTGATGATGATGGCGATCACCCCATCGCTGAACGCCGCCAGCCGTTCCTTTCCCATCTGCTGCCCCCATTGAATGATCTGAAGTGCCTAGCGCCGCCCCAGGCTCTCGCTCCCCGTCGGCAGCATGTCCCACCACTGCCCGATCAGCTTCCGGTATTCCTCCCCGACCCGCCGCACGTTCCGGTCCAGGTCGCACAGGCCCACCGGCGCGACGTTCCCGTTGTCTTCGCGCAGGGCGGTGTCCCAGTCCACCTGGTCCGTCAGGCTGTACCAGGTGAACCCCAGGATCGGCACCCCGTCCTGGCGCAGCCGGAATAGGTTCATCCACTGCTTCCACAGCCAGTCCCACGAATGGTCCGCGTCCGCCAGGTTCGTCTCGGTGTGCATGACGGGCAGCCGGTAGCGCTTGTAATACTGGCTGGTGATGACGTAGTAGCCTAATATCTCCCCCGACGGCGTCACCCGCCCGTCCGCGTGGACCAGGTGCTCGTTGGTGACATAATAGTCCGTTCCCATCACGCAGTTCGCCTTGACCTGGTTCTCCAGGAACCAGTGGTACTGCGCCCGCGTCATGCCGTTGTCCAGCAGGTACTCGTACATGACCGCGCTCACCGGGCGCCCATACGTCAGGTCCAGCGACAGGAACCGCTTCTCGTTCAGCACGTTCGCCGCCGCCAGCACGTCCGGGGCCGCCGCGTGGAAATACTCCGACGACTCGCTCTGGATGAAGACGGCGTCCGGCCGGATCTCCAGGATCGCCCGCATCGCCAGCGTGTTCGCCCGGCACAGGTTGCCCAGGGCCGTGACGAACCCCCGGTCACTGGTCCCCCGCTCGTTCCACCACCCGAGCTGCCCGGAGAACGTCGCCGCCACGAAGATCTCGTTGACCGGCGTGTAGTACCGCACCCACGGGCAGCGCGCGGCGAACGCCCGCGCGTACTCGGCGAACAGGGCGGGCCAGTCCGGGTTGTCGAAGCCGCCCACCCAGTCCGGCACCCCGAAATGGCACAGGTCGGCGATGGGCGTGATGCCCATCAGCCGCAGCGCCCGGAACGTCTCATCGGCGAAGCCCCAGTCGTAGCGCCCCGGCCCCGTGTGCGCCGAGAACAGCGGCGGCCCGTAGCGCAGGAACTCGATGCCCAGCTCTTTGACCAGCCGGAAGTCGTCCCGCCAGCGCGCGTAGTGCCCGCACTTCGCCATCTCGTCCACCCGATGCGTCCGCCCGTCCGGCAGCCGGATCGTCGGGTAGCTGTTCTCGATCCCCGTCGCAAACATGAACTCGGTCATCTGATGCTCTCGCCCCTTTGCTTCCTATCCTACATCTTCCGCAGGACTTCCGTTCCCGCGCCGGGACAGGATGCCTTCTTTTCGGGTATCCTAACCCTCGGCTTCAGGGGAAAGCCTGGAGCACGAGCAAGGCATGAGCAACCGTCGCCGATTTTTCGTCCGCGAGCCGTTCTGCGGCCTGTCCCACGGCCTGGGCGCCTGCCTCGCCGCCCTCGCCCTCCTCAGCCTGCTCCGGGCCGCCCACGGCGACCCCTGGCGGACCCTCGCCTTCTCCCTTTACGGGGCAAGCCTCGTTTTCCTGTACGCCGTGAGCGCCCTGTACCACTCGCTGTGGCTCCCCGAGGCCGACCTGGACCGCTGGCAGCGCGCCGACTACGTCGCCATCTTCCTGTTCCTGGTCGGCACCTACGCCCCGCTGTGCCTGGTCAGCCTGCGCGGCCCGTGGGGCTGGGGGCTGGGCGGCGTCATCTGCCTCCTCGCCGCCGTGGGCATCGGCGGCACCCGCCCTCGGCACGGGCTGCCGGACTGGGCGCGCGTCCTGCTCTACGCCGTCATGGGCTGGCTGGCGCTGGTCGCCGCCGGCCCCCTAGAGCGCGCCCTTTCCCCCGCCGGCTTTGGCTGGCTGCTGGCCGGCGGCCTGCTTTACACGGCGGGCGGCCTGATCTTCGCCGCCGACAAGCCCCACCTCTGGCCCGGCAGGTTTAATGCCCACGACCTGTGGCACCTCTTCGTGCTCGCCGGCAGCGCCTGCCACCTCCTCGTCATGCTCCGCTACGTCGCCCCTGCCTCCCACTGACCCGTCCCGCTTCCTCCACCTTACGTCCCTTCCTCCCCCTCCCTTAACAGGGGAGGGTCGGCGCTCGCCCTCCGGGTAGCCAGTGCTGCGCCGGGGAGAGGTTTCCGTTTGCGGCGGGGTTAGGTCCCATCGGGTATACTCCTTGCACTCGAAGAAAAGAAGGCAGTCATGTATATCGAGAGCTTGGAAGTCGAAAATTTCCGGTGCTTTGAGAAAGCCCGTGTGCTGTTTGAATTCGACGGACGCCACCGCCCAGGAAGTGCGCCCCGCCTCCCCAACGTCAACCTTATATTAGGCGACAACGGCACCGGCAAGTCGGCTATTCTCACGGCCATTACTCTCGGCGTACTCGGCGGCATCATCCAGGCCAGTGGCTTTCGCCCTTACTTGCTTGTCCGGCGGCAAGGACCAAGCGGTGGGGGCGCCCCACCGCTCCGCCAAGATCGAGAATTCCAGGATGCGGTGGTACAGGCTAAACTTCGCCTGTATCCACAAGATGAGGAAATCCCTGACATATGGGCACAGGATACTACAGGCTCCCTCACCGGGCAAATGACCATCGCACGTTTCTCGAACTACGAGATCATCGACTCAGTAACCCCAGCCACCCCTGGAAAATGGAAGCCGCTCTTCCTGGACAACTCCCCAGCTTTTTTTCTTGCCGCTTACGGTGCCTCAAGGCGTGTAGGAAGTGCCGAGACATTCGATCCCGCCGCACGGGAAAGGTCTCGTTCCCCGCGCTATCAGCGCGTCGCTGGCCTGTTTGAAGAGGCAATCACTCTCACGCCTGTTGCCGCTTGGTGGAACGAGTTCCAGCAAAAAGGGCGAATGACGGAGGGATTAGACCTGCTCAACTCCCTACTGCCCAGTGATGTCCAAGTGATGGAGAAAAGCGTCCATGTAGGTATGCGACACATAGACGAAGTAGGCTTTAATGTACGCGGGACGCTCCTCCCGTTCTCGGCCCTCTCCGACGGCTACCGGGGCTTCGTCGGCTGGGTTGTGGACCTGCTTTATCAGATGTCTCAGGTAACGCCGGTAGAACACAAACTGACTGATCTCTGCGGCGTGGTCATCGTGGACGAACTCGACCTGCTGCTCCACCCCGCCTGGCAGCGCATCGTCATCGAGACCATCGCCACCACCTTCCCTCGCCTCCAATTCTTCTTCACCAGCCACAGCCCGATCATTGCCGGCACCCTGGAAGCCGCAAACCTGATCGTGACCGAAGTGGACGAAGAAACGGGGCAAGTCAAAATAGACAAGAGCCGGGAGCAGGTGTACGGCCTCAGCGCCGATCAGGTCCTCAACAGCCGCTATTTCAGCCTCGCCAGTTCCCGCGCGCCGGGGCTGGAGCGGCAGCTCCAGGAACTCGCCGAACGGGCATTGGAAGACCCGAGCGCGGCCAAAGAATACCTGCGTCTGCTCGCGGGCGGGGACGACGGCACGGCAGAGAAGGCCCCCCGCAACGGAAAACGGCAGGCAGGATGATCCGCTACGACATCACCGAGGAAGAGTTGCGGGCCAAGATCGACCGCCAAAGGCCAGACTGGCAGACGCGGTCTGCGAACGCCACCGCTCTCTACAGACGGGCCGGGAAATATGGGGAGTCTGACGACAACAGTTGGAATATCCAGACACACGGAATCCCGCCCAACCCTTTTTGGGGCCAGATCAAAACTGTGTACATGCGGTTGCAGAAGAACAAGTGCGCCTTCTGCGAGCGGGAACTGACCACTCGCCCCAAAGACCATGATGTGGAGCATTTCCGACCGAAGCGTGCCGTCGTACCCTGGCCGCCGCTCCCCACGGACCCGGCGTTCCCCGAGGGCTATTACCTCCTCGCATATCACCCGCTCAACTACGCGACGGCCTGCGAGCATTGCAACCGGGCCCTGAAACAGAGTTATTTCCCCATTGAGGCTGCCCGCATTTCGGGGCAGGACGACCCGGTACAGCTCAGGCCGGAGTTGCCGCTGCTCATCTATCCGATCGGAGACAGTGACACCGACCCGGAAGACCTGTTGGGATTTCAAGGCGTTGTTCCGATCCCGAAAAACGCCGATCCGAATACCCGCGAGTACCGCCGTGCCAAAGTCACCATAGACTTTTTCGAGTTGGAGCAACGTGACGAGTTGCGGCGGGGGCGAGCCAAAGTCATCCGAACGCTTCTCCTCGCGTTCATGACGGAGAACTCACCACAAAGAGAAGAGCGCGCGGGAGCGCGGAGCGCCATCGCGCAGTGTGTTTCTGACGGGGGCGAACACGCCAATTGTGCCCGCAGCTTCGTCGCCCTGTATCGGCAGAACCCGGCGGAAGCAAAGCAGTTCGGGCGCTTGGCGATAGCCTCCTTGCATAACAGCCCAGCCTGAAGGACTGGTGGCATTTCTCGGCCCGCGTTCTTCCCCCTCTCTTAACAGGGAAGGGTCGGCGCTCGCGCCGGGGAGAGGTTTCCGTTTGCCCCGCCCCCCGCCGGGGTAGAAGCCACTGTCGGGAAGGCGGAAGGGGAACGCGATGAAACTCAAAAAACTCAAAAATCAGGTGATCGTCATTACGGGGGCGTCGTCGGGCATTGGGCTGGTGACGGCGCGGCTGGCGGCGAAGGCGGGGGCGAAGCTCGTCCTGGCGGCTCGCAGCGAGGGGCCGCTGAGGCAGCTCACCGAGGAGATCACGAAGGCGGGCGGCAAGGCCGTCTATGTGGTCGCGGACGTCGGCGTCCGGGAGCAGGTCCACGCCGTCGCGCGGACGGCCATCGAGCGGTTCGGCGGGTTTGACACCTGGGTCAACGACGCGGGCGTGTCCATCTACGGCAAGACGGTGGAAACGCCCGTGGAGGACATGCGGCACCAGTTCGAGACCAACTACTGGGGCGTGGTCTACGGGTCCCTGGAGGCCGTCGCCCACCTGAAGACGCGCGGCGGGGCGCTCATCAACATCGGCAGCACGCTCTCGGAGCGGGCCGCCATCTTGCAGGGCAGCTACAGCGCCACCAAGCACGCCGTCAAGGGCTTCACCGACGCCCTGCGGATGGAGCTGGCCCTGGACAAAGCCCCCGTCTCGGTCACGCTGATCAAGCCCGGCCCCATCAACACCCCGTACACCCGGAACGCCAAGAACTACATGGACGCCGAGGCCCGCCACCCCGCGCCCGCCTATGCGCCCGAAGTGGTGGCGCGGGCGATCCTCCGGTCGGCCCAGAAGCCCATGCGCGAGGTGTTCGTCGGCGGCGGCGGGCGCGGCATCGCGCTCATGGGCGTCCTGTCCCCGCCGCTCTCGGACGCCGTCATGCGTAAAGTCATGGCGCCGCAGTCCAAGCTGAAGGCCGAGCCGCCCAGCCGAAAGAACGCCCTGGACGCCCCTTCGGACGACCTGGCGGAGCGTGGCAACTATCCCGGCCACACGCGCGAAACGAGCCTGTACACCTACAGCGCCTTCCACCGGACGCTGACCGGGGCGCTGCTGCTGGGCGCGGGCCTGGCCTTCTACGCCTGGCGTCAGGGCAAGGACGCGGGCGACGGCCCGCCCCCGGCCCGCTCCTCCACGCACGCCGAGACGGCCTGGGGGCGGGACGCCAGCGCGGCCGAGGACGCGCGCGACGCCAAGGTGGAGCACGGCAACCCCATCGCAGCCCTTGCGGACCGCCGGGTGCTGCTGCTGGCCTTCACCTATGTCGGCTTCCCGCTCGCGGCCTACGGGCTGAGCTACTGGCTGCCGACGGTGGTGAAGGGCTTCGGCGTGTCCAACACCATGAACGGGGTCATCAACATCCTGCCCTGGATCGTCACCGCGCTGGCGCTGTGGTGGGT
>CAXTWM010000087.1:13013-15245 GCA_964247915.1 uncultured Armatimonadales bacterium | reverse complement strand
GTTCGGGCCGATCCCCAGCTCGCCGCCCCCGGCAGTTACGACCCTCGCGGCTACGCGCTCGGCCCCGGCTCGCCCCTGCGCCGCGCCGGTCAGGTCATCCCCGGCAACGGCGGGCGCGACTTCTATGGGAATCCCGTTCCGCCTGATGGGCCGGTCAGCGTCGGCGCGAGCCAGGGCATCAGCAAGCGATCCTCTCCGACGCCGCAGAGGCCAAAGCGGGTCTCCGCCGGAAACGCCACGATCCGCGCCGGAACGACCGGGGCGCAGGTGCGGCATCTGCTGGGCAGGCCGAGCCGAGTCACCCTCGTGCCTGTTCTCACCTCCCGCCACTTCTACCAGGTCTGGCGCTATCCTTCCGTCACGGTGACGCTGGATGAGCATGACCGCGTACTTGGTGGTCGGCTTTAGCACTGGTGACACCCAAAGCAGACACTAGACTTGCCGAAATCCCCTGGGACTCATGCCGGCATAATGTTGGGTAACACCAGACAGGAAAACAATGCGATCCGCAAGAAGAATGCGCCTCTGGAAATACCTCTTGCTTGCCGTCGCCGCCGTTCTGGTGGTCGGCTTTGCCGTTGTGCCGAGGCCCGCTCCGCCACCGACATACACCCGCTACATCAGCTCGCCGCTCCCAGACGGGGTGCGCTACACGTTCCTGTGTCCCTCGACGCTGGACGATGTTTCCCTTTACACCTTCCCGGCGAACTACAGGGGGAAATACCTTCAGAGCCTTTCGGTTTCCAAGAAGGAGAGCCGTCTGCCGGGCGTGTCGTTATGGCACCGGTGGTTCAGGCCGGAGACGGAGTTCGTTTTTGTTTCCGTCGAGAAGCCTGCCGTCAGGCCGCTAAGAAGCAGCCGAGTGGATAGGCAGGGCGTGAGGAACCGCGACGAGATCGCGCACAGGGTTTATGTTGACGATCCACGCGCCCGCGAGCATTTTATGTTCGGACACGTTGATGACTTCGGGACTGTTTCCTACACTCAGGATGACCCTGTGGTCACGAACAGCTTCCGAATTTTGCTGCCGGGTGAACCTGTTCCCATGCCATAGAGGAAACTCGGGTAGAGAGATTCCATTGCACACACGACAGAGGCTCGCCCGTCTCGCGCTCATATTGTTCCTCT
Organism: uncultured Armatimonadales bacterium; assembly: GCA_964247915.1. Classification (GTDB taxonomy): domain Bacteria; phylum Armatimonadota; class Armatimonadia; order Armatimonadales; family Capsulimonadaceae; genus JANXMY01. The sequence continues at coordinate 14,117 of CAXTWM010000087.1, read as the reverse complement.
TCAGCCTGACCGGGCGCGGCTTCGCGCAACAGGCTCCGGCGGGGTCTGACGTTCTGCCGCTGACGCTGGCCCTGTATCCGCACCGGACGCTGACGGCGGCGGACACGGCGGGCGAAAAGAGCGTGAGGCAGGGAGAGCCGGGGCATCAGATCATCTGGGTCACGGGCGTCCGCTGGCCGACGCTGACGGTGTACCTGCCGCCGAGGGACAAGGCCACGGGGGCCGCCGTCGTCATCTGCCCCGGCGGGGGCTACGACGGGGAGGCGATGGACCTGGAAGGGTACGACGTGGCGCGGCGGTTCGTCTCCTACGGCGTGGCGGGGATCGTGCTGAAGTACCGGCTGCCGACGCCGGACATGGACCGTTCGCAGACGCCGTGGCCCCTTCAGGACGGCTTGCAGGCCGTTCGGTTGGTCCGTGACCATGCCCGCGAATGGGGCGTGGACCCGCACCGGGTCGGCATCATGGGCTTTTCGGCGGGCGGGCACCTGGCCTCGTCCGTCGCCACTCACTTCGATGTGGGCGATCCGAGGGCATCCGACCGGGCGGCGCGTCAGAGCAGCCGGCCCGACTTCCTCATCCTGGGCTACCCCGTCATCACCCTGCGCCCGCCGGTCGTCAACGTGGGCAGCCGGAACAACCTGCTGGGCGTTCCCGCCGACCCCAACCTGGTGACGCTGTATTCCAATGACGAGCAGGTGACGGCAAGGACGCCGCCGACGTTTCTGGTGCAGGCGGAGGATGATCCGGTCAGTGTGCAGAACAGTGTGTTGTTCTCCGACGCGCTGACGCGGGCCGGCGTCCCGCATGAGTTCCTGCGCTTGAAGACGGGCGGACACGGCTTCGGCCTAGGCGTCCACGGCGGCGAACCCGCCGCCTGGCCGGACCGCTGCGCGGCCTGGCTCCGGGCCAATCATTTTCTCGGCGCCCCGCCTTAGACGGCGGGAGAAGTTAGGCAGAACACCATGAACATCATCCTCATCATTGCCCTGGCCGCCCTGCTCCTCGTGACCGTCGCCCAAGCCGCGCCGGACGCGCCCCGCCCCCATTCGCCCGGCGCGACCCAGCCAACCCAGGCCGACCGCGTAAAGGTAACCGAAAGGC
>CAXTWM010000087.1:0-13003 GCA_964247915.1 uncultured Armatimonadales bacterium | reverse complement strand
CCCGCCCCCCCCCGGGCGGCGCCCCGGCCCCCCCCGCCGGCCGGCCGGCGCCGGCCCCTGGCCGGCGGCCCCCGACGCTGCAAACGCTGGCGGACGGCTTCTCGTTCACGGAAGGGCCGGCCTGCGACGCCCACGGCAACGTCTTCTTCACCGACCAGCCCAACGACAAGATTTGGAAGTGGGGCGTGGACGGCAAACTGTCCGTCTTCCTGTCCCCCTGCGGGCGCTCCAACGGCCTGTGCTTCGACGCGGCGGGGGACCTGTGGGCCTGTGCGGACGAGCACAACCAGCTTTGGCGCATCACGCCCCAGGGCAAGGCGACGGTGGTTGTCAAGGACAGCGGCGGCAAGCTCCTCAACGGCCCCAACGACGTCTGGATACGGCCCGACGGCGGCCTGTACCTCACCGACCCCCTGTATAAGCGGGACTACTGGACGCGCGGGCCGATGGAGCAGCCGGGCCAGTACGTCTTCTTTCTGACGCCCGATCACAAGACCCTGCGCCCGGTCGCCACGGACATGACCCAGCCCAACGGCATCATCGGCACACCGGACGGCAGGACGCTCTACGTCGCGGACATCGGCGCGGGCAAGACCTATGCCTATGACGTTCAGAAAGACGGCGCGCTGTCCGGCAAGCGCCTGTTCTGCCCCATGGGGTCCGACGGCATGACCATTGACAGCGAGGGAAACGTCTACCTCACCGGCCACGGCGTCACGGTCTTCGACAAGGCCGGCGCGCAGATCGCGCACATCCCCATCGCCGAAGACTGGACCGGCAACGTCTGCTTCGGCGGCGCGGACCGGCGCACGCTCTTCATCACCGCCAGCAAGGGCCTGTACGCCATGCGGATGCGGACGCATGGCGTAGGGAGCCAGTAGACCCCTTGCCTCAGTCCCCCGGAATTCATTCCGGGTCTGTAAAAGTGCGATTGTCCGAGGGTAAGGACATAGGAAAAGCATCGGGCGGCTTGTCTTCCGTCCGCGCAGGCGGACAATCGCTTTACCGGAGACCCGGATTTCAATCCGGGGACACTGACCATGACCCGACGCCCAATGCCGACTCTGTTGTCGGCGCTGTTTCTCTCGCTTGCCTTCACTGCCCGTCTCGCTGCCGTGCCCCTCCCTGCGCCGATGTCCCTCAACACCGGCTGGCGGCTCCAGGATGCGGCGAAGGTGGCCGCGCCCGGCCCGTCCGTCTCTCGCGTTGGGTATCAGCCGCGCGACTGGTTTAAGGCCGTCGTTCCCGGCACGGTCCTGACGTCATTGGTCGCCGACGGCGTTTACCCGGAGCCGCTGTACGGCGAGAACAACCGCCCGGACAGAATCCCCGAAAGCCTGTGCCGGACGGCCTACTGGTATCGCCGGACGTTGGTCGTCCCGCCGTCTTACCGGGGCAAGCGGGTCTGGCTGCGCTTCGACGGGGTCAACTATGCCGCCGAGGTGTGGGTCAACGGGCACGAGGTCGGGACGGTCAGGGGCGCGTTCGCGCGGGGCCTGTTCGACGTGACGCCGTATGTCGTGCCGGGGCAGACCAGCGCGCTGGCGGTCCAAATCCTGCCGCCGCCGCATCCGGGCATCCCGCAGGAGCAGACAATCGCGGCGGGCGTCGGCAGGAACGGCGGCGAAACGGCGCGGGACGGCCCGACGTTCCTCTGCACGATGGGCTGGGACTGGATACCGGGCGTCCGCGACCGGGACATGGGGCTGTGGCAGGGCATCACGCTGTTTGCGACAGGGCCGGTGGTCGTCCGTGACCCGCAGGTGACTTCAGACCTGCCCCTGCCGCGCACGGACTCGGCAGACCTGACCGTGTCGGCGACGGTGCGGAACGTCACGGACAGGCCCCAATCGGGCGTCCTGACGGGCCGAGCCGGCGGCATCGTGTTCCGTCAGCCCGTCACGCTGGCCGCCTCGGAAACCAGGACGGTCACGCTCACGCCCGCGACGACACCGGCGCTCCACGTCCTCCGCCCGCACCTGTGGTGGCCGAACGGCTACGGCCCCCAGAACCTTTACCGTCTGCACCTGGCGTTCACGGCAGGCGGCGGGGAGTCCGACGCGCAGGACGTGTCCTTCGGCATCCGCAAGATCACCTACCTCGTGCCCGGCTCGGACAACCTGACGCTGTCGGTCAACGGCGTGCCCGTCTTCTGCAAAGGCGGCGATTGGGGCATGGACGAGGCGCTGAAGCGCATCGGGCCGGGGCGCCTGGATGCCCAGGTGCGGATGCACCGGCTCGCCAACTACACCATGATCCGCAATTGGGTCGGCCAGAGCACGAGCGAACGCTTTTACGACCTGTGCGATCGGTACGGCATCCTGGTCTGGGACGAGTTCTTCCAGCCCAACCCCGCGGACGGGCCGAACCCTGATGACGCCGGCCTGTACCTCGCCAACGTCCGCGAGAAGATGCTGCGCTTCCGCAATCATCCCTCCATCGCCCTGTGGTGCGCCCGCAACGAGGGCGACCCGCCGCCCGCGATTGACCAGGGCATCCAGAAACTCATGGCGGAACTGGAGCCGCAGCGTTTGTACCAGCGGTCGTCCACGGCGGGGCACGGCGTCAACTCCCACGGGCCATACTTCTGGCGCGCGCCGCGCGAGTATTACACCTACGGCGAGGCGTTCAAAACCGAAGTCGGTTCCGTCTCCGTGCCGACGCTGGAGTCCGTGCAGGGCATGATGCCGCGCAAAGACTGGAACACGATCAACGACGACTGGGCCGAGCACGACCTGGCGCGCGGCGCGCAGGGCGGGGACTGGTATCCTGACACGCTGGGGGCGCGCTACGGACGGGCGGGCAGTCTGGCCGACTTCGTCCGCAAGGCGCAGATGATGAACTGGGAGGCGTTCCGCGCCATGTACGAGGGCCGCAGCGCGAAGCTGTTCCACCCCACGACGGGCGTGCTGACCTGGATGAGCAACCCGTCCCAGCCCTCATTCGTTTGGCAGCTTTATAGCTGGGACCTGGAGCCGAATGCTTCTCTGTTCGCCACGCGCCGCGCCTGCGAGCCGGTGCATGTCCAGATGAACGAGACCGATGGGCACGTTCTGGTCGTCAACAACACGCCGCGCCCGCTGGCGGGTGTGACGGCACGAACCTCCGTCTACAACCTCAACGGCAGCCTCGCCTTCACGCACACGCACACGGTCACGGCGGCCCCCAGCGCGGCCACGGATGTGGGCGCGGTTGCCTTCCCCTCCGTGCTCTCCCCCGTCCACTTCGTCAAGGTGGAGCTGCGCGACGCCCAACACCAACTGCTCTCAGACAACCTCTACTGGCGGGCGGACCCGGCTCACCCGGACGACCTTCAAGCGCTGGACACGCTGCCGACCGTCACGCTCACCGCCACGGCGACGCGGCATGACGTGGGCGGCAAGTGCTTCCTAACCGTCACTCTGCACAATCCCTCCAGGTCGGTTGCTCTGATGACGCATCTGCAGCTACGGAAGGCGCACTCCAACACGCGCGTCCTGCCGGTCTTCTACAGCGACAACTACGTTTCCCTGCTGCCCGGCGAGGGCAAAACGCTGACCGTCGAAGCGCAGGCGTCCGACCTGGGCGGCCAGCCGCCCCTGCTGACCCTGGATGGCTGGAACGTAACGGTCAAGCCGACGGCCATGACCACGGCAAGCGCCGTCCGCGTCGTTCCGAATGCTGGCGCGCTCCGGGCCAGTGCCCCGCCCCGGCATCCTGCCGCCGACGCGCCCCGCACCGTCAGCATCAACTGCGGCGGCAGTGGGTCGGGCTTCTACACGTTCGGCGACGTTGCCCCCTCCCCTGCCGACGGCGGGTTCGCGGCGGATCGGGACTACACCGGCGGCAGCGCCACAACCGTGGGCGCTGTGATGGACGTGAGCGCCCCCCACGCCGCCCCGCCCACTGTGTACCAGTCCGAGCGCTGGGGTGCCTCCATCTATGCGCTTGCCCTGGCGACACTGCCCGCCGGACAGAGCTATACCGTCCGCCTGCATTTCGCCGAGACGACCTTTCACGCCCCCGGCAAGCGCCGCTTCAACGTGGACATCAACAGTCGGCGCGTCCTGACCGACTTCGACGTCTTCGCCGAGGCAGGCGGCGCGAACAAGGCCGTCATCCGGGACTTCCCCGGCTTTGCGTCCACCCGCGACGGCCGCCTTACCATCTCCTTCACCCGAGGTTCGGTGGACGAGCCGAAGATCAGCGGCATCCAGGTCTTTCCTGCCCCCGGCGCGGCGATGGCAAACGTCAAGCCGCCCACGAACTGGACGCTGGGGCCGTTTGTCAAGGCCGACGACGCCAACCCCGTCCTCGCGCCCCTGCCCACGCGCTTTGATGATCCCATGACCGGCCACTCCGTCGCCTGGGAGGGGGACAACGTCTTCAACCCCGCTGCTGTTGTCCGTGATGGGAAGGTATGCCTGCTCTACCGTGCGGAGGACGACTCGGGCGCGGGCATCGGGGGGCACACGTCGCGCCTCGGCCTGGCCGAGAGCGCGGACGGCCTGCACTTCACGCGGCGGACCGCGCCCGTCCTGTTCCCGGCGGAGGACGACCAGAAGGCCGATGACTGGACCGGCGGCGACGAGGACCCGCGCGTCGTCGAAACCGAAGATGGCGGGTACGTCCTCACCTACACCTCCTGGAACCGCAAAACCGCCCGGCTCGCGGTCGCCACTTCGCGGGATCTTGTCCACTGGGACAAGCGCGGCCCCGCCTTCGCCCTCTCCGCCTCCGGCCGGTTCCGCGACCTGTACTGCAAGTCCGGCGCGATCCTGACCCGCCGCGCGGGCGACCGGCTGGTCGCCGCGCAGGTCAACGGCCACTACTGGATGTACTGGGGCGAAGGCAGCGTCCACGCCGCCACGTCAAGCGATCTGGTCCATTGGGACCCCATCGTAGACGCGGAAGGCGAGCTGGTGACGCTGCTGGCCCCGCGCCCCGGCCATTTCGACAGCGCCCTGTGCGAGTCCGGCCCGCCGGCCCTGCTGACGGACAACGGCATCCTGTTCCTCTACAACGGCAAGAACGCGGACGGCAGCAGTGGCGATCCTATGCTTAAACCCGGCACCTATTTCGGCGGCCAGGCCCTGTTCGACGCCCACGACCCCACGCGCCTGCTGGCGCGCGCCGACAGCTATTTCTTCACCCCGGAGCGCCCCTACGAGAAGTCCGGCCAGTACGCCGCCGGCACGGTCTTCATCGAGGGCCTGGTGCATTTCCAGGACCGCTGGCGTCTCTACTACGGCACCGCCGACTCCCACGTCGCCACGGCGGCGACCCCGTCGGGCGCGCTGCCCTAACACGACAAGCGCATCAATGCACGCTGAACGTCAGCGCGTAGCGGCTGTTGCCCGTCCCCGCTGCTGTGTCCTTGCCGCCGCAACCCGTACTCATGTCATCCTGACCGCAGCTCGCCCCACTCGCGGACTGACTCTGACCGCCCGAAACCTGCTCTGGACGTAGCCAGCGCACATGCCCGTCACAGGCCAGGTAGATCGCGAGAGTGTCATGTCTCGGCATACTACCGGGGAGAACGTGTTGGGGAAAGCTTTCCTCCGTCACCAGCCAGGAACCGTTTAGGACGCGCCCGCCGATGTTGCCGGTGGCATAAACCGGCACCGGGATCGGGCCGGATTGCGTGTCTGATAGAAACTCACCACAGGGATAAGTCCGTGGCGCTCCATTGAAGCCGCAGTCATGCCCGCCATTCCCGGAGGCAGAAAAGTCCATGATCGCTCCCTGGTAAGGCTGATCGCCTGTATGGCTTCCTGTGACCTCGCAGAGCATCACTGTCTGCGCGGGGGACACAAGGACAGACTCACTTGCATCTTGATAGCGATGCCACGCGCTGTTTGATGCAACAGGGGCTACCCCGTGCAGGTTGGAGTTGATCGCATAAGAGACGGGGTACTGCGGAGGGACGTTGGAGTAGGTGATGTGGGAAGGATCGTCGGGGCATTGGTAAAGGCGCACATCCTTGAGGTACGGCAGACACAAGGAAGCCCAGTCGGCACTCCCTAGCGCCCAATTCTTGCCCTCGGTGGACGAGCCGCCGAAATTAAACATTCCGTCGCTGTCATTGATATACTGCTGTATCGCCATTCCGATCTGCCGTTCGTTGGAGGCGCAAACGGTGCGCCGCCCGTTCTCGCGCACATGGACGAAGACGGGGAACAGCAGGGCGGCTAGCAGGCCGAGGATGGCGATGACGACGAGCAGTTCGATCAGCGTGAAGCCTTTGCGTTTCATGGCGGTGCTCCTCTATTGGGGGTGAGGGTTTTCGTTCACGAAATGCGCCTCGTACCGATCAAACTCGGTATCAGACACTTTCGGGTGGTTGTTAGCGAGGACTTGGCCCGGCAGAAGCCATTTGACATGGCCGTCCGCCAGCAGATAATTCGCCCCGTTCGCATGGCGGCCTGTTCGCTCCGGGAACTGCGAGCTGCCCGACCGGTACGGGTCAACGTCCCCCATCCACCCCGTCGCATATTTACATTCTCCTCCTGCGCCGCCGGGCCAGGAGGCGAGGATGCCGCCGTCGCCTGACGCGGAAAACCGTTGCCTACCCCCCGACGCGCCTTCGTCGAGTGAGGTCACTTGTGCGGTGCTGCCCGCGACCTCGAACAGCAACACCGTTTTGGCCGGTGTCAGGACTCGCGCTGGCATGGCTTTGACCTGCGATGAGGCTGGCATCCAGTCGTTATAGCCGTAAGACACCACGGCCGCTGGGGGGGCAGGCGGCGTCGGATCATTCGGGCACTGGAAGACCGGCGTGCTTTTCAGATAGGGGTAAATCTGACCCGCCCAGCCTTCACCCGATGGGGGCGTTTCAGAAGGAGGGTCCCAGTTCGCGCGTTTCACCGATCCTTGAGGAAACCGTTCGTTGCTTTCCTGCTCGTATTGAAGAAACGCCAGCCCGATCTGCCGCTCGTTGGAGAGGCACACGGACCTCCGCCCGTTCTCGCGCACGCGGGCGAAGACGGGCACCAGGATAGCGGCCAGCAGGCCCAGAATAGCAATAATAGCGAGCAGTTCAATCAGCGTGAAGCCGTTGCGTTTCACGGTTGTCTCCTTTGAGCCAGGGATCACGGGGCTGAACCCCCGTGCTTTAGCCTGGCAAGCCCCCGCCTACGCGGGCGCAATGCCGTTGGCATCATGCTCTTCTCTGCCCGCGCAGGCGGGGAGTTGCTTTTCTAAAGCACGGGGGTTCAGCCCCGTGGCTCTCACCCCCTACCGCACGCCCTTCAGGAACCGCTGGCGGCGGTGGCTGCGGACGAGGTGGGCGGTCGCGGTTGCCGACAGCCAGCCGGACGGCAGCCACCACAGGGCAACGCAGAGGGCGAAGCCGAAGCCGTCCGGTTGGGGCAGCAGCAGCGCGCCCGCCGCGAGGGCGTGGAGGGTGAGGACGCCCAGCGCCCAGCACAGGCCCCGGCCCATCCGGGCGGGCAATCCCTGGCCGGTGAGAGTTCCGGCGACCAGGGGCGAGAGGGCGGCCAGCAGCACGATCCAGGGCATCAGGTCCGGCGCCGATGTGTCCAGGGCGCGGTGTTCCAGCAGCCCCCAGCAGGGCAGGGCGGCGACGCCGAAGAAGGCGAAGGCGCGCAGGGCGGCTTGGCGGGTGAGCCGCGCGGGGCCAGCATCCGGGCAGCCCTGAAGCCACTCGCGGAGGAAGGTCTGCCCGACCTGCCAGGGTTCGCCCAGCTCTTGCAGGGCGGCCCGCGTCGCCTCCGGGGGCGGCAGCCCCTCAAAGCCGTACTCGGCGGCCAATGCCTCCAGGTGGGCGCGCACCTCGGCACGCAGGCCCCGGCGCTCGGCCAGCGGGACGATGCCGACTAGGGGCGCACACAGGTGGTCGAGGTAGTCCTCGATCCAGTCGTCTTCCTGCCCGCCTGTTGTCCCGCCCGGCGTCTGGACGAGTCTAAGATTCTGAGGCTCGCTCACGGGGCGACCCTCCGATCACCTGCCCAATGGCGCGGGAAAAGGCGTCCCAGGTACGGACGCGGCGCGCCAGTTCGGCGCGGCCCGCGTCGGTCAGCGCGTAGACCTTGCGCGGGCGCTCCCCGCCGCCCGTCTCCCACGCGCCCAGGATCAGGCCGTCGCGCTCCAGCGCGTGCAGGGCCGGGTACAGCGTCCCCTGCTTGCAGCGCAGGGCGTCGTCGCTGCGCCGGTTGATCTCCCGCGCGATGGCGTACCCGTGCAGCGGCGCGTCCTCCAGGACGGCCAGCACCAGCGTCGGCGTGTTGCCTTTCAGCAGCTCTCGTTCGTCATCCAAGGGGACACCGCCTTTATTTGTGAAACCTATTGTATGCTGTTATCCGAGGTATGTCAAGAGGACCTTAAAAATATTATTGATTGCTTTACCCACAAACACTTGACAAACCCCCGCGCTGCCTCTATAATGGACTAGTCTGCTTTGCGACCTTCGCGGGTTTGGACTAGTCAGAAGGAGCGTCCCGGATGTCGGCGGTTTTGGAAGGCGAACTGGAAGAGGCCGTTCCTCTCTATCAGCGCATCGAGAACGCGCTGCGGGAGCGGATCATGGACGGGACGTGGGCCGCTGGGCAGGCGCTGCCCAGCCGCAGCCGGCTCTGTGCCGAGTTCGGCACGACGCGCGTGACGCTGGACAAGGCCATCCTGGGTCTGGTGCGCGCCGGCCTGCTCCACTCGGCCAAAGGCAGCGGCACCTTCGTCGCCCCGCCGTCCCCTCGGAACGCCGCGCCGCCCGGACCACGCGCCGCCCCGCCGCGCGCCCTGCGGATCGGCGTCATGCTGGAGCGGACCACGCCGGGCTTCGCGCCGGAGGAGGGGTGGGGCGACAACTTCTACTTCGGCCCGCTGTTCCAGGGCATCCGCGACGGCATCCTCGGCCAGCCCGTCGAGACGCTTTACGCACACATGGCGCGCGCCGAGTATGGCGGCTTTTACCGCGACTCAGGTCTGGACGGCATGATCCTGGTCGCGCACTCGCTGGACGACCTGCCCGTCCTGCACCGGCTGGCGCGCGAGGGCGTCGTGTTCGTGGCGGCGGGGCTTTCCTCGCCCGACCCCGGAGACGCCGCGCTGCCGTGCGTGGACACGGACAACGGGCGCGGCGCGTCCGAGGCCGTGCGGCACCTGCTCGGGCTGGGGCACCGGCGGATCGCCCTGGTCAACCTGGCGACGACCAACTCCAACCACCACGACCGCCTGGTCGGCTACAAGCGCGCGATGGCGGCGGCGGGGCTGGCGCCCGCGCCCGACGACATGGTGCTGTTCCCCGTCCATGACAGCGGCCGGTTCGAGGACCAGATCGAGGAGTGGCTGCTGCGCGTCCGGGCGGCGGGGACGCTGCCGACGGCGATCTTCGCCTGTGACTACCTGATGACGCTGGCGACGCTGCGCGTCCTGCGCCGGCACGGCCTGCGCGTCCCGGAAGACCTTTCCCTCGTCGGCTTCGACGATCCGCTGTCGGCGGCGCACCTGACGCCGCCGCTGACGACCGTTCGCCAGCCCGTCTACCGCCTGGGCCGCCGCGCCGCCCAGCGTCTGCTCCAGGCATTGCAGGGTCCGTCCCGCCTGCAAGGCACGGAAATCCTCCCGACCGAACTCATCATTCGGGACTCGACTCGCCCTCTCGGGGCGGGACACGCCACAGAAAGGGTGTACACTGCATCATGAACCGCAACGCCGCGCGCCTGCCGCGCCCCCGGAGCCTGAACGGCTTCACGCTCATCGAGCTTCTCGTCGTCATCGCGATCATCGCGATCCTGGCGGCGATCCTGTTCCCCGTCTTCCAGAAAGTCCGGGAGAACGCCCGCCGGTCGTCCTGCCAGTCTAACCTCAAGCAGCTCGGGCTAGCCGTCACCCAGTATGTGCAGGATTCTGACGAGAAGTACCCTATCGGCTGTGATAACGGCTGGGACAGCACATGGGCCGGGGAGATCCAGCCTTATATCAAGAGCCTGGCTGTTTTCCGCTGCCCCGACGACAGCTCGACCAACTATCCCAGCAGTGCCCCAAACTGGGTGAACGCGAGTTGGGCCGGCGTCCCTATCTCTTATGCCGCCAATGGCTACATGGCCTATGAGAACGCTGACTCTAACTTTGACGTGATCGGCGTGATGGGCATGGTTCAACCCTGGATGGGCGTCACGACGCGCACACTGGCTACCGCTAATCGTCCTGCGGACACAGTCATGGTCGCTGAGAAGCATGAGGACGACGCGGCCAAGAATCCAGCCACCAACTACGGTGTCCTCTCTGTCTGGGGGCCGGGAGACGTGTTCACTAACGTCAACTGGTGGGACCAGTGGGCTTCGGGGGAAATCCCGAACGGCGATCTGCCTAACGCTGCCTATCCGAACGGCCCTAATGGGGCCGTCTCGATCAAGCACAATGACATGGCGAACTTCCTGTTCGTGGACGGTCATGTCAAGACAATGCGGCCCATCCAAACCAACCCAGACCCAAAAAACCACCCGGAATTGAACATGTGGGACGCCACCCGCTCGTAATGGGCTGGGCAGCCGGAGGAGGTGACGCTCTTACGGCTGCCCAGATGTCTGACTAGGACAGGAAATTATGAAAAAAACACGCTCTCCTTTTCCCCTAATCGGCCTAGCTTTCGTGGTTGTCTGTCCACTCCTGGCCGGGTGCAGCCACGGCACCGAGTCTACCATGAGTAAGGAAGATCAACAGAACTTCAAGGGTGGTGGCCCGATGCCCCCGGAAGCCATCAAGGCCATGCAAGGAGGGGGTAAGCCGGCTGCTGCCGTTGCCCCTAGCGGCTCGACCGCAGCCGCGACAGGTAAGCCGTGAGAATGGTTTCTGGCCCGCATCGCCCGGTAGCTCTCAACGGCTACCGGGCGATTTTATGTCTCAGAGAGACCATGCCCTTTGTTTAGCCTGCTGTGGCTATTGGTTGCAGTTTCAGTTATTGCCGTTCCAAACTATGTCAATATTGAGGCGCAATGGGCGCTTCTACGAAGTGCGGCAGATGGGTGCAGGTACGGACCATGCTACATTCCGGAACTCCGTAGGCGGCCCATTAGGTATACTGTAGGTGACTCTCGCGACCGGTTTTCCCGCATCCGCCGCGAAAACCTCGGAAAGACACGCCCTCCGGCGTGGATGCATCAATGCCCACCATGAACAAATTCACCCTCACGCTTTGCGCCGGGCTGGGCCTGGGCGTGCTCACCGCCGCGCTCGCTCAGGAGGACCTGCCGCCCGCCCCGCCGCGCCTGACGCCCGCGCCGACCGCGCCCGCCGTGCCCAATGCGCCTGCCCTGCCGAACGCCGCGCCGCCATCTCTCCTGCAAGGCACGCCGGACGCTGCCCCGGCGGGGGCCGCGCCCATGCCCATCACCGTGGACGCCGGGGCGGGTCGGCACCTCATCAGCCCGCTGATCTACGGGGTCGCCTTTGCCTCGCAGGAGCAGCTCCAGGCGCTGAACGCCACGCTCAACCGCAGCGGCGGCAACGGGGCGACGCGCTACAACTGGAAGGAGAACGCCTCCAACCACGCCAACGACTACTTCTTTGAGAGCATCGGCGAGACGAGCGCTGTGCCGGGCGAGAGCGCCGACACGTTTGTCGCCGCCTCCAAGGCGGGCGGGGCGCAGCCGATGCTGACGGTCCCGATGCTCGGCTGGGTCGCCAAGCTCGGCCCCGCCCGCGCCAAGCTGGCCGGGTTCTCGGTCCGAAAGTACGGCCCGCAGCAGAAGACCGACCCGTACATGCCCGACGCGGGCAACGGGCTGAAGCCCGACGGCAAGACGCAGATCACCGGATCGGACCCGAACGACGCCAACACCCCGGCCACGCCCGACTTCCAGCGCGGCTGGGTGGAGCACCTGACGACCAAGTGGAGCAAGGCACCGGCGGGCGGCGTCGGCTACTACCTGCTGGACAATGAGCCGGCCCTGTGGCACTCCACGCACCGCGACGCGCATCCCAAAGGGGCGACGATGCAGGAGGTGCTGGATGACAGCATCTCCTACGCGACCCTGATCAAGTCCGTGGACCCCGCCGCGCGCGTCCTGGGGCCGGAGGAGTGGGGCTGGAACGGCTACATCTACAGCGGCGCGGACGAGCAGTACGGGGCGGCCCACGGCTGGAACGGCGCCTTCCCGGACCGGGCGGCGCACGGCGGCATGGACTATTTGCCCTGGCTGCTGGACCAGCTCCACAAGCACGACGTCAAGACCGGCCACCGGCTGCTGGACTACTTCACCGTCCACATCTACCCGCAGGGCGGCGACGGCGGGGACGACGTTTCGCCGCCTATCGAGCAGCTCCGCAGCCGCTCCACGCGGGCGCTGTGGGACCCGAGCTACACCGACGAAAGCTGGATCAAGGCCAAGGTCATGCTGATCCCGCGCCTGAAGCGGTGGGTGCAGACCTATTATCCCGGCACCAAAATCGGCATCACCGAGTACAACTGGGGGGCCGAGGGGAGCATGAGCGGCGCGACCGCCCAGGCCGACCTGTGGGGCATCTTCGGGCGCGAGGGCTTGGACCTGGCGACCCGCTGGACCACGCCCGCCCTCACCTCGCCGACGTTTAAGGCGATGCAGATGTACCGCAACTACGACGGCCACAAGTCCATGTTCGGCAGCATCAGCGTCCTGGACCGCGTCCCCGACCCGGACACGCTGGCCTCGTTCGCCGCCCTGCGCCAGTCCGACGGCGCGCTGACCGTCATGGTGGTCAACAAGGCCCTGTCCGGCCCGACGCCCGTCGCCCTGTCCCTGGCCCACTTCAGCCCCGGCGCGGCGGCCCAGGCGTGGCAGCTCGCGGGCGGCGCGATCACGCGCCTGCCCGACGCCGCCGTCTCCGGCAGCCGCCTGGCGGCGACCCTACCCGCCCAGAGCGTCACCCTCTACGTCATCCCCCCCCGCAAGGGCGCGGCCGGCGGCTGATGGGGATTCGCCCATGAACAGACCCTGCCGATCCCGCTCCGGGAAAGTCCTGCTCTTCGCCCTGCCGCCGCTCCTGCTCCTGCGGGCGGCGGCGGGCGCTCCGCCCCCGGCCACGC
>CAXTWM010000086.1:0-15386 GCA_964247915.1 uncultured Armatimonadales bacterium | reverse complement strand
CCGTTCTCTCGCGCGGGTGATCCCGTCCCGCTGCCCGAGCAGGCCCTGCGCGTCGGCGTGCTAGGGGAGGCTGACCGGGAGTTCGGCGGCGACCAGGACGCGGCGGCGCTCTACGACGACGCCGTGGAGCGGCTGCGGGCGCTCGGAACGACGTTGGTTCCGTTCGACTACGCCCCGTTCCGGGAAGCGGCAGGGCTGCTCTACGGCGGCCCGTTCGTGGCCGAGCGCCTCGCGGTGATAGAGGCGTTCTACGGCGCGCACGAGGCGGAGATGGACCCGACCGTCCGCGGCATCATCGGGGGCGCCCGGCGCTTCACCGCCGCCGACGCCTTCCGCGCCCAGTACCAGCTTGCGGCGCTGTCGAAGGTCGCGGCGCAGCACTGGGCACGGTTCGACGCGATGCTCTTGCCCACGGCGCCCCGGGCCGTGACGGTCGCGGCGGTCGCGGCCGACCCCATGGGGCTGAACAGCCTGCTCGGCACTTACACGAACTTCGTCAACCTGCTGGACATGGCCGCGGTCGCGGTGCCGGCAGGTTTCACGCCGCGAGGGTTGCCGTTCGGCGTCAACTTGATCGGGCCGGCGTTCACCGACCGTGCCCTGGCAACCTGGGCGGACCGCCTGCACCGGGCCGCCGGCGAGGGCGTCGGCGGCGCGCGGGAGCCTATCGCCGCTCCGGCGCTCGCGATGCCGGGCACGCCGCTGCTTGAGCTGGCCGTGGTGGGGGCGCACCTCTCGGGGATGCCGCTCAACCACCAGCTCACCGAGCGCGGCGCGCGTCTGCTCCGGCCCGCGCGCACTGCCCCGGACTACGCCCTCTACGCCCTGCCCGGCACCGTACCGCCCAAGCCAGGGCTAGCGCGCCGCCCCGGGCGGCGGGGGGCGGGGGTCGGGGGGGTGGGCGGGGGGTTGCCGGCGGGCGGGGTGGGGCGCGTGAAGACGCGCTCGGCGGCGGCTGCCTTCTCTTCCCTCCGACTGTCCGAACGCTCCCGCAGGGCTGCCGCGCCCTGCTTCGCCGCCTGCGCGCCCGCCCTGGCCCCCTGCGTCACAGGCGCGGCGACGCGCCGCCCGCCCGCAACGGCGTGATCGAACAGGTGCAGCAGGCGCATGTCCGTCGCCCAGACCGTCGCGCCCAGGGTGAAGATGAACAGGAGGATGTGGCTGGACACGTCGCCGACCATCCGGCGCAGGCCCGCCGAAACGACGGCCCCGACGATGCCGCCGCCCGTTTCCAGGCCGTCGAACGGCTGCGCGCCGGACGTGTGGCCCAGATGCCACCAGGCGATGCCGATGACGAACAGCAGAGCCGCCCCGCCCGCAAAGTTGGTCCGCGTGTGCTGCGCCCGGCCCTGGATCAGCATGACGCCGACCGCGCTCAGGAAGAACGGGAACAGCCACGCGCCCACCCCGACCAGCCCGCGCAGGCCGTGTACCAGCGCCTCCCCCGCGATGCCGGCGCGCGCGCCGACGACCAGGCTGACCAGCAGGATCAGTCCCAGGGCCACCAGGGTCAGCCCCCAGATGTCGTGGGCGAACCGGTCGTTGTTGCGCGGCGGGCGCGTGCTGCTTGCTTTGGACGGCTGCGAGGCGCGCGGCTGGCGCGCGGCGGACTTGTTGGGCGGCGTTTTGACGGCCATACATCTGTTCTCCCGAGACTCTTCTGTCTCCTATTATATCAGAAAAGCCGCAGTTATCCTATGCCCGCCGCTTACGCGGGAGATGAGGCGTCTTCGGGTATCATACACCCGTCATGCCGTCCCGCCTGCTGTCCCCGCTCCTGATCGCCCTCGCCGCCATGCTCTGGGGGGGCGACCTGCTGCTGCGGCCCGCCGCCCTGAGCGCGGGCTGGTCCCCGGCCCGCGTCGTGCTGGGGGAGCACCTGGCGCTCGGCGTCCTGTTCGCGCCCGTGTTATGGCGGGAGCGGCGGCAGCTCGCCACGTTGGAAAGGCAGCAGTGGGGGGCGCTGCTGTTCGTCGCCTGGGGCGGGTCGGCCCTGGCGACCTGGCTTTACACCAAGGCGTTCACGCTGGATTTTTCCCATGCCCTCACGGTCGTGCTGCTGCAAAAGACGCAGCCGCTGGTGGCGATCGCCCTGGCGGGGTGGCTGCTGGGGGAGCGGCGGACGTGGCTGTTCTGGGGCTGGGGCGCGGCGGCGATGGCGGGGGCGTACCTGCTCATCGGCTTCCCCAGCCCGCCGTCCCTGACGGACATCCACGCGGAGCAGGCGCTGCTCGCATTGGGCGCGGCGGCATTGTGGGGCGCGGCGACGGTGGCGGGCCGGTCACTGACGGCGGCGCTCTCCCCCGGCCTGCTGGCCGGCGCGCGGTTTGCGCTGGCCGTGCCCCTGCTGGCCTTACTCACGCTGGCGCCGACGGGGATGGGGACCGCACCCACGCACTCGGCGGGCTACGCGGGCCTGTTCCTGCTGCTCATCGTGCTGGGGCCGGACCTGGCGGGCATGGGTCTGTACTACCTGGGCCTGCGCGGAACCTCGGCGTCGGTGGCGACCCTGGCCGAGCTGTGCTACCCGCTGACCTCCCTGTTCATCGGCCTGTTCGTCCAGCACACGCCCGTGGGGCTGGGGCAGTGGCTCGGGCTGGCCCTGCTGCTGCTGGCCGTGGCGGGCCTGGGACGCAGGCCGGGCGTCGCCGCGCCGCCTGAACACGCGCCGGAGTTCTCCGCCGCCGCGTCTTAGGGAGTGTATAAAGACGCGGAACCGGCGGTTGAAACCGCGGCAACAAAGGCACGAAACCTGCCTCCGCAGGTTAGGATAGCGGCCTTTCTGAGTCCACGAAGGTGGACTTCGTGCCTTCGTTGCCGCGACTTCAGTCGCCCGACTTCCTTTTTAGACACACTTTGAGCCTCCGCAGTGGGGCGAGGCGCGCGTGGGATTCACCGACCGGGGCGGGTATGATAAAGCAAGGGGGACACACATGGCAACGGAATACAGTTTCGACATCGTCTCGAAGGCGGACCCGCAGGAGGTCAAAAATGCCGTCGGGCAGGCGCAGCGCGAGATCGAGACGCGCTTCGACTTTCGCGGCAGCATCAGCGCGATTGATCACGACGACAAGGACAAGCTGACGCTCCACTCGGACGACGAGGCGCGTCTGAGCGCGCTGACCGACGTGCTCCAGTCTAAGCTGATCAAGCGCGGCGTGGACGTCAAGTTTTTGGAATACGGCAAGCTCGAACAGGCCAGCAAGGGCACTCTCCGGCAGGTGGTCACGATCAAGAGCGGCCTGCCGACCGAGACCGCCAAAAAGATCACCAAGCTGATCAAGGACAAGGGGCTGAAGGTGCAGGCGCAGATCCAGGACCAGCAGGTGCGGGTCACGGCCAAAAGCAAGGACGATTTGCAGTCCGTGATGACGATGCTCAAAGGCGAAGACCTGGACGCGCCGCTTCAGTTCACCAACTACCGTTAACCCTGGGACTGTGGATTAGCCGTTGGACCCGTTCAAGATCATCGGCGGCTTACTCGTCGCCCTGGGCTTCCTCTTCCGCGCGATCAGCCTGGCCTACTTCAACCAGCGGGCCAAGTCGTTGCCGGACGACCCCAAAGCGCGCCGGGCCTTCGCCGGGCGCAAGCAGCGGGCGCTGGTCATTGACGCCTTCTTCATCCTGATGGGCTTCTACCTGCTGCTGACGCATTAGGAACCTAACCCCGGCGCTTGCGCCGGGGTTATTGCCCTTACGGATACGTCTTCAGCAGCACGGCGGCGTTCTGGGCCTCCTGCGGATCGCCCAGGCTGATTGCCTGGTGCCAGGCGCGGCGGGCTTCGGCGCGGCTCCCGGCCAGGTACAGCGACGTGCCGAGGCTGGAATACGCGGCGGCGTAGCCCGGCTTCAAGCGGAGCGCACGGCGGTACTCGCCGACGGCGGCGGCGTGGTCGCCCCGGTCGTCCAGCGCGACCGCCAGGCGGTAATGCCCTTCGGCGTCGCCGGGGTCGGCGGCGACGGCCCGCTTCAATTCGGTGATCGCGCCGACGAGGTTGCCCTGGTCATACAGCGCTTTGCCGCGCTGGAGGGCCGGCCCCGACGTGTCGGCGGGCGCAGGCGTCTCCGGTGCCTGGGCGGCGGCCAGCATCGCCGCGACGCGCGCGGCTTTGGCCGCTTGCGCCGCCTGGGCGCGGCGCGTGGCGGCGGCCAGGCGCGCTTGCCGCGCGGCTTGAGCGGTTTTTTGTGCCTGGGCCGCGTTTGCGGCCTGCTTCGCCTTGGTCGCCGCCGCGACGGCCCGCCTCGCCTCCCGAGTCGCCAAAGCCTTCCTCGCTGCCTCAGCCCGAAGCGTGAGCCGTGCCGCATCGCGGGCAGCCTTCGCCGCTTCCTCCTGCCGGGTCAGCGCGTTCGCCAGGTACTGCCGCGCGACCCCCAGGTTCGGGTTCCCCTTCAGGGCAGCCCGGTACTCCCCGATCGCGTCCCCCCGCCTGCCGAGCGCTTCCAGCGCCAGGCCGAGGTTGTAATGAGCCAGCGCGAAGCTGGGCTTCAATCGCAGGGCCTCGCGGTACTCTCCAACGGCGTCCGCGTGTTTGCCCTGGACGTCCAGCACGTTGCCCAGCGCGTTGTGCGCGTCCGCGTTGTCCGGGTCCAGGCGGATCGCCTCGTGGTACTCGGCGATGGCGTCATCATGCCGCCCGCTGTCGTCCAGCGCGTTGGCGAGCGTGTAGTGCGTCGGCGCGTCGTTGGGGCGCAGGCGGACCGCCTCGCGGTATTCGGCGATGGCCTCCTCGCGCTTCCCCTGTTTCTCCAGCAGCCGCCCCAGCGTGTAGTGCGCCTGGACGAACGCGGGCCGCAGCTTGAGGGCGGCCTGGATCTGGGCGACGGCTTCGGGCGTCTGGCCCTGGCGGTCCAGCGCGATGGCGAGGTTGTAGCGGGCATCGGGGTTGTCCGGTCTCAGCCGGACTGTCTCCTGGAACTCCGCCAGTGATTGGGCGTGCCGTCCGCGCACTTCCAGGGCGATGCCCAGCGCGTTGTGGGCGTCGGCGTAGTCGGGCCGGAGGCGGACCGCCTCGCGGAAGTCGGTGATGGCGGCGTCATACTGCTTCTTCCCGAAGGCGGCGACGCCCGCCTGGAACTGGGTCGTGGCGGCGTCTGCCACAGGGGCCGATGCGGCGGGCGCCGGCGTCTGCGCCCGCACGGAGGCCGGGAGCAGCGAAGCCAGGAGCAGCAGGGCCGGGGGGCAAAGGGTTTTCTTCATGGCAATCAAGGAACCTTTCGGAAGGTAACAACAGTGGGTAATTGGCGACTGAGCGCCTGTTATCCTCCTTGGGGCACACCGCCCGCTTGCATATTGCCCGCCGAAGTCTGTATAATGAGAGGCAATGGACGTGGAACGCGAGGAATGGCTGGCCGAGGGGCGGCGGGTGCTGTCCGAGGCGGCGCGGGCGCTGGACCGGCTGGCGGACCATATAGACGGCGCGGCCTGGGCCGAGGCCGTCCGTCTGCTCCTGGACACCAGGGGCCGCGTGGTCGTGACCGGCATGGGCAAAAGCGGCAAGGTCGCCGAAAAGCTCGTCGGCACCCTCGCCAGCACGGGCACGCCCGCCCTGTTCCTGCACCCCGCCGAGGGCGTCCACGGCGACCTGGGGATGCTCCAGCCGGGCGACACCGTCGTCGCCTTCTCCTACAGCGGCGAGACCGACGAGATCACCGCCATCCTGCCCGCCATCCGTCAGCTCCAAACCCCTTTGATCGCGCTGACCAGCAGCCCCCGTTCCACCCTGGGCCGCGCGGCCTCGGTCGTGCTGGACGTGTCGGTGGAGCGCGAAGCCTGCACGATCCGGCTGGCCCCGACGACCAGCACGACGGCGATGATCGCCGTGGGCGACGCCCTGGCCGTGACCCTGATGGGCGCGCGCCGCTTCACGCCGGACCAGTACGCCCGCCTGCACCCGGCGGGGACGCTGGGCCGCCGCCTGACCCTGCGCGTCGCCGACGTCATGCGGACGGGCGACGCCGTGGCCGTCGTCCCGGACACCTGCACCGTCCTGGAGGCCATGTTCGCCATCACCCGCGCGAACGCCGGCGCGGCCATCGTCAAGGATTCTTCGGGCCGCGTTTCGGGCCTCATCACCGACGGCGACATCCGCCGGCACCTGCTGGACGACCCGCACCTCCTGTCCCGCCCCGCGTCGGAGGCGATGACCCGCAGCCCCGGCCTCGTCACCGCCGACCTCCTGGCGACCGAGGGTCTGCGCCGCCTGGACGACTTCCACCCCCTGCCCGGCCAGAAGGCGGGCGACGCCCCCGTGGTAGACGCCGAAGGCCGCCCCGTCGGAATGTTGATGCTGAAGGACTTGGTGAAAGCGGGGATTGTTTGATTGCCGCTGGGGGATTGAGCAGGCTATGTATACGTTCAACTGGATTATGTGTGGCGTCTCCCTCGTCGGTCTCGCCATGCACCTGTTCTTTTTCGCTCGGATAGTCACGGACAGCCGCATCCGTGAGATGCGGCACCGCCTGATTGCTCTCATGCAGCATCTATGTTACCTCGTAAGCACGGGTCTTCTTTTTCTGGCTGTGTGCATACCTCTGAGGCACCATAGCGGAGATATAGACGAGAAGTTTTTGATTTCTGCGTTGCTTCTCATGTTCCTTCCTAACGTCTACGATTGGGTGAAAAGGAAGACTTCCGCCGACAACCGTTTGAAGTCCACCCGAACGCCGGACATCAAACAATAACCGGTATGCAAAACGTTAAACTCATCGTTTTGGATGTAGATGGCACACTCACTGATGGGACGTTGCTGTATGGGGACGGCGGCGGGCAGTCCAAAGCCTTCCATGTGGCCGACGGGCTGGGCATCGTCATGGCGCAGGCGGTCGGGCTGCGCGTGGCCGTCGTGTCCGCCCGCACCAGCCGCGTCGTCCAAACGCGCATGGCGGAGTTGCACGTTGAGGATTTGATCCAGAACTGCGGCGACAAGGCCGGGGCGCTGAACGGGCTGCTGGACAAGTACGGCCTGCGGGCCAAAGAAGCCGCCTACGTCGGGGACGACATCAACGACCTGCCCGCCTTCGAGGCCGCCGGGGTGGGGATCGCGGTCGCCAATGCGTCCGCGCACCTGAAGGCGCGGGCGGACTGGGTGACGCCCCGCGCGGGCGGGTCGGGGGCGGTGCGGGACGCCATCGAGGAGATCCTGCGGCGGCAGGGGCGGCTGGACGAGGCGATCGCGGCGTACCTGGCGCACACGAAGCCGGGCGGGGCGACGGGGCGGCAATAGACTTTTTGCCTAAGCCGGTTTCACGGGGCTGAACCCCCGTGCTTCGGAAAAGCAAGCCCCCGCCTGCGCGGGCGAAGAGAAGGGCAAACGGTCATTGGCATTATGCCCGCGCAGGCGGGGATTTGCTCTGTCACAGCACGGGGGTTCAGCCCCGTGGAATCCTATGTCAGAGAGCCGACGCAACAGTTTCCATGACCACGCTTACCCTGCTGCACACCAACGACTTCCATAACCACCTGAGCGCGCGTCAGGCCGCGTTCATCAAGCAGGCGAAGGCCGAACGGGAGAACGTCCTGCTGCTGGACGCGGGGGACGCGGTTTCGGCGGGAAATGTCGGCGTCCGGCCCGGCGGCGAGCCGATCCTGACCCTGATGTCCGAAACGGGCTACGACGCCATGACGCTGGGGAACCGCGAGTTCCACGTCGCGGACGCCCTGCTGCGGCTCAAGATCGGCAAGGCGATGTTTCCCGTCCTGTGCGCTAACATCCGCTGGCGCGAGGACGGGGGCGAAACACTGCCCGTCGTCCCGTCCCTCGTCAAGACCCTGCCGAACGGCCTGCGAGTCGGCGTCTTCGGGCTGACCGTGCCGATGGTGACGCCGCGCATGACCGCGCGGCTGGTGAGCGCGTTCGTCTTCCATGATCCCGTCCTGGAAGCGCGGCGGCAGATTGACGCCCTGCGCCCGCAGGTAGACGCGCTGGTCGCGCTGACCCATATCGGCCTGCGGGAAGACGAGCGGCTGGCCGCCGCCTGTCCCGAACTGGATCTGGTCATCGGCGGCCACAGCCACAACAAACTCGGAGAGCCGAAGGTCGTGGGCGGCGTCCCCATCGTCCAGGCGGGCTGGTTCGGGCACTTCTTGGGTGAGACCGAGCTGACCTGGGACGCGCCCCATGCGCGCCCCCGCGTGACCGGGCGACTCCTAAACCTGCGGGAGTAGGTTGTTGACGGCTGCCCGCCCTGAACGGCAGTGAGTTCGTTTCACGGGGCTGAACCCCCGTGCTTCGGTAGAGCAACTCCCCGCCTGCGCGGGCATAAGAGTACGAGCAAGCCCCACGCCTACGGCATTGCGCCCGCGCCCCTCCGGGTAGCCAGTGCAAAGGCGGGGGCTTGCTCTACCGAAGCACGGGGGTTCAGCCCCGTGAAACGACTGAAAGGCGCGCTTGCTGGACCTTTTGCTATTTCTGCCGGTGACCTGGATCGTGACGGCGGCGGGCCGGGCCGTGCTGTCCGCCCTGCGTCTGGGCGACGGCCCGACGCGGCTGGAGCGGAACCTGTGCGGCCTGGCGCTGGGCCTGGGGGCATTGGCCTACGGGATGCTCGCCCTGGGGCTGCTCGGCGGCCTGTACCCGTTGGCGGGCGTCGGACTTTTGCTTCTCCTGGGCGTTGTTGGCTTCCGGCAGCATCGGGCGATGGCGCTTGAACTCCGCAATGCCTTCCAACAGGGTGTCCGGCTGTCCCCCTGGGGCTGGGGCGTCGCCCTCCTCTTCCTCCTGCTGGCGCTGATTCCCCTGGTCGGCGTTTGGACGCCGCCGAGCGCGGCCCTGGAATGGGACAGCCTTTCCTACCACCTGGCCGACCCCAAGCTGTACCTCCAGGCCCATCGTATCTACTACATCCCCTGGGAGAGCCATTCCAACTTCGCCTTCACGGCGGAAATGTGGTATCTGTTCGGCCTGATGGAGCGTGGGACGGAGGGCGGCGTACCTCTGGCGAAGCTGTTCCATTTTACCTGCGGGCTGGGCGCGTGCCTGGCGGTCTACGCCTTGGGCGCGCGGCACCTGTCGCCGCGCGCCGGGCTGACGGCGGCGGGCGTGCTGGCGTCCACGCCGCTCGTGCTCTGGGAGGCGGGGACGGCCTATGCGGACCTGGCCGGGATGTTCTTCGCGACCCTGACGCTGCTGGCGGTCGCCGGCGGCATGGCCGCGCGGGACGAGCGCCGGCTGCGGCTGGGGGCCGTCCTGATGGGTCTGACCCTGAGTACCAAGGCGACCGCCCTCTCCGCCCTGGCGCTGCTGGCCCTGGGCCTGCTGTTCTGGTGGGTGCGCTCACAAGGGCAGAAGTGGCCGCAGGCGATGGGAAAGGTCGCGGTCTGGTGTGTGATCGCTCTCGCCGTCGGATCGCCCTGGTACATCAAGTCCGCAGCCTACACGGGCAACCCGGTTTACCCGTTCTACTACCAGCTCTTCGGCGGGCGCGGCTTCAACGCCGCGCTGGCGCGGATCTATGACGTGTCCAACGCCAACTTCGGCGTCACCTATGTCACGCCGACGAAGGATGACCCCGCGACCGACCCGAAGCTGGTGCGCTCCCCCGACATGGCGGCCCTGGCCCCGTGGAACCTGACCATGTACCTACTGCCGGGCCGCGCGCGGCCAAACCCCGTCTTCCGGGCGTTCAACGACACGCAGATCCCCCTCGTCGCGCTGTCACCCCTGCTGCTCGCCGCGCTGTTCTTTCCCGCCTTCCTCCGGGGGGCGCCCGGAGTGGTCCGGGCGCTCGGCCTGTACGCTCTTCTGTCCGGCCTGCTGTGGGTCGAAACCTCGCAGCAGGTCCGCTACCTGCTCCTCTGGCTGCCCGCCCTGTGCCTCCTGGCGGCCTGGGCGCTGGTGCGGGCGGTCGAAAGCCGCGCGCGCGCGGGGTATGCGCTGGCGGCGATGGGGGCCGCCTCGGTCGCCTTCGCCCTGTTTACGGGCTACGGCGGGGGCGGCGTCATCGGGGGCGGCCTGGTCGCGCGCGAGGCGCCGGTCGTGTTCGGGCGGCAGTCGCGCGCGGACTACCTGGATCGTGACCTCTCCGGCTACGCGGCCATGCAGTTCATCAACGCGCAGCTTCCCGCCAACGCGAAAGTGGTCCTGTACGGGCACCCGCTCGGCTTTTACTGCGACAGGGCATACTTTTGGGGCGACGCGCAGCACAGCACGTTCATCCCCTACGAGACCTTCCACGACGAGAACGACCTGCGCGCCTACCTGCACAAGATCGGCGTGACGCACATCCTCATTGACCGGGCCTACTTCACCCCTTCACGGGGCTACACGGGCTGGGTGGAGGCGCTGTCGGAGAAGAGCGGCGGGCCGCTCTTCGAGGCGCATGGCGTGGCGGTGTACGCCTTGCCGGAGGCGCCGCGATGACGGAGCGCCTGACGCGCGGGCTGCTGGCCGGGCTGGTCCTCGTCTACTTCCTCCTGGCGGGGGCCTACAGCGGGGTCACGCCCGCCGCCACGCCGGAGCAGCACAACCCGGACGAGAACGCGCACATGCAGTACGTCCAGACGGTGGCGTCGGGCCGTCTGCCGGTCTTCACCGACGCCCTGCACGGCTACGAGAACCACCAGCCGCCGCTCTACTACGCCCTGGCCGCGCCGGTCTATTTGGCGGCGCGGGGCGGGGGGGAGGCGGCGGCGATGCGGGCAGTCCGCGCCGTTTCCCTCCTGCTCGGCGCGTTGCTGATCCTGGCGGCCTATGGGTGCGTCCGCACCGCGTTCCCCGGCGACCCGTGGCTGGCCCTGGGGACGGCGGCGGCGGTGGGCCTGCTGCCCGGCAATGTCGCGCTGTCGGCCTCGGTCACGAACGACGCGCTGACGAACCTCGTGATGGCCGTCGGGCTGGGGCTGCTGGCGAATCTGGTGACGGCGACGGAGGCCGGGGAAAGAAGCCGATGGGCGCTATGGCTCGGCGTCACCTTGGGCGTCGGCATCTGGACCAAGACCAGCACGCTCCTCCTGTTCCCGACCGTGCTGCTGGCCTGCTACCTGCTGGCCTCCCGCCGCCTGGCGACGCCCAGGCAGGCGGCGCGGGCGGCGGGCGTCGCCTGCGGCCTGGGCGCACTCCTCGGCCTGCCCTGGCTAGGGCGTAACCAATTGCTCTACCACGACCCGCTGGCGCAGCACATCTTTGTGTCCGCCTTTTCCAGCACCGCCCAGGCCGACGACATCGCCCGGACACTGTACGGCGGCTCGGTCCTGAGCTACCTCAGCGGCGTCGCGCAGTGGACCTTTGCGTCCTTCTGGGGCGGCTTCGACTCGATGCTGCTCTTCTGGGGGCAGGACCCGCGCGCGCACCTCCACGCCAACGAGCGCGGCGCGTACTCGTTCCTGACGCACCCGCTGCCGCCCCCCTACACCGTCCTCGCCGTCCTCTGCCTCCTCGCCGCCGGGGGGCTGTTCCGGGCGCTGGGTCGGCGGGCGGCGCTCGCGCCTGCCCAGAACGTCCTGCTGGCCGCCTTCGCCGTGCTGACGGCCTTGACCGGCCTCGTCTTCCTGCGCTTCATCCTGACGTTCTTCCAGGCCCAGGGCCGGTACTGGTATCCCGCCCTGCTCCCGCTGGCGTTCTTTTTCGTCCTCGGATGGCGCGGCCTGCTGCCCCGCCCCGCCCCGTTCCCCGCGTTCGTCGGCCTCCTGGCGCTGGGCCTGCTCGCCCTGAACCTGTACACGCTCTTCGGCCTGCTCCTGCCGCGCTTCTCGTGAGAGGCCTTCCCAATGAGGTCAGGCGAATAAATTCGCGGCAACAAGGGCACTAAGTCCACCTTCGTGGACTCAAATTCTTAACCTGCGAAGGCAGGTTTTGTGCTTTCGTTGCCGCGACTTCAGTCGCCCGCATCGGTTTCTTTCCACGCTCTCAGGTATACTGAATCCCGCGACGGCCCATTCGTCTAGCCCGGCCCAGGACGCCGCGCTTCTCGGCGCGGAGACCGGTGGTTCAAATCCCCGATGGGCTATCCTCGCCGCTTCGAGCGTGAATGGACCTCTTGCCTCAGTCGCCTGGATTGAAATCCGGGGAAGGAGGCTGAGGACCTACGCAAGAGGTCTATTGCGGTAACCCCCGTGGAATACTTAGGGCGCTTGCCCCAGAGTGAGCGCCGCGAGCCGCCTCTGCCGGCCCTCCTGGAGCAGCACCCATACCCTGGTGCCGACCGGGTGGTGGAAGATGTCCCAGAGCGCGAGGAGGGACAGTTGACCGGCATCTCTGCCTTCGACCTGGAGGACCCGGTCCCCCTCCTTGATGCCCGCCTGTGCCGCCGCGCCGCCGGGCGTGACGCTGATCACGCGCCATGTGCGGCCCTGCGGGTCCAGCCCGATCCCCGCATGACCGTCTTCCGGCTTGCCGTAGCCCCTGTTCTTCTCCAAAATCACCCGCCCGCGCGCGTAGTCGAAGGTGAGGTTGAACTGCTTCAGCACCGTCTCCCCGATGTTCCCCGCGATCTCCGCGTCGGAGGACGCCCCGCCCTGATTCGCCGTCAATTGCGTCTCGAACCCCCGTACCTCGGCGGCCCCCAGCGCGAGCCTCCCGACGTGGACGAACTGCGCCCGCGTGACGCCCCCCACGCCGATGCCCGTTTCCTGGGTGAACCCGGCCGCGTACTTGCGGCGCAGGTCGTGGGCCTGGATGAACGGGCCGAACAGGTCCAGGGCGCTGCCCGATCCGGTGTCCAGGGTGAACAGGCCCTTGATGCCGTCCACCGACCCGTCCACGGCCGGGATGTGGCCGTGCATGTGGAGGGGCAGCACGACGCCGCCGCCCCGGTAGACGAACCTGTCAGGGCGCGTCAGGGTCAGGAGGCGGGCGTCATAGTCTATTCGGACCACGAACCGGCGCAGCACGTCACCGCCGAGGATGGTCTTGAGCGGCAGCCCGCCCACGTCAACCACGGCGAAGGTCGGTCGGAGCAGCGTGACCCCGCCGATCCGCACCGAGTCCGCCTGTGCCCACTCCGCTGGCACGGTTCGTTCCCCGAGGCCGTCCACCCGCAGCGCCCCGCGCGGCGTCAGGCGCAGCTCCCTCGCCAGGGCCGGGGTCAAGAGGCAGGCGGCGCTGCCGGTGTCAAAGGCCGCCGGGAACGGCCCTTTCCCGTTGATGCTGATGGAAACGAAGATGTGGTTGCCCGTAAGCTGGAACGGGACCGTCACCGCGTCCTGGGCGCGGGCGCGACTCCCGCCGAACGCCCAGAAGAGGCACACCCAGGGGAGGCACAAGAGGGACAGCGCTTTCATGCCCCTATCGTAACAGAATTCCGAACGCGCGTCAATGTTGACGAACGGCTCGTAATCGGTTATAATAATGGAGAGGCGTCCCGGACGCCGTCCACGCCGGGGCCACCCAAACCGATGCGCCGAACCAAAATTGTCTGCACGATCGGGCCTGCCACGCGCAGCCCCGAACACCTGCGCCTCCTGGTGGAAGCGGGGATGAACGTCGCGCGCCTCAACTTCTCCCACGGCTCCCACGAGCAGCACGCCGAAGTCGTCACCCACCTCCGCGCCATCGCCCGCGACCTGAACACGCCCCTGGCCCTCCTGCAAGACCTGTCCGGCCCCAAGGTGC
This sequence comes from uncultured Armatimonadales bacterium, assembly GCA_964247915.1. GTDB lineage: Bacteria > Armatimonadota > Armatimonadia > Armatimonadales > Capsulimonadaceae > JANXMY01. Next base: position 1,839 of record CAXTWM010000086.1, on the reverse strand, counting down.
GCGTGGGCGACATCGCGGGGGAGGGCGTCCTGCTCCGGCCCGGCGCCCAGCTCACGCTGACGCTGGGCGACGTGCCGGGCGACGAGCACGAGGTCAACCTGCCCGTGCCGGAGATCTTCGAGGCGGTCAGGGCCGGGACGCACCTGATGCTCGACGACGGGCTGTTGGAGCTGCGCGTGAAGTCCAAACGGTCGAGCGCGCTGGTCTGCGAGGTGGTCGTCGGCGGCCTGCTGACGTCCCACAAGGGCGTCAACGTGCCGGGCGTCTCGCTGCCCATCGCCGCCGTCACCGACAAGGACCTGGACGACCTGCGGTTCGGCATCGCCCAGAAGGTGGACTACGTCGCCGCCTCGTTCGTCCGCACGGCCTCCGACGTCGCCGTGCTGCGCGGGGTCTGCGAGGCCGCCCGCGCCAAGATTCCGCTGATCGCCAAGATCGAGAAGCACGAGGCGGTGCAGAACATCGACGCCATCATGGAGGCCGTGGATGGCATCATGGTGGCGCGGGGCGACCTGGGCGTCGAGGTCCCGATTGACGAGGTGCCGGTCATCCAGAAGCGGCTCATCCGCAAGGCGAACCGGGCAGGCAAGCCGGTCATCACGGCGACCCAGATGCTGGACTCGATGATCCGCAACCCGCGCCCGACGCGGGCCGAGGTGTCGGACGTGGCGAACGCGATCTTCGACGGCACCGACGCCGTCATGCTGTCGGGCGAGACGGCGGTCGGCCTGTACCCGTTCGAGACGGTCCGCATGATGGCTAAGATCGCGACGCACACGGAGGGTTCGCTGGACTACGGCAGGATACTCGACGAGAAGACGCACCTGGACACGGGCCAGTCCATCACCGGCGCGGTCGGCCAGGCGACGTGCGACATCGCGCACGACCTGAACTGCGCGGCCATCCTGACCGCCTCGGCGACCGGGCGGACGGCCCGCGTCGTGTCCCGCTACCGGCCCCGCGCGCCGATTATCTGCGCGACCAACCTGCCCGAGACGTACCAGCGCCTGGCCCTGGTCTGGGGGGTCCACCCCGTCCTGGTCGAGATCGCCCCCGACTCGGACAGCATGATGCAGGCCAGCATCGACGCGGCGAGTCAGACCGGCCTGGTCAAGAACGACGACGTGGTGGTGCTGACCGGCGGCGTCCCCGTCGGGCGGCCCGGCAGCACGAACTTCATCAAGATCCACCGCATCGGCCAGCCGCTGCGCCCGGAGTAGTCAAGAGTCATCATGGACAGCGACACGCAAAACAGCCGGTCTTCCCGCCGGGACACGCGCCTCGAGTCGGACGATCTGGAGCGGCGCCGCCGGTCGCGGCGCGGCAAGACCGGCTGGAAGCGGCCCCGGCGTATCCTGGGGCTGTGGGCGCGTCTGGCCCTGCTGCTGGGCGTGATCGTCGTCTCGGTCTTCTTCGCGATCGGCCTGGTCGCCAAAGCCGTGCGCCCCTACCGCGAGGCCGGAGTCCAGAGCGGACAGCTTGCGGCCACGCGGCGGGAAAGCGCCGCGCTGGTGGCCCAGAACGCGGACCTGACGCGCCGCATCCATTACCTCCAGACGAGCGACGGGATCGCCTCGGAGGCTCGTTCCTACGGCTACCTGCGTCCTGGCGAGCGCCCGATCATGGTGAAGGGCCTGGAGGCTCCCGCCCCGGCTGCCGTCCCTGCGCCGTCCGCGCCCCCGGCGGCGCGAAGCAGCAATGCAGCGGGCCGCTTCTGGCACCACCTGACGGGGCATTAGTTCCTGACGGGGCATGAGTTTATGGCCCTCCGCCGTGAGGAGGGCGAACACGAGGTTCGCCCCTCCGGGGTGAGGGCGTTGGGGGGGCGAACCTCGTGTT
>CAXTWM010000085.1:0-15610 GCA_964247915.1 uncultured Armatimonadales bacterium | reverse complement strand
TTCAAGCACACCACGGCATACGCGATTCGCGAGTGTCTCGTGGGCTCGGAGATGGGAATAAGAGAAGGCACACGCCCCGGCGACGTTCTTCGTGGTCGGGTCGCGGGCGGAGCAGGCGCCGGACCTCCTGCGCCGGATGACGGCGCGCGGTGACGAGGTGGAGAACCACTCGTACACCCACCCGAACATGAACCTGGTGATCCCTTCGGTGGCGGAGGAGGAGATGCTGCGGACCAGTGTATTAATCCAGGCGATGACGGGCCGGCAGCCGCGCTTCTTCCGGCCGCCGGGCGGCAACGCCGACGGGGCGGTACAGCGCCTCGCCCGGAGCTACGGGCTGGGGCTGGCCTACTGGACCGTGGACGCACTCCACGCCGAGGATGTCGGCTCCCCGAGCGGGCTGGTCCAGTATGTGATGCAGCACGTCCGCCCCGGCGCCATCGTGCTGCTGCACAACGGGCCGGACGTGACGGCGGCGGCCATTCCGAGTCTGGTCGCCGCCCTGCGAGCGCACGGCTACTCGCTGGTCACGCTGTCAAAGATCGCGCAGGGGCCGATGACGACGAAGCCGGGGGCGGTCCCGAAGATGAAGGAATAGGAACCTACAGCGCCGCCCCGTTGACCCGGATGGCCTGGCCGGTCACGAAGCCGGCCAGATTGCTGCACAGGAACAGAACGACGCCGGCCACGTCGTCCGGGACGCCCGTGCGGCGCAGGGCGTTGTGAGTCGCGCCGTCCTGCTTGACGGCGGGCGAGGGCGCGTTCTCCTGGAACTTCGTGTCCGTGCCGCCGGGCGAGACGACGTTGGCCCGGATGCCCTCCGGCCCCACTTCCTGCGCCAGGTCGGCAATGAACATGTTGAGCGCGGCTTTGGATGCGCCGTAGAACGCCAGGCCGGGGATGGGGTCGTGCCCGGAGCCGCTGCTGATGGCGACGATGCTCCCGCCCCGACGCATGGCCGGGACCAGCCCGCGCGTCAGCAGAAACGCCGACCCTAAGTTCACGTCCAGCATCCGCCGCCACTGCGCCGGCTCGATCTCCGTCACTTTCCCGCCCAGACCGATCCCGGCGTTCAGGACGAGCAGGTCCAGCCCCTCGGCGTGGTCGGCCCGGAACTGCGCGATCAGCTCTTCGATCTGCCTCTCCTCGCCGATGTCCGCCTGATAGTTCCGGTGCGTCCCCAGCCCGAACGCCTGCCGCTCGGCCAGCGACGCCTGCGCCGTCGCCTGGTCGCCGCGCCAGACGGCGGCGGTGTTCGCGCCCGCCTCGGCCAAGCGGCGGCTGATGGCGCGTCCGATCCCGCGCGTCCCGCCCGTCACCAGCGCGTTCTTCCCCGTCAGGTCAATTGCAATCATGCCGTCCCCTCCAGAAGAGCCTGGACCGTCTGCGGCGTCAGGCCGTGCGGCGTCGCCCCTAAATAGGTCGTCGCCAGCGCCCCGCAGGCGTTGGCGTAGCGGAGCGCATCCGCGAGGTACGACCCGAAGCCGTTCAGCGTCGCGTTCGCGTCCGGCCCCAGCCGCAGAAGGTAGGCCAGCAGGCCCGCCGTGTAAGCGTCCCCCGCCCCCGTCGCGTCTACGAAGTTCACGTCAAAGCCGGGCGCGTCGGCGAAGCCGCCGTCGCGGGTGTAGCCCCGGCTGCCCAGCGCGCCTTCCGTCACCGTGACGAGTCGCTGTGGGAATTCCTGCATCAAGGCGCTGACGGCGGCAGCCTCATCGGCGGCGTCGGGGAACAAGAACAGCAGTTCATCTACGCTGATCTTCACTACGTCGGCGACGGCGAAGCCCAGCATGACGCCGCCGCGCATGGCTTTGGCATCCGGCCACAGCCAGGGACGCAGGTTGGGGTCATAAGAGCAGACGGCGCGGCCTGCCCCAATCAGGTGCCCGGCGGCAGCCAGCGTGGCGCTGCGGCCCGGCTCGGCGATCAGCGAGATGGAGCCGTAGTGGAGGACGCGCGCCGTGTCCAGCCAGCCGAAGTCCAGTTCGTCCGGGCGCAGGGCCAGGTCACGGGCGGGGTCAAAGTAGAACAGGAAGTCGCGGCTGCCGTCGGGCATGACCGAGACGAAAGCCAGCCCCGTCCGCGCCGCCTTGTCCTTGATGACGCGGGCGGTGTCCACGCCCAGCCCGGCGAAGGTGCGGATAATGCTCTCGCCGAACGGGTCATCACCGACTTTGCTCAGGAAGGCCGTTTCCAGGCCCAGTTTGGCCGCGACCACGGCGACATTGGCGGGCGCCCCGGCGGGGACTTTGGCAAAACCGGGCGCGTCGGCGAGGGAGACGCCGGATTGAGTCGCGGGCAGGTCAATCAGGGCCTCGCCCAGTGTGATGATGTCGGGGGGCATGGTTCCGAGCCTCAGCCGTGCGGTAGGGAATGGGAGCGGAAAGGAATGGGAGCAGAGGGCGGGGGAACCCCGCCCTCTTTCCGACGCCCGCGCTACTTGTTGAACGTGGTCAGGAACTCGTCATACAGCGCCTGCGGGACCAGCTTCCACTGCTTGACGGCCTCCTGGATGGGGACGGCGACGATGCTGGTGCCCTGCTGGGCGACCATGACGCCGAACTGACCCTCATGGACCAATTCGGCGGCCTTGATGCCGACGCGCGTTCCCAAGATGCGGTCGAAGAGTGTGGGCGATCCGCCGCGCACGACATGACCCAGGACGGCGCTGCGGGTCGGGATGCCGGTCCGTTTTTCGATCTCCGTGGCGATGGCCGGCCCGATGCCGACGTCGCCAAGCTGGTGGTGCCCGAAGGCGTCCAGAGCGGCGTCTTCCGCCTTCTGCGCGCCGGGAATCTCAACGCCCTCGGAAACGGCGACGATGCCGAAGGTCTTGCCGCGCGCATAGTTGGCCTGGAGGTGGGCGCACATGGCGTCTATGTCAAAGGGGACTTCGGGGATCAGAATCCAGTCTGCGCCGCCTGCGACGCCCGACCAAAGCGCCATCCAGCCGGCGTGCCGGCCCATGATCTCGACGACGATGACGCGGTCGTGCGACCGAGCCGTGTCGCGCAGGCGGTCAATAGACTCCAAGGCGACCGAGGCCGCCGAGTCGAAGCCGAACGTGTAGTCGGTGAGGTCCAGGTCGTTGTCCATCGTCTTGGGGACACCGACTGTCTTGACGCCGTGCTGCGTGTAGAGTTTGGAGGCGACGCCCAGCGTGTCCTCGCCGCCCAAGGCGATGAGCGCGTCCAGCTCGAACTTTTTGATGTTCGCCAGGACAGCTTCCAGTTGGGCCTCTTTGCCCTTGGCAAACGGGTTGGTGCGCGACGAGCGCAGGATGGTCCCGCCCTGGTCAATGATGCCCTCGACCCGCTCCAGCGTCAGCGGTTCCGTGTTGCCTTCCACCAGGCCCTTCCAGCCCTGCGTGAAGCCGACAACTTCATCGCCGTAGTCCAGCAGGCGCAGGACGGCCCCGCGAATGGCCGGGTTCAAGCCGGGGCAGTCCCCGCCGCCGGTCAGCATACCGATCTTCATGTTCTTTCTGTGTCTCCTGACGTTTGTTTTAGAGTCCGTCAATCGCTGAACTGTTCCAGCGACTTGCAAAAGTGTAGGTACTGCACACGGTATTTTTCGTGCGCCTGTTTGTCGCGATATTTGATACCGAAGACGTGGCGCACATTCAGATTTTTATCTTCCACGTCCACCCAGGAACGCTGATAAGAGTCGTCCTTCGCCTGCACCGTATACCAGTTCGCGACCGGCTCGCTCAAATAGCCTCCGTCGGCTTGTTTGACGCGGGATACAGCTTTGGTGTGGTGGGAAACGAGCCGTTCGCGCTTCGGGTCCAGCGCGGCTTCAGTGGGATTGCCGTTCCATTGGGGCGAGAAAACATAGAACTCGACGCTTCCGTTGGGGGAAGTGAAGCGGGCTGAGTCTGATCCGGTCATACTGGTGGTACTCCGGGAAAGCGGCTGGACTTTCCAGCCACGAGGGTAGTCAATGTTGAACCAGGCTCCCTTGTGTGTCGCATACAGGGCCGAGCGCTTTGCGGGACGCTGTGCCGAAGCGAGGGTGGAAGCGGACAAAGCAACCGCCACCGTCAGGAGGCGGAGACACAGCGCGGGCCGGCGGATGCCGAGATCGGCGAAGCGGCCAACGCGCACAGCCGGCATGTCCAGAGTAGGGCCTACCATGTATCTTCCCCTGTGTGTTGCAGCAAGCGCCGGTACGCGGCGTGATACTTTTGCAGGCGCGCTAAATCTTTCTCCGTCAACTGCCCGAGGCGCAGCATATTCATGTTGTCCTCCAGGTCAAGGCGCTTAACGAAGGCCGACAGGGGTTCCGCGCGGCCCGGTCCACGAAGGCGTCGTAGCTCTCCCACTCGCGGTGCGTCATCCCGTCTATGCCCGCAACGATCTCCGGCGGGAAGCCGTCCCCGGCCAGCCGTTCCAGCGTCACCGGGCTGTCTTCCACAACGTCATGCAGCAGGGCGACGATACGCTCGGCGTCGGTCCGGCAGCGGAGCGTCATCCGCATCGGGTGCAGGATGTAAGCCTCACCGGCTTTGTCCGTCTGCGTCTCGTGTGCCTGGGCCGCGATGCGGGCGGCTCTGCCGACTAGTTCCGTTAAAGACACCATTGCAGTGCTAAACCGACACCGTTTTGAAGGAAAGGACAGGCCCGCCGACGCGCCGGGCAAACGCCCGCCAGTACGGTGGAAGCGACGACGAGAGCGAACCGATAAAGCCGTTTCATGTGACGCCTTTCTGACAGCAGAGCAGCCTGTGGGACAGCGTGGTAAGCGTTATCAACGGCCCGCCCGGTCACTCCAGGCGGGCCGCGTCTGACTAGATCTTCGGGACGACCAGGCCGTAGTTGCCGTCGCGGCGGCGGTAGACCACCTGGGTCATGTGGGTGTCCATGTCCAGGTAGACGTACCAGTCGTGGTCGGTCAATTCCAGCATCTGCACGGCGTCGTCTATGCCCATCGGCTTCATGGTGACGGCCTTGGTGCGGACGATGCGCGGGCTGTCGTCCACGTCCTCCTCGCTGTCGGCGGGCAGGATGCCGTCCATGCCGGAGCCGTTGGTGATGTCCACGTTGGTCCGCAGGCTCTGCTGGTGGTTCCGCAGGTGGGTGTGCTTGGCCTTGAACTTTCGGAGGCGCGCTTCCAGCTTGTCCACGACGCGGTCCAGCGAGGCGTACATGTCGTTGGTGCGCTCCTCGCCGCGCAGCATCAGGCCATCGCCCTGGAGGGTGACTTCGACCCGGTGCTGGGCGCCCTCGACGCTTTCGACCACGATGACCTCGCGGATGTTGTGGAAATAGGTTTCCAGCTTCTGGAGGCGGTTCTGCGCGTGTTCGCGCAGGCCCTCCGTGACCTGAAGATGCTTGCCTTTGACGGTGACGGCGATGGCCATAGCTATTCCCCTTCTCTCTAGGGACCGATGATAGCGGCGACGGCGTGGGCGGCGATGCCCTCGCCGCGTCCCAGTGATCCGAGTCCCTCGTTGGTAGTCGCTTTTATACCCACGCGGGCGGGTTCGATATGCAGAGTCTCGGCGATGCGCGCGCGCATCTGAGGCACATGGGGGGCGATCTTGGGCGCCTCGGCGATGAGCGTCAGGTCTATGTTGCCGACTTCATACCCTGCAAAGTCGAGACGCTCCCGGACCTGACTCAGAAGGTGAAGACTGGAGATGCCTTTGTAGGCGAGGTCGGTGTTCGGGAAGAGGCTGCCGATGTCCGGCAGGCCCGCCGCGCCGAGCAGGGCGTCGCACAGCGCGTGGAGGAGGACGTCGGCGTCCGAGTGTCCGTCCAGGCCGCGCGGGCTGGGAATCTCGACGCCGCCGAGCACGAGGCGGCGGCCGAGGGCGAGGGGGTGGATGTCGTAGCCGAAGCCGATGCGCGTCTGCCCCACGGGTCCCTCCAAGCGCGAACGGAGAACCGCCTCGGCCAGCCGCAGGTCGTCGGGGCGGGTCACTTTGAAGTTATCGGGAGCGCCGAGGACCAGATGAACCGCCTCGTCACCGAACTGTTCCACCAGCGAGGCCTCGTCGGTGCCAGTCCAGCTCCGGTCGCGGGCGGCGACAAAAGCCCCAAACAGCGTCGCCATGCGGAACGCCTGGGGTGTCTGGACCGCCCACAGCCCTTCCCGGTCCACTGTGCGCCGGACCGTCTGCCGCTCGTCCACGGCTTTCAGCGTGTCCGAAACGGGCAGGGCAGCGACGGCGTTGCCGAACTCGCGCGCCCCGTCCAGGCAGCGGGTGATGACGTCCGGCGTGACGAGGGGGCGCGCGCCGTCGTGGACGAGCACCAGGTCGTCGGGGGCGCCGCCCAGGGTGAACAGGCCGACGGCGACCGACGCCTGGCGCGTCTCGCCGCCGGGGATGATCGAGAGCAGCTTGTCCAGGCCGTCCAGCATGGCGCGGCAACGGGCGACTTCGCCCGCCCCGGCGACCACGAGGATGCCGTCAATGCCGGGGTGGGCGGCAAAAGCTTCCGCCGTCCAGCGCAGCAGCGGGCGGCCCGCAAGGGAGGCAAAGATTTTATTGCCGCCCTTGCCCCCATCAGTGTTGAATCTTGCGGCGCGGCCCGCTGCGGGGATAAGCGCGTAGGCTGCGGTCATACCCGTCTTCTTCCTCGTCTTCCCCGCCGTCGCGGATGCGGGCGAAGATCATCTTGCCGGCGGCGGTCTGGAGGACGCTGTTGGTGATGACGGTCAGGGTCTCGCCGATGCGGGCGCGGCCGCCGTCCACGACGATCATGGTGCCGTCATCGAGGTAGGCGACGCCCTGGTCCGGCTCCTTGCCGCCCTTGATGATGGTGACCGCCATCTCCTCGCCGGGCAGGACGACCGGCTTGACGGCGTTCGCCAGCTCGTTGATGTTCAGGACGGGGACGCCCTGAAGCTCGGCGACTTTGTTGAGGTTGTAATCGTTGGTGACGATCTTGCCGCCCAGCTTCTTCGCCAGCTTGACCAGCTTGGCGTCCACCTCATCGCGGTCATTGGGGTCGGTGCTGTCGTAGGTGCGGATCATCATCTTTAGCTCGGTCCGCATGGCGTTCAGGATGTCCAGCCCGCGCCGGCCCCGCGCGCGCTTGAGGCTGTCCGCCGAGTCGGCGATGTGCTGCAACTCGTCGAGCACGAAGCCGGGGACATAGATCGGCCCTTCGATGAAGCCGGTCCGGCAGATATCGGCGACGCGGCCGTCAATGATGACGTTGGTGTCCAGGATCTTGCACTGCTCCGGCGGCGTTTCCTTGCCGTCGGCGGGCAGGGCGGCGGCGCCGGGCAGGAAGATACGGACCTCGTCCTTCATGCTCCAGGTCGCGACGATCCCCAGATAGATGAGGACGATGCCGACGACGACGGTGCCCCAGATGCCGAGGAAGGGGAAGCAGGAACGCAGCATCAGGGTCAGCAGGAGGCCGACGAGCACGCCGGCGAAGGTGGCGACTTTCTCATTCGCCTTCATCTCTTTGAGGCGGTCCCCGGCAAGGACAAGCCTCTGGAATGCCGGGGTCGAGGCCAGCCGCGCGAACAGGATGCCGAGCAGGGTGAATGCGGCGAGGGCGACGGCGCGGCCGCTGCCGGCCCCCATGCTCTCGCGGGAGGCCAGGATGATGCTGTTCGTGTTGTTCGGGTTGTTGACCCAGGTGACGATCTGCGCGCCAGCCTGGTAGCCGAGGATGCCGCCGAGGATCAGCAGGGCGCTGACGAACAGCAGCCGCCACACTTTCAATGCGGTATTATTTTCGAGTGCCAAAAGCGTGTGTCTCCCTCTCCCCGCAGAGGTCCTCGTCGGCACGAATCATCCCCTGTGTGAAGGGTTCGTTTTCGCATTTTTCGCGTTCGTCTCAGGTTTTGTTTTACTTCGGGCCGCCGCGCGAGACCCGGATGCGTGTCTCGGCGTGGGCGAGGGAGCGGCGCGCTTCCGCCTGCTGGTCCGAGCCGACCTCGGTCTCGGCCAGCATCTGCCGGGCGGCGGCCAGGTCCGTCTCGGCCCGCGTGACGTCTATCTCGTCGGCCCGCTCGGCGTGGTCCGCCAGGATCGTCGTCCGCCCGCCGCCCGGCGCGACCTCCATGAAGCCGCCGGAGATGACGATGTGGGCCGTCGTCCGGCCGTCGGCCAGCGTCGCCGTCACTTCGCCGGGGGCGAGTTCGGTCATCAGCGGCGCGTGGTTCGCGAGAATGCCGAGCTGCCCTTCGGAGCCGGGGGCGACGGTCTGCGTCACCGGCTCACTGAGCATGACGCGCTCCGGGGTCACGACATCTAAGGTATACGTTGCTGCCATAAGGTTTTGTCTCAGAAAGCCCGAGGCCCAGCATCGAGATACGCTTCGTCGCGCCTCGACGCCGGGCCAGGGTTATCGCTACGCGCCCATCGCTTTCGCCTTCTCGACAGCCTGCTCAATGGGGCCGCAATTCAGGAAGGATTGCTCCGGCAGGTCGTCATGCTCGCCGTTCAGGATGGACTTGAACGACCGGACGGTGTCTTCGCGGCGCACATACTGGCCGGGCAGGCCCGTGAATTGCTCGGCGACGGAGAACGGCTGGCCCAGGAAGTTGCGGATCTTGCGGGCACGGGCGACGGTCAGCTTGTCTTCGTCGGAAAGCTCGTCAATGCCCAGAATCGCGATGATGTCCTGAAGCTCTTTGTAGCGCTGGAGGATGTTCTGCACGCCGCGCGCGACGTCGTAGTGCTCCTGGCCGACGACGTTCGGGTCCAGGATGCGCGAGGTGGAAACGAGCGGGTCCACGGCGGGGAAGATGCCGATGGCGGCCAGGCTGCGCTCCAGATAGGTCGTGGCGTCCAGGAAGGCGAAGGTCGTGGCGGGCGCGGGGTCGGTCGGGTCGTCGGCGGGGACGTAGACGGCCTGGACGGACGTGACCGAGCCTTTCTTGGTGCTGGTGATGCGCTCCTGCAACGCGCCCATTTCCGAGGCCAGCGTGGGCTGGTAGCCGACGGCGCTGGGCATACGGCCCAGGAGCGCGGACACTTCCGAACCGGCCTGGACGAACCGGAAGATGTTGTCCACGAACAGCAGGACGTCCTGCCCCTGCTCGTCCCGGAAGTATTCGGCCATCGTCAGGCCGGACAGGGCGACGCGGAGGCGCGCGCCGGGCGGCTCGTTCATCTGGCCGAAGACCATCGCCGTCTTGTCAATGACGTGGGCCGTCTTGCCCTCGGCGTCTTTAAACTCGGTCTCGGACATTTCAAGCCACAGGTCGTTGCCCTCGCGGGTGCGCTCGCCGACACCGGCGAACACGGACACGCCGCCGAACTCGACGGCGATGTTGCGGATCAATTCCTGGATGGTGACGGTCTTGCCGACGCCCGCGCCGCCGAACAGGCCGATCTTGCCGCCCTTCGGGTAGGGGCAGAGCAGGTCAATGACCTTGATGCCGGTTTCCAGAATCTCGATGGTCGCCGCCTGGTCTTCCAGGGACGGCGCGGGGCGGTGGATCGGGTAGCGCTGACTGCCCTCGGCCAGATCGCCGCGCTCGTCGATGGTCTTGCCCAGCAGGTTGAAGACGCGGCCCAGCGTCTGGGGGCCGACCGGGACGGTGATCGGGCCGCCGGTGTCGTTGACGTCCATGCCGCGCGTCAGGCCGTCCGTGGACGACATGGCGATGCACCGGACCACGTCGTTGCCGAGGTGCTGCGCGACCTCGACAGTGAGGCTGATGTCGCGCCCCGCATCCGCAATGGTCAGCGCGTTCAGGATGTTCGGAAGCTCGCCCGCCCCAAACTCCGCGTCCACCACCGGCCCCTGCACCTGTACGATTTTACCGACAGCCATAGTCTGTATCTATTCTCCTTTGAGAAGCTTTTAACCTTCTGTTAATCGTGAAAAAGTTCGCAATGATTGAACAGAGTATAGCCGAAAAGCGGGAAAGGTGTCAAGCGAGAAGGACAAGCGAAATAACCGTCAGCCTTGATGACGTGGAAGTAAATGCGGCGTGGGGGAAAGCGTGGGATTGGAAATCCTGCGCTGTGGGGCGAAGCGCCTAGTCTCCCCCGGCGGGGAGACAAGAAACCAAAAGAGTGCCGGTTCCGTTTCGGCGCAGGCCGAAACTTGGCCGCAGGCCCCACAGCGTAGGAGTTTACTCCCACGCTTTTTGGAACACTGCGTAACGTCAGTTAGTAATAAGTGAGGGACGGATTAACCATGAAGAGAACTCACATGGAAAAGCCTCGCAGAGCCAAGTTTATGTAAAAGATTAGACCGCATAACAAGAAGCCTGCAAAAAACATGCTATTGACGAGCGGCAAATAGTAGCGCAGGCGCATGAGGCACCAAAGCAATAAGGCAATTGACAGAGTAATGACACAATCAATTACAACCCCCCAAAAAAGATCTTGAAGCAGGCTAGGGGGAAGCAGATGGTTTAGAACGCCAATCATGCCATAGAAGACAAACCAATAAAAAATCAATCCTGCGAAAAAGCCAACAGCGGCGTCAGTCCAACCATTACCTGTCAGATAACGCTTTGATTTGGAAGTCTTCATAGCTCCAAGGCTCGCCGCTGGTAGCAGTAGACGCGCAAGAGTGACGTTGCCGATTACTTTAGCGCCTCGGCACCGCCGACGATCTCGGCGATCTCTTTGGTGATGGTGGCCTGGCGGGCGCGGTTGAGCGAGAGGGTCAGGTTGGAGATCATCTTGCCGGCGTTGTCGGTGGCGCTGGACATGGAGGTCATGCGCGCGCCGTGTTCCGACGCGATGCTCTCCACGACGGCCTGGTAGACCTGCGTGTCCACATAGCGGGGGAGCAGGCTGCCCAGGATCGCCTCCGGCTCCGGCTCGAAGATGTAGTCCGCCGTTGGCCCCGCCGGGGCGGTGCCTTCTTCGGCCTGCGGGGGCTGGACCGGCAGGACGGTGACGGTCTGGGGCCGCTGGGTCATGGCGGACTGGAACTGGGTGTAGACGAGGTACAGGGCGTCAATCTGGCCGCCCGCGAACAGCTCGCGGCCCGTCCGCGAGATCGCCTGGGCCTCGGCGAAGCTGATGCCGGTCGCCGGGACGGGCGTTTCCGCCGCCACGTCGTACCCGCGCCGCCGGAAGAACGTCGCGCCTTTTTTGCCGACGCAGACCAGCTTGGCCCGTTCGGGGCCGAACGGGCGCACCAGGTCGTTCGCGCGGCGGATCACGCTGGAATTATAGGCCCCGCACAGGCCCCGGTCACCCGTCACGAGGATGACGCCGATGGACTGCGGCTCGCCCTCGACGCGCCGCAGGAGCGGGTGCCGGACGCTGCTCCCGCCGCCCGCGCCCAGACTCTGCATGACGTCCCGCATCTTCTCGGCGTAGGGCCGGGCCGCGCCGACTGCCTCCTGCGCGCGGCGCAGGCGGGCGGCGGCGACCATCTTCATCGCCTTGGTGATCTGCTGGATGTTCTTGGCGACACGGATGCGGCCGCGAATCTGACGTGGAGTTGCCATCGTGGGTCCTTAAGATTTGGTCTTCAAAGTGGTTGCTGTGAAGGGAATTGACGGCGCTATGATACCGCATCGCCGCCCCCTTGTCAACGCCGAGGGTGAGCGCCGATGCGCTAACGCTCCGCCAGCAGCTTGCGGATCAGGACGGACAGGTCTTTTCCCTCGCTGTACGAGAAGCCCGCCTGACTCCAGCGTATCACGCCCTTCTTATCAATCAGGTACTGCGACGGGATGCCGCTGACTTTATAAGCCCGTGCGGCGGCGAAGTTGGCGCGCGGCGAGGCCGTCACGGTGTAGGTGACGTGCATGGCTCCGAGGAAGGGTTTGATTTGAGCGGCGGAGCTGCTGTCGTCCATGTCCATGCCGACGACGGCCAGCCCGCTTTTGGCGAACTGCGTGTGCAGGGCCTGCAAGGTCGGCGTCGCCATGCGGCAGGGGCCGCACCAGGTCGCCCAGTAGTCCAGCAGGACGACCTTCCCGCGCAGGGCGCGCAGGGAGATCGGCTTGCCCTTCAGCGTCCGCGTCGTAAACGCCGGGGCGCGCGTCCCGGCGGGCAGCGGGGGCGGGGGCGGCCCCGTCATCCCCTGGGCTACGGCCGGGACGGATGAGGCCAGCGCGAGGGCGGCAAAGGCGGCGGCGAGGCGAATCGGATGCATGAGGGTACTCCTAAAAGAAAGGGGAAAGAAAGGGGTTGACAACGTTCCCCAAAAAGGATACCATGACGGCGGCGTTTTCCGTTCCGCCGAGGCGCAAATAGACCCATGACACCCGAAATGCAGGCCATGCTGGCGGCGGACTCGTTCGCCGTGGTGGGCGCGTCGCGCGACCCGGACAAGTACGGCTTCCTCGTCTACCGCTCGCTCAAGGCCGCCGGCAAGACAGCCTTCCCCGTCAACCCGAAAGCCGCCGAGGTGGACGGCGACCGCTGCTATCCCAGCCTGACGAGCCTGCCGCAGACGCCCGCCGTCGCCGTCATGGTCGTCCCGCCCGCCGCGACCGAGGCCGCCGTGGCGGAGTGCGCCCGGCTCGGCATCGCCCAAGTCTGGATACAGCCCGGCGCGGAGTCGGCTGCCGCAGTCGCGGCCTGCCGCGAGAACGGCATCCGGGTCGTCGTCGGCGGCCCCTGCCTCATGGTGCTGCTGCGGACGGCACGGTATCAACCACACGAAGCTTAGGATAAAAACGAACGTTATGGAAAAGAAGAGTCAGTATCACTGCGTTGACGGCCGTAGCTACGAGGTCACGATGGCCTGGGACGACAACTTCAAGGACAAGGACCACATCTTCAAGACCACGTTCCAGGCGGTAGACAAGGCCACGGGCCGCCCCTACGTCCTGCCGCGTGAAATCGCCACTTATCAGATCGGGGACCCCGACGAGAACCTGGGCGAGCGGACCAAGTGGTACTACGAGGGCAGCCGCGAGCTGCTGGTCTCGGATTATCTGACGACCGCCTACCGCCGCGCCTGTGATTTCATCGAGCGCGGCAAGTAGGGGTGTAGGCGGGAAATCGGGCGCGATAAATCGCGCCCCCTACGGCGCGTCGGGGTAGGCTTCCAGGCTGAGCGTCCGGTCGGAGGCCCGACCCATCGCGACCAGCGTGTAGGTGCGGCCCGGTTCGAGCCGGAGCGTGACCGGGCCGATCAGCGCGTCCGGCGTGTCGGCGGGGACGACCTTCAGGTCATAGCGTCCGCCGTCCAGCGTCAGGGCGGGACTGCGCCTGCCGTAGCCGACGGCTTTCAGGCCGACGATGTTGTTGACGACTAGGTCCACCGGCTCCAACCCTGGGGCCGCGTTGACCAGCCGCAGAGCCGTTTTGCCCGGCTCGCCCCGCCCCGGCGGCTCGTCCTCCAGAACCTCCACCTCGGCGGGCCGCCCCCCGCCTCGCATCTGCCCCAGAGCCAGCACGGTGTAGTCATGCCCCTTCTCGAACGCGAGGGGATGCAGGAGCCGTATCGCCCCGGATGCGCCGGCGTCCATCTGTACCGGGTAAGTGCCGGCGGCGATGCCCTGGTAGCCCGTGTTGCTTCGAAACGCCGCCCGCTTCCACACGCGCTGCCCGTCCACCGAGACGTTCAACCCCCCGGCATCCGGCACGGCGTTGATAAGGCGCACCTGGGCGGCGCCTCCCTCGGAGCGCGGGGAAAGGCGGCAGCCTGAAACGAACAGGGTGAACAACGCGCCGACGCACAGCAGGCCGGGAAGGCCGAATGGTTTCCACATCATATGGCCGTCTGTTTCGGCTTCGGAAGCGTTTTTTCCTGCTTTTGCCCTCGCCCATCTTGGGCGTATAGCTCCAGCAGAACACGCCCCCGCCCATAATCTATCGTGATGCGGTAGCGTTCCATCAGGGCGAGACCGATTACTCCCTCACCCCCGTAAAGCGTCGGCGTGACGAAGCCATCCGTTGTTAGCGAAATTGGGTTTGCATGCGGTGGCCATAAACAAGGAAGTCTGACGTTGAGGTCGTGCAGGCGCTCCACCTGCGCGGAGCTATGCGCGGCATTGAATTGGGATAGATCGTGTTTGGCTTGTTTGAAGGAGGGATTATGCTTGACGAGATCATCCGTCAGACCAAGTTCCGGTCCTGCCCAGCCTGTATCCAGCGTACACCAGAATGACGCCCCCGCAAGCGCCACCCGAACAGCAGGCCAGCCGTAAAGATTACTTTCCCAATCCTTATCTGAGTAGTCTGTCGTCCAACCCATTTCCAACATTCGATCCCCTGACCTTCTATGCTGCCGTGTGAAATCGTACTGAGGCGGTCGGATGACCAGCACCGCGTTCTTGTAATCGATTGTTAAGACCGACATCACAAAAACAGGGTTTCCCAAGTTCGGTTCTTCATTAGCATAAGACCGTTGTGGCGGTGAGAATAGGCTGGAATCGGTGTCTGACATTTCTGTCGGCAGATTATCGATCTCGTAACTACCGATCCGTATGTGCGGGAGCACTATGGTCTGTGTGTGTACTGATCCCCCTAACGGATCACGGCTTTGGCCACGCTGGCTCGTTAAACGCCCTTGGATGTGTAACTCTCTCGGCCACCCAACACTACTGGCACCTGTGTCTATTCGACATAACTCCTCTTGACCGTTGAGCCACGCTTTTACAAAGAGCTTACTCCCATGCTTGATCAGCGGAACACGAGCTTCTTTGCCTGATGCCCAATGGGCATGCACATTAACACTGAAATGTGGGGGGTGTTTGAGGTTGTACCAGCCGAGGATTACAACCGCGAGGAGCGGGATGAGCAGGGCGAGAGAGTATGCCCACTGCGGGGACGACCTCTTCGGCGTGGGGCTGAGAGTCAAAGCCGCAGTCTGGCGGCGGTGTTCACGCAGGAAACGGAACAAAGAGACAGGGTAACAGGCAACGACCCAGCACAAGAATGCGACCAGAGGTAAAGCCCAGACAGGGTCAAACATTGAGGGGACTGTATCGGCGATCATGCTGCCAGCGACGATCCAGAGCAGGAGCAAAACGATTGGCAACAGCCCCCAGAGGGCATAAAACCGTTTCGCAAGGCAGGGCAGAACCGCAGGGAAAATCAGAGCACCGAAGACCAGTCCCAAGAAAATAAGGAGATCGCCGGTATAGTAGCCGAATACGGTATATGGAAAAGCTGTTTCAAAGAAGAGGCGGAAGACCATATTGCTGCCGCACAGCAGGAGCAGACCCGCGAAATTGCCCAGGAACAGTCCGAGGAACCAGGCCCGCTTGTCCCAGGAAAGCCTAGAAGGAAGGTGGATCACGATTGCCCGATTATTCGGCGCGATAGTGCTCGTTTCCTTCCAACAGCAAAAGCCGCCGCTCTTGAACAAGAGCGGCGGCTTTTGCTGTTTCTTTGGCGGGAGTTGCAAGACTCGAACTCGCGACCTTCCACTTTGGAGGCGGACGCACTACCAACTGTGCTAAACTCCCAGGTTATGCAGTTGCGGAGGAAGGGGCGAGAAGACCTCGCCCCGACAGGCTACTTCGCTTCGCGGTGCAGCCGATGGACGCGGCAGCGGGGGCAGTACTTGTTCAGTTCCAGCCGCTCCGGGTGCTGACGCTTGTTCTTGGTGGTCGCATACGTCCGCTCCTTGCACTCACTGCAAGCGAGGGTGATGATGACCCGTGCTTCATTTGCCATGTCTATGTCCTATGTGTCGGGCCGGGGCGGGGGGGAGTTTGGCCACCCCCCCCGCAGGGTGAGGGACGGGGGAGTGTGGGTGGTGGACCG
>CAXTWM010000084.1:0-15611 GCA_964247915.1 uncultured Armatimonadales bacterium | reverse complement strand
GGCCGATCAAGCCCGCCCCCGCCAGCGCGGCCAGGGTGCCGGGCAGGCTCACCGCGCCCGACGTCCCCGCCGGGGCCGGCTTGCCCGTCCTGAGATCATAAGGGCGGCCCCCCAGCGCGGACCCGATCTCCGTTGCCCAGGTGTCGGCGTTGGCCGCCGCCAGCGCGGCCAGGAACAGCAGGTGGGCGCAGGCCGCGCCCAGGTGGGGGAACGCCAGCGGCAGCAGCGCGCACAAGGCGGCCGCGCCACCGTTCGCCAGCACCTGCCCCGCGTCGCGCCGCCCGCCTTTCTCGTAGCCCAGCGCCTCCTTGGCCCGCCGCCGCCACCGGCTCAGGGCCGTGGACGTGCCGAAGAACGTCAGCAGCGCGGCGGCCCAGGACCACCCGCCGACGCCGAAAACGATTGCGCCGACGCCCCACGCCGCCAGGGCGCCGCTCCGCGTCAGGGCACCCGCACGATAAGCGAGGGCCGCGACGGCAGCGGCCAGGAGAAGGCCGAGGAGGGGCTGTGAGAAGTCGGTCTGGAAGAGGTAGGGCATGGTTGTTCCTCGCCCTCCGGGGCGGGATCACTTGCGCGACACATAGGGGTTGCCAGCCACATAATACCGCCACGGAAGGTCCACACCTTGCGTGATGCCGATGCGGGTCGTCGCCACCAGGTCGAATGGCGGATAGTCGTTGGGCAGGATCATCAGTTCGCTTGCGGAGTCCGTCACGTCCACCCCGTTGTGCGACAGCCGCGTCAGGGCCAGCGCCTGCGCCAGCTTGCCCGGACCATTGGTGAGCAGCCGCGTCTCCGGAATGCCCCCGCGATGGGCGCGCATCGTTTCAACGCCCTCGACCGGCTCCAGGGCGCGGATCAGGACCGCCTCGGCGACCCCTTCGGGGGCGCAGACGAGGTTGAGCATCATGTGCAGGCCGTAGGTGAAGTAGACGTAGGCATGGCCCGGCGGCCCGAACATCGTGGAGTTGCGGGGCGTCCGCCCCCGATAGGCATGGCAGGCCGGGTCGTCCGTCAGGTACGCCTCGGTCTCGACGATGATACCCGACAGCGTCTCGCCGGTCGGCAGGCGGCGCGCCACGACCTGGCCGAGCAGCTTTTGGGCCGCCGTCCGCGTGTCCTGCTCGTAGAACTCGCGCGGGAGCGGGGCTACCACGGCGACTCGATCTCCACCCCGTTTGCCTCATCCTCCGGGGCGGGCGGCTCCGGCACAGCGGGCGGGGCGCTGGGCGCCGCTTCTTCGGCCTTGAGCCGCTCGTACAAGGCGCACGTCCCGGTGGCGAGTATCTCCTGCGTCTTGCCGGCGATGGCCTCGCCGAAGCCGGGGATCTTCTTCAGCTCGCCCCGCGCGGCGATGTCGGCGGCAGGCTCATGGAGATTTTCCAGTGTGCGGACGGCGTTGCGGTAGGCGCGCACCTTGAACGGGTTCTCGCCCTGCCCTTCCAGGATGTTCGCGATCCGCTCGAACACGTCGGCGACCTCGGCATTGGTGGGTGTATGGTCCATAAACATCGTTTACCCATTTCACCGCCTCGCCCTGCGCCGGTGTGTCCCGTCGGCCCCGTCCGAAACGGCCTCCCCTTGCTTTTTTGGCACGGAATTTGCTATGATAGGGAGGAAACAAAGGATTAGAGCAAGAAACGGGCGGGGCTGCAAGATGACGGGCCGCCCGTTTATCTTAATAACTGTGGGGAAAAGGACGGAGACTTTTACATGGAATCACTGCGAATCGTGATTGCGGACGACGAGCCGATCATCCGGCTGGACCTGCGTAAGACGCTGGAAAACATGGGCCACCAGGTCGTCGGCGAGGCGGGGGACGGGTCCAAGGCCATTGAAGTCGCGCGTGAGATGAAGCCGGACATCGTGATTCTGGACATCAAGATGCCCGAACTGGACGGCATTGACGGCGCCAAAGTCATCACGACCGAGGGCATCGCGCCCGTGCTGCTGCTGACGGCCTACTCCCAGAAGGACCTGGTGGACCGGGCCAAAGACGCGGGCGTTTTCGCGTACCTGGTGAAGCCCTTCAAGGAGGCGGACCTGCTGCCCGCAATGGAGATCGCCATCTCGCGGTATGAGGAGTTCGTGGAGCTGGAGAACGAGGTCTCGGACCTGGAAAACAAGCTGGACACCCGCAAGGCCGTGGACCGGGCCAAGGGCATCCTGATGGACCAGTACGGGCTGAAGGAGCAGGAGGCGTTCCGGCGCATTCAGGTCCAGAGCATGAACACGCGCAAGTCCATGCGCGAGATCGCCGAAGCGATCATCATCGCCCACAACGTTTGAAGCGCTTCCCGGTCCCAAGATGATGACCGCCCCGCCCACCACCCGACAAGGCCGCCGGATGGTCCTCCCCAGGACCGTCAGGCGGCTTCTCCTTTGCGGAGCCGCGTTGTACCTGGCGCCGCTGGGTGTGCTGGCCGCGTTCCAAAGGCAGCTCATCTTTAACACGCGCCACTCGCGGCAGACGGCGGAAGCGATGCGGGCGAGCGGCGGGGGGCTGCCGCCGGGGGCGCATCTGGTGTCGCTCCGCACGGCGCCGGGGGACCACATCGTTGCCCTCTACGGACACGCCCTGCGGGCTGATGGCCGGCCCGACCCGGACTATGCGCGCCGCCCTACCCTGCTGTTCTTCTATGGGAAGGGCAGTTCGCTCGCCGGTGGTCGCCCCCTGTTTCAGTCGCTTCGTCGGCTGGACGCCAACGTCTTGATGCCGGAATATGTCGGCTTCGGCCAGAGCGGCGGCGAGGAGTCGGAAGCGAACTGCTATGCGACGGCGGAGGCGGCCTATCGCTCCCTGCGCGCCCGGCCTGACACGGACCAGAGAAGCATCGTCATCGCGGGCTTCTCACTCGGCTCGGGCGTCGCCGTGGACCTGGCGGCGCGCGAGACGGCGGCGCACCGGCCCGTCGCCGGCCTGGCCCTGTTCGCGGCCTACACCAGCCTGGCGGACGAGGCCCACCGGCAGTACCCGATCTACCCGACGTTCCTGCTGCGCTGGCTGCTCCGCTATCCGTTCGCCAGTGAGCAGAAGATGCCGCGCGTCTCCTGCCCCGTCTTGATCGTCCACAGCCGCGCCGACCGGCTCATCCCGTTCTGGATGTCGGACCGGCTGGCGGCGGCCAGCGGCGGGCCGGTGACGCGGCTGGCGGTCGCGCGGGGCGGCCACGCGGACTATTTTGGGGCCGGGGGCGGGCCAGTGTTCGCCGCCCTCGACCGGTTTTTAAGAAAGATCACGCCCTCCCATGAAGCACAGCAAGAACCACAACGACATCCCAGCCCGGATCGGGTTCGGGCGGCGTGCGCTGTTCCTGAAGCGCCACACCCAGGCCCTGCGCTCCCATGAGGTCCAGTCCTCCCGCCTGCACCACGCGCTGGAAGCGCGGACGGCGGAGTTGAAGGCGGCGCAGGCGCGCATCCAGGCGATGGAGCGCGCGCACGACGAGCGCAACGCCGAGGGCGAGGCGCTGCGGCGCATCGGCGAGGCGATGGGGTCGCTGTTCGACCTGGAGGAGATGCTGAAGGCCGTGGCGGGCATGGCCGTACAGGTGACGGGGACGGACTCGTCGCAGGTGTACCTGTTCAACGACGCCCACGACACGCTGGTGCTGCGAGCGGTCACGGACGGGTCGGGCGAGGTGATCGGCAAGCTGCGCCTGAAAGTCGGCGAGGGGCTGACCGGCTGGGTCGCCCAGCACAAGGAGCCGGTGATGCTGGGACATCACGCCCACCAGGACGCCCGCTTCAAGTTCGTGCCCGAACTCCAGGAGGACAAGTACCAGAGCATCCTGAGCGTCCCGCTGATCTACCGGGGCGAGGTGCTGGGCGTCATCAACGTCCGCACCGAAAAGGAGCACGAGTACACGCAGACGCAGGTGCGCCTGCTCCAGTCCATCGCGTCCCAGATCTCGGGCGCGGTGGAGAACTCGCGGCAGTACCGCAAGCTGGAGAAGCGCGCCTCGCAGCTCTCAACGCTGTCCGAGGTCAGCAAGACGATCACCAGCGACCTGTACCTGGAAGAAATCTTGCAGCTCATCGTCGCCGCCACGGCGGACACGCTCTCGTTCAAGATCTGCTCCCTGATGCTGCTCGACGAGGACAAGCAGGAGCTGGTCATCAAGGCGACCCAGAGCAAGAGCCGCGAATACGCCCGGAAGCCCAACGTCAAGCTCGGCGAGAGCGTGGCGGGCCGCGCCCTGGCTTCGGGGGAGCCGATCACGGTCTACGACCTGAAGAACTCGCCCGAGTACGCGACGCCCGACCTGGCCCGGCGCGAAGGGCTGTCGTCCCTGGCCTCCATCCCGCTGCTGGTCAAGAACAAGAAGGTCGGCGTCCTGAACTGCTACACCGAGAAGCCGCACCGCTTTACCGACGATGAAGTGTCCGTCCTGACCGCCCTGGGCAACCACGCGGCTATCGCCATCGAGCACGCCAAGCTGATGGTCAAGTCGGCGATCATCCAGGAGATGCACCACCGGGTCAAGAACAACTTGCAGCAGGTGGCCTCCCTGCTGCGCCTCCAGATGCACTACGCGGGCGAGCGCAGCGTCGAGCAGGTCTTGACCGAATCCCTGAACCGCATCCTCGCCATCGCGTCCGTCCACGAGCTGCTGGCGCGCGAGGATTTGGACATCATCAGCGTCAAAAAGGTCGCCGAGCAGATCATCCAGGCGACCGCGCAGGGGATACTGGCCCCCGGCAAGCACATCGCCATGCGGATTGAGGGGCCGGACATCCTGCTGCCCTCCGCCCAGGCGACCTCGGTGGCCTTGATTTTGAACGAACTGGTGCAGAACGCCGTGGAACACGGTTTCGGGGAGGGCATGGACGACGGCGAGATACGGATCACGCTGGCCGAAGAGCCGAAGGCCATCACCCTGAAGGTCGCCAACGACGGCACGCCGCTCCCCGAGAGCTTCGACATCCGCCGGACCGACTCGCTCGGCCTCCAGATCGTCGAATCCCTCGTCCGGGGCGACCTGCAAGGCCGCTTCCTGCTCGCCAACGAAGGCGACCGCACCGTGGCGAGCATCGTGTTCGCCAAATGACGGGACCGACTGGATTTTTTCGCGTCAGATACGTTGGGCAGCCTAGTGGGATGGGCATGAGTAAACGCTATGACTTCCCGCACTATCTCGCGGGCGTTAGCAACACTGTATGGCCTCTCCCTTTGACGACAGCACCGCACAGGATTTGACCCCGATTGTTTATACTATTCCCGACAGTCAATTGTACGTCACCCCTATTGACCAGGGTATTTAAATCATACATACGCCCATGCTGCCAAAGGAAAGCACGTGTGTATTTAGCCGCTCCATTTACTTTGTAGTCTCCCCCATCATCTGAGTTTCCGACCACCTGACCCGCATCGTTGATGCCGAAGGCCATGCTGTATCCTTTGTATCCGAGTGTTCCCAGATCAGAAAGATTGCTGTTCTCCCACAAAAAAGCGTGACTGCCGCTCCCCCCAACGACTTGTCCCCTGTTGTTGATGGCGCGCGCATCGCCCTTCGCAATCGTTTGGTAGCTGGAAGGACCGCTCATCCAAACAACTGCATCATTGCCGGCTGTGCCAGCAATTTGACCGGCATCATTGACCGCTCTTGCATTGCTTCCACCAATAAGTTGGTACGTTTTCCCATTCTGCCACAAGAACGGATCAGAACGTAATCGCCCAAACCGTGCCTCCCCAACAACCTCCCCTCTATTGTTTATCCCTTCCGCATACTGCGTTTGGACGTCAGGAGCTAGGATTCGGCTCAGATGCCCATGCTGCCACAGGAAGGCGTATTCGCCGTCGCTGTTGGGAGCAGTCAGAGGATCAAAAACGCCGACAACTTGCCCTCGATCATTAATCTGGGAGGCGATCGTCATTCGACCACCCTGAGAGCCAATCAACGTGAGTTTGCCGTTCGACCAAAGAAAAGCCTGTGTCGCTGTTTCCTTGTCACCAAGTCGCCCGACTACCTGGCCTTCGTCGTTCAAACTAGAGGCGTACCCGTATCTTCCGCCAAGGGTGCCCAAATCCTGCATTATGTAGTGCGGAGGAGCGGGTGCCGAACTGCCGGAACGATGGGCGCAACTCGTCACGAGGCAGAAGAAACAAGCAGCCAGAACTGGGGCGGCGTGGCGCATGGTTTTGTCACTCGAACATCAGTTCAATGTCCTGGCGGGTCAGGTTCTTGAAGAAGCCGCCTTCGGTGGAGATGAGCTGGCTGACAAGGGCGCGCTTGCGGTCCTGGAGGAGCAGTATCTTTTCCTCCACCGTGTCCCGCGTGATCAGCTTGTAGACGAAGACCGGCTTGTCCTGGCCGATGCGGTGGGTGCGATCCGTCGCCTGCATCTCGACGGCGGGGTTCCACCAGGGGTCAATGTGGATGACGTAGTCGGCGGCGGTCAGGTTCAGGCCGACGCCGCCGGCTTTGAGGCTGATGAGGAACAGGGGCAGGTCGGGGTTGTTCTGGAAATCGTCCACCCGCCCCTGCCGGTCGGTCGTCTTGCCGTCCAGGTAGGCGTAGGGGACGTGGGCGGCGTCCAGATGCTCGCGGACCAGGGACAGCATGGACACGAACTGCGAAAAGACCAGCGCCTTGTGGCCTTCGGCGCGCAGGGTGTCCAGCGTCTCCAGCAGGGTCTCGAACTTGCCCGACGCCGCCCGGCTGTCCGGCTCGACCAGCCGGGGGTGGTTGGAGATCTGACGCAGGCGCAGCAGCCCCTCCAGAATCTTCATGCGGGCGTCCTGAATGCCCTCTTTATCCACCAGCCCCATGATCTGGGCGCGGTAAAAGTCGCGCGTCTTCTCGTACAGCTTCTTCTGGCCCGGCTCCATCTCGGTATATAAAATACGCTCGGTCCGGGGCGGCAGGTCACGGGCGACCTGGTCCTTGGTGCGGCGCAGGATGAACGGGTGGACCAGGCGGCGCAGGAAGGCGGCGGCGGCCTCGTCCTGGCGCTTCTCAATGGCCCCCGCGAACTCGGTGCGGAAGTGTTCTAAATTGCCGAGCAGGCCGGGGTTCAGGAACGAGAACTGCGACCACAACTCCAACGTGGAGTTCTCAACGGGCGTTCCGGTCAGGGTCAGCTTGTGGTCGGCCTGGAGCAGACGCGCGGCCTTGGCGGACTGCGAGACGGGGTTCTTGATGGCCTGCGCCTCGTCCAGAATGACGTAATGGAATCGGTGCTGCCGCAGCATCTCGATGTCGCGGAGCATGATGCCGTAGGTGGTCAGGACCAGGTCGTACTCGTCGAACGCGGCCATGCCCTTGACCCGCGTCGTGCCCGCGTGGTTCAGCAGGCGCAGGTTCGGCGTGAATCGGGCCGCCTCGCGCTCCCAGTTGAAGACCAGCGAGCGCGGCAGGACGAGCAGGGTGGCCGCTTTGGCTTCGTGGCTCTCGGCGAGCGATTGCAGGAGGGCCAGCGCCGTGACCGTCTTCCCTGTGCCCATGTCGTCGGCCAGGCAGCCGCCGAAGCCGTACTCGTGCAGGAAATGCAGCCAGTCGAAGCCCGCCTTCTGGTAGGGGCGCAGGTTGGCCTTCAGGCCGTCGGGGAGGTCGCGCGGCTCGATCTGGGAGAAGCGGCGCAGGTTCTCCCGGCGGCGCCCGAACTCCTCGTCGGCCTGGATGCGGTCCCCGTCCAGCAGTAGCTGGTCCAGCAGAGTCACCTGCGCGCTCGCCAGCCGTAGGCCCTCGCCCGAATCCTCGGCCATCGAGAACAGGTAGCGGTACTTGTCCAGCCACTCGGCAGGAATCTCGCCAATGGAGCCGTCGGCCAGCTTGACGTAGCGCTCCTTGCGGCGGACGGCCCGGCGGACCTCCTTCAGCTTCACCTGCGTTTCGCCGAAGTGGACGACTCCGTCCACATCGAACCAGTCGATGCCCGACGAGACGCTGAACGAGACCGTGGGGCGGGAGCGGTTGACGCGGGCCGAGGTCAATTCGCGCTCCCCGTAGATCTCGAAGCCCGCTTCGGTCAGGCGCGGGACGTGCGTCAGCAGGAAGTCTACGGGATCGGTCTTGGCGCGCAGGACGAACTGGTCCGGCTGCTCGCCGCGCTTCAGGCCATGGCCCGACGCCAGCGTCTCCCACCACGCCTGCTCGCGCTCGGGGCGGCGGGCGAGCCGCAGGAACGTCAGCGAGTCCGGCTTCCGCAGGGAGATCGTCTCAGGGAGCGATCTGTCGTAGACCGCTTCGACGGCTCCGTAGCCGAAGCGCAACCCGACGGCCAGCGTCCCATCGGCTTCGGACAGGTACAGGCGCGGGACCGGCTCGACGCCCGCTTCCTCCTCCCAGACGATGCCGCCGCCCGTCACGGGGACGCGGGCCGCCAGCGGCAGCAGGTAGGTGTCCAGGAACGCCTGCGTGTCGTCGGCAGGCACCAGCAGATCCGGGTTGTCCAGCAGCGTCGTCACCAGACTCGCCCCGTCCTCGACGGGGTAGAGGGTGTTGCCGGACAGAAGCCAGAGCGGGTCGGGGGAAACGACGGCGGTCTTCTCGGGGGTCAGGAGGAACTTGCGGTCACCCAGCGTGATGAAGGGAGTCACGGCCGTCCCCTCCAGCGTCTGGGACAGCTCGACCTGCGCCTGGCCCTGGGCGTCCGCGACGCGCACCAGCGTCTGGAGCGGGTCCGTCTCGCGCCCGCGAAAGAGGAAGCCGCCTGCCAGCAGGGGCAGCAGGGCGCGGCACTCGAACGACCGCTCGTAGTAAGGCGAGTAGGACTGCCCGGCCAGCGCGGCCAGGTTCAGCGTGGCGTCGCCGCCCGACGCGCTGACGAAACGGCGTGGGTCGCTCTGGGCGCGCAGGGGCTTGGCCTGCTTGGACAGGGCTTCTTGTTTGATCGTCTTCGCCAGCGAGTCGGCGTCGCCCAGCACTTCCTCGGAGAAGCTGCTCAGGGGCAGGCTGTAGGGATAGACCGCCCACTGGGAGTGGCGGGCCTGGAGGCTAAAAAACAACACCTGCCGCGCGGCGGGGGCGGCCTGCTTCGGCTCCGCCCGGACGGCCTGGGCTAGTACGCTCTCCCAGGTCTGGGGCGGGTGGACGCGCAGGTAGTTCCGCAGGATGACGGCGGCGGCGATCTGGTGCTTGCAGACGATGTCCGGGTCCCCGTCCGAGATCGGGCAGTCACAGAAGGCGTAGACCTTGCCGTCGTCCATCATAAACTGGATGACGTACACCTGCGTCCCGGAGACGCGGGCCTCGGCCCCGTCGCGCTCCACCCGCGCCAGCCGGACGCGCCCCTGCTGGGAGTAGGCCATGCCGCGCCGGATCGTCGCCGCGTCCGTCCGCGCCAGCATCGCGTCCACATCCAGCGTCTCCGCCGTCAGAAGTTGTTTCGCCATCCGTCTCCGTTTGCTCCGCTTTTCTAGCTGATGTCTGCCGGACTCACCACGATGATGCCTGCCCCGAGACTCGCCGGGAGCGACTCAAAGCGTCTGAAGTCGGCCCCGTTGAACGTCAGCAGGTGGGTGATGCCGTAGACAAGCATGGAGGCCACGAGCCGCGCATCATGGACCTGTTTTCCGGAAACGCCTTTGGCCGCGATTAGTTGACGCCAGACGGCGTAGGTCACGTCGTTCTCAGGCAGGGTGTCGAAGTCGCGTTCCGCCCTGTCCAATTCCAGGTCGGCCTCTGCCGCGCTGAGGCCCAGCCCGTTCTTGTCCAGCGGACGAGACGCCACGTTTCGGAACTCGATGAGATTCTGCCGCGCAACGCAAAGTCTCTCACTCTGCCCCCGCAGGCGTATCAATGCTCTTGCGGCCACCCCGAGTTGTGCCTGGTCCGCGTCCTGACGCCTGAGCAAGATGTTCGTGTCGATAAGGTGGGCCAAACTCAGCGGCCTTCCTCATCATCGTAGATGTCTTCGCGCCGGAAATCAGAGGTGGAGGCCGGCAGGTTGCGGGCTTTGGCCCTCTCTACGACTTCCTTGGACGACTGCAAGAACTCTTCCGGCGTCAGTATCGAGCGGATGATGGTTGGTGTCGGCTGGTTTAGGGCCTCTTGAATGAGCCGGCGCAGATAGGCGTCCGTGTCTTGTCCCTGTTCCGCCGCTTTTTTGCTCAACGCATTTTCTAGTTCGGGTTCAAGTGTTAAAGTCATGGTTGCTTGTCCTTACTCCCTCAGCGAGTTCTTCGCTTCCAGTTTCTCGATGGCCGTTTTGATCTCCTGTTGGTCGCGGCGCAGGTCGCGGTAGTATTCCAGCCCTGTCGCTATCTGCTCTTCGCGCGGCGTATTCGCCTTCCCAAACGGAAGGCTGCCGGCGAAGGCGAGTATTCCCAGGTGGGACGCATCTTCCGCGACCGCCTTCCGATACCCGGCGATGCGCTCATCCACCTGCTGTGAGACATGATCAAGAAGTTGCTCATCCGTATAGGTCAGTGAGCGAAAGGTCGGGGCCGCCCTGTTTACGAATGACCTCCCAGATGTGGATTGGGATGGGGACCATCACCCGGTTGTAGCCGACCTCATAGTGCGTGCCGCGCATCTGCAAGTAAACGTGGTGACTGTCGCCGGGTTCTCGGTAAAAATGCAAGTCGTCATCGTAGACGATTGTGGCCTTGCCGCTCATTCCGGCCTCCCCGGCTTGTCGTCTTTCTTCGGCGGGTAGTTCACCGTCAGGTGCAGTTCTTTGAGCTGCTTGTCTTCCACCTCGGAGGGTGCGTCCATCATGGGGTCGAAGCCGCCGCCGGATTTGGGGAAGGCGATGACCTCGCGGACGTTGTCGTCGTCGGTCAGGTACATGAGGAGGCGGTCAATGCCGGGCGCCATGCCGCCGTGCGGGGGGGCGCCGAAGTCGAAGGCGTCGAGCATGTGACCGAACTGGGCCTGAATCTGGTCGTCGGTCTTGCCAAGCATCTTGAAGATGCGCTCCTGGATGTCGCGCTTGTGGATACGGATAGACCCCGAAGCGGCCTCGGAGCCGTTGCACACGAGGTCATAGCAGAAGGCGCGGCAGCGGGCCGGGTCGCTCTCCAGGAACGGCAGGTCTTCGGGGTGCGGCATGGAGAACGGGTTATGGGCGAAGGTCCAGCCCCCGCCCTCCTCGTCCCGCTCAAAGACGGGGAAGTCCGTCACCCAGCAGAAGTGCAGCGTGTCCGGGTCGGCCAGGTTTTGCCGCGTTGCAATCTCGCGGCGCAGGCGGTCCAGCACTTTGGCGACGACGTCGGCCTTGTCGGCGACGAAGGCGATCAGGTCGCCCGGCTGCGCCTCGGCCAATGACACCAGGCCTGCGATCTCGTCTTCCGACAGGAACTTGGCGATAGGCGACTTGACGCCCTCGTCCGTCACCAGCAGGTAAGCCAGGCCCTTGGCGCCGAAGGCCTTGGCGAGCGCGGTCAGGTCGTCAATCTCCTTGCGCGATAGGGACGCGCCCTGCGGGTAGCGGATCAGCTTGACCTGCCCGCCGCTGCCCAGGGCGCTCTGGAAGACCGAAAACTGCGTGTTTTGGAGAACCGGCGCGGCGTCCTGGAGTTCCAGCCCGTAGCGAAGGTCGGGCTTGTCCGAGCCGAAGCGCGCCATCGCCTCGTCGTAGGTCAGGCGGGTGAACGGCGTCACCATCGTCTTGGCCGAAATCTTGGGGATGATCGTGGTGTAAAGCGACTCGACCACTTCCAGCACGTCGTCCTGCTCCACGAACGACATCTCCAGGTCGAGCTGCGTGAACTCGGGCTGGCGGTCCGCCCGCTGGGCCTCGTCGCGGAAGCACTTGGCGATCTGAAAATACCGCTCCATGCCCGCCACCATCAGGAGCTGCTTGAACTGCTGCGGGGCCTGCGGGAGCGCGTAAAAGAGGCCTGGCTGCAAGCGGTAGGGCACCAGGTAGTCGCGCGCGCCCTCGGGCGACGACTTGGTCATGATGGGCGTCTCGATCTCTAGAAAGCCGCGCCCGTACATGAATTCGCGGATAAGTCTAATCGCCTCGTGGCGCAGGCGCATCTTCTCGTACATGGCCGGGCGGCGCAGGTCGAGGTAGCGGTAGCGCAGCCGCAGCATCTCGTCCACGTCCTTGTCCTCGGCGATGGGGAACGGCGGCGTCTTGGCGGCGTTCAGGATTTCGATGCCGGCGGCGGCGACTTCATAATCGCCGGTTGCGAGTTCCGCCTTTTCTGTCCCCTCGGGCCGCCGCCGGACCAGACCCGTGATGCTCAGGCAGTATTCGGAACGGACGCGCTCGGCCACGGCAAGGGCGTCGGGCGCGTTCCCGCCATCCACGACCACCTGGACGACGCCGGTCCGGTCGCGCAGGTCCAGGAAGATGAGGCCGCCCTGGTCGCGGTTCCGGTTGACCCACCCGTTCAGAGTCACCGTCTGCCCCACCTGCGCCTCCGAGATGTCGCCGCACGCCGCCGTCCGCTTCCATTCTGCCACGATTGCTGTCCTCCGCCCGCCTTCGGGCCGCCGTCCCCAAAATATTAACCCCTAGTATACCACACCCGCCAAGAGGAAGCCCGGCAAAAAGAAAGCCCGGCACGGGAAGTGCCAGGCTCAGTCTTGCCGGGGTGTGTGACGCTCAGGGCGGGGGCCAGACGGGCGCGCTGTTACGCTCGTGGTCGGTGTTCAGGCGGCGCAGTCGCCAGGCCAGCGAGAGCAGACCCAGCCCGAAGAGCAGGGCGTAGGCGCCGATCATCCAGACGAGGACGGTCAGCCCCGCGCCTGGATCAGCCAGCAGGACGATCCCCAAAAGGAGGGAAACGACGCCCAGCGCGCCCAAGGCCCACTCGCCCGCGATCACCCGCCGCAGGCGGACGGCGGCGGCGATCTCCAAGATGCCGGTCAGGATCGCCCAGGCCGCGACGAGGTAGATGAGCGCGTGTGCGGTCGCGGCGGGGTGCGCGAACGAGACGATGCCGGCGGCTATGCCGACGACGCCTTCGACCACCAGCAGTCCCCAGCGCTCATCGGTGTGCGTGAAGCGGGCCGCCGTCAGCAGGGCGAACACGCCGTCCACCAGGGCGTAAGCCCCAAACAAGGTCACGAGGGCCGCCAGGGCGGCCCCCGGCACGAGGATCGCCAGGATGCCAAACAGGACGGCCAGCCCGCCACGAATCGCCAACACCCACCAGCCGCGCGCGATGCGCTTCACCATGCGTTTTCACCTCCCGGAACCAAAGTCGCCTAACGGATACCCAGCGGCAACACGCGGCGAAACGCAGATGGGCGCGCTAGACAGTCGCCACCTCGGCGGTGCAGAAGGCGCAGCGGGAGGCTTTGGCGGGGATGCTGCTCAGGCAGTACGGGCACTCGCGCGTGGTCGGGGCGACCGGCGTTTCGGTCTTGCGGAGCGACATCAGGTGGTTGACGGGCTTGACGATGAAGAAGAAAACGACAAAGGCGATGATCAGGAAGCTGACCACCACGTTGAGGAAGTCGCCGAAGCCGAACTTCGCCCCGTTGATCGTGGTGTTGAGGTTGCTCAGGTCCACCTTGCCGAACATGCCGATGAACGGCGTGATGATGTCCTTGACCAGCGCGGTGACGATCCCGCCGAACGCGCCGCCGATGATGACGCCGACGGCTAGGTCTACGACGTTGCCGCGCAGGATGAAGTCCCGGAACTCTTTCGCAATGCCCATAGTTGCTACTGCCCTTTTCTGTTCCAACGGCCCGCCGATCTCAGGTTGCTCGCGGGCCGTTGAAGGCATTATAGCAGAAAAGCGGCCAGGCGTAAAGCCTGACCGCTTTTTGACCGTTCAAAGAGGTCACTTGGTCGCGTCGTGGACCGCCTCTTTGGCCTTGCCGAAAAGCTCCTGGGCCTTGCCCTCGACCTGCTTGGCCTTGCCGGCCACGTCGTCGTCCGTGTTGCCGGTGACATCGCCCATCGCGTCCTGGGCCTTGCCCTCGGCCTGCTTCAGCTCGCCCTTCACAACATCCTCATTTGGCATGGTCTGATACTCCTCTGGCTTGGAAATACCCAGCCATCTTGGGATACAAACTTGGAAAAACGCTACAGCCAGCCCGAGAGCGCGTCCGCCTCCGGGGGATGGGGCTGCTGCACCAGAACGACGGTCGTCCCGGTCGCCCTGGTCAGCAGCCAGAGCGCGTCCGTCGTTTGGAGCATCATCTTCATGCCGTGTCCTAGAGTCGCCTTGGTGCTGTAGCCGCGCTCCAGCGTGGCGCGCGGCAGGTTCTCGACGGCGATGCCCTCCCCCTGATCGCTGATCCATACTTGAATGACGCCCGCGTCGCGCTCCCAGAAGACCTGCCCGATCCCCGCGCCGGCGTGGACGATGGCATTCATCCCCGCCTCACCCACCGCCATCTCCAGGTCGAAGCCGCGCACGTCGGGCAGGCCGGCCTCCTGCGCCGCCGCGACCGCCTGCCGGCGCAGCTCGCGCAGGCCGCCGGACAGGGACAGGGGGAGCGGATCGGCGAACGGCGTCAAGGCGGGCGGCAGGTCGCCGGGCGTGTCGCACAGGCGCAGACGCCCCTCGGTGACGCTCGCCAGGACGTCGCGCAGGAAGGCCCGCTGGCGCCCGGCGTTTTCCCGCGCCTCGGCAAGCAGGCGCGCGTTTTCGGTCTCCACGCGCGTCCGCTCGGCCAGCTCCGCCGCGACCTTCTGGTACAGGTAGGCGTTGCGCGTGGCCGCCGCCACCTGGATCAGCAGGGCGCCCAGCAGGCGCAGGTGGGCGTCGGTGTAGGCGTCCAGGCGGTGGCTCATCACCTGCACCGCCCCCAGGACGCGGCCTTCCAGGACAATGGGGACGACGATCAGCGACCGGACGCGCGGCTTGTCCGGGCGCGGCTCCCTGGTCACGCTGCCGTCGTCGTGGGCGTAGTAGCGCGTGGACTGCGTCTTCTCGGCGGCGATGGCGTCCGGGATGATCAGCGGCTCGCCCGACCGGATGACCCGGCTCTGCATCCCCATGCCCTCCTCCGCGAGCGGCACCGGCGGGAACCGGGCGACGTCCATCGCGACGCCGTCCACCCAGGCGTAAACGCAGCGGATCAGGTTGTCCTCGGGCGTGTGGATCGAGACCAGCAGA
This sequence comes from uncultured Armatimonadales bacterium, assembly GCA_964247915.1. GTDB lineage: Bacteria > Armatimonadota > Armatimonadia > Armatimonadales > Capsulimonadaceae > JANXMY01. The sequence goes on along the minus strand of CAXTWM010000084.1, from coordinate 634 downwards.
CTGGCGCAGTCCATCACCCGCGCCGTCATGGATCGGAGCGTTTCGTAGATGACGTCCGGGTCCAGCGTCCGGCCCAGCAGGCCCGCCGCCTCATGGAGCAAAGCAATCTCTTCGTCGTGCTGATCGGGCATGATGCGGCCAAGTTCGCGGGGAGGCCCCGCTTTTCCTCCCCTGATAGGACGCCTTGCCGGTCGCGAGCGCCCGGCAGAAATAGGCTGTTCCTGCTGTTCGGCGTCTGCGGGCGGGGGCATGGGCTGCCGCTTTTCGGGTTGATGCCCTTGCCGTGCCCCACCCCGGCCACGCCGACACCGAACGGGCGGGAACAAAGAACAGGTATGGGGAAGCGGTGTGATGGGAACCTGTGGGGTGGGTACAACGTCAAACAAATACTGGAGACGTCCTGTTCTCAGATTTCATCTTTCAAGGGAGCGACATCAAATGTCCGAGCAGCATCAATACGATCAATCGCGGCGCCTGTTCCTGCGCCGGGCGGCCCTGGCCGGGGTCGGCCTCCCCGCCGCCCCCCCGCTGGTGCCCCCCGCGGCGGCGGGCCGCGGGGGGGTGGGCGCCGGGCGCGGGGTGTTCGAGGCGAGCCGCCAGGCCCATGCGCTGGCCGGCTGGACGGAAAGCCCGC
>CAXTWM010000083.1:5460-15664 GCA_964247915.1 uncultured Armatimonadales bacterium | reverse complement strand
GTGGCACGGCGACGGCGTGGGCGTGGACGAGACGCCCGGCGTCTCGCTCGGCTCGCGCTTCGGCAAGATCACGACCGTCAGCGACTACGTCGCCAATTACTCCGTCCTGAGCGGCGTCCCCGCCCCCGCGCTGAAGCAGAAGCCGCAGCCGCCCGCGCCCGCCCTCGACCCGACGAAGGTCTACCTCGCCCTGACCATGTCCGACGGCGACAACCTCTGCACCTGGCGCGGGTACTTCCGGCACTACTTTGAGGACCCGCTGCACGGCACGTTCCCCGTCGGCTGGGGCATGGCGCCGTCGCTGATTGACGTGTCCCCGACGCTGGCCCGGTGGTACTACGACCACGCCGCGCCCACCGACGAGTTCCTGTGCGACGTGTCGGGCGTGGGCTACATGTACCCGCCGGACTGGGCCACGGCCCTGAAAGACCGCCCCGGCGCTACCAAGACTTTCTACGGCCTGACGCAGACGTACATGGAACGGATGGGCATGAAGACGGTGCGGCTGATGAACGTCCGCACCGAGGACATCGCGGGCGTCGGCGCGGACCTGCCCGGCGTCTCGTTCCTGATGCCCGACTACGGCACTCAGGGCGGCGACTCCTACTCCCACTTCACCTACACCCTGCCGACCGGCCAGCCCGTCTTCCGCGCCGTTTCGTTCGGGCCGGGGGCGCAGAAGCTGGCCGACCAGGTGCGCGGCAGCGTCGGCGCGACCCGCCCCGCCTTCGTCAACGCCTTCGTCTGGAACTGGGGGTCCAAGCTGTCCGACCTGAAAGCCATGCTGGACATGCTCGGCCCGGACTACGTCGCCGTCACCCCCTCCCAGCTCAACGCCCTCTACCGCCAGGCCCACGCCGCCAAACCGGCCCAAGCTGCCATGTCTCATTAAGGGCCAAGACTTTTCTGGCCGCAGGGGCGGGAATCCCCCGCCCTCGGAGAAAACCCATGGACACCAGGAACGCTCTGCTGATCCCCGTTCTGGCCCTGATGGTGGGTGCGGGGGCCGCCCTGACGGCGGCGCGCGCGGCGGAAACCGGGGCGTCGGCTAAGACGAGCGCCCGCGCCAGGCCGGTCCGGGCCGAGGCCGCGCCGTTTGTGCTCTTCCAAACGCCGGCCGCCCCGCCGCGCGGGGCGACGGGGGCGGCCAAAGTGCATGACGCGCCGTCGCCCAAAGACGAGAGCCCCGCGCTCGCCGCCCTGATCCAGACCATCGTCCCGCCGCCGATCACGGTCGCGGTCATGCCGAACCCGCTGGTCAACGGCAGCTACGTCGCCGTCCTGACCGCGCCCGGCCCGCTGGATGCGGCCCGAGTCGCCGAGGCCGTGGGCAAAGCGCAGGCCGCCGTGGGGAGACAGGTCTTCGTCGTCAGCAACATCCCCGTCAAGGCGGCAGACAGGGCGCCTGCGCCGCCGGACCCGGTGACGCTGACCTACACGCTCCGGTTCCTGCGCGGCACGCTGCCCAGCGTGAGCGCGGCAGACGGCGGCACGGCCGACATCACCGGGACCGGGACCGACAGCGCCGCGACGGACCTCGCTGCCTTCTTGGGCAAGGTTTCCCCCGGCGACACGACCGTGACCGCGCACGAGAATCACCTGGTCCTCGTCGGCGATCCCGACCATGTCAACGCCCTGCGGCAGATGCTGGCCCTGTCCTTGGATGTCCCTTCCCCCCAGGTCAAGGCCGACATCTACACGATCCAGGTTAACACGACCCCGCGCAACCGGGACGGGGCGCAGGACAAGGTCGAGGAGATCGCGGCGGGCGTCCAGATCGTCCGCGACTTCATCCACGGCTCCGAAGCCTCACTGGGCGCGTACCTGGCTTCCCCTGCCGCCAGGGTGGACTCGGACGGCCCACACGACCCGCTCAAGCAGGCGCTCTTTGCCAGGATGCGGCGGGCCGGCTACGACCCGTCCCCCAGGCGTCCGCTGAGTCTCATGGACATGCTGGTCCTGCTGACCGTCTCAGACCGGAACCACTTGCAGGAAGAGCTGACGCCGCGCGCCGGATACGATCCGAGCGGGGCCACGCTCGTGGACCACCTGGAGACCTCCTTGCATAACGTGCGCCGGGGGCTTGTCAAGGGCGGCGGCGGGCAGACTCTCGCCGCCGCCAGCGCCCCGGACCCCCGCGTGTACACGCGGCATAGCGCCCAGCTCGCCAAGCTGATCGACCGCATCCAGGCCCGGATCGACATCGCCCGTCATGCCGACGCCCCGGTCCCGCTGTTCAGCCGCCTGGTGAGAGTCTATGACCCGGCGCGCCGGGACGCCGACATGCAGGGCATGAGCGATTTCCTGGACGCCTGGCACGACTGCCAAGGGGCTTTCCTCCGGGAGCCGCCCCCGGACCGCGCGGAGGTGGACCCGCGCGAATACCCCGACCGGCTTTCGCGCCAGAGCGCGGCCACCGACCTGCTGCTGAAGGAGGCCATGGACGCGCTGACGGCAGACCTCCAGGCGGTCTACTTCCAGCCCCTGCTGGATTGGGTGCGCGACGACGTGCGCGGCGCCCACGCGGGCGACACCGGCGTTGACCTGGTGGGGACGACGAGCATCACCGTCCGCGACCGGACGCTGGGCGAGACCAAAGGCACGGCCGAGTCCTATTTCAAGTTCACGCCGATCCCGCATCTGACGATGGACTCGCTGACCGGGGCCAAAACGCTCGCCAACGGCGCCGCCGCGCCGGACGCCAGCCAGAGCAAGACGGCCTCCGCGCTGGCGTCCACCGCCTTCGGCGCGCTGACCCCCCTGCAATCGCTCGCCCTCCAGGCGGCGCTCAACGAGGATGCCGTGGTCCCGAGCTACCGCAAGATCGCGCCGGGCACGAGCCTCGCCATCCGCCCGTTCGTCCTGCCCGACGGCGGCTCGGCCCGCGTCCAGATGAGTCTGTCCAGCACGGTGGCGCCCGACCAGCCGGACGCCGCCCAATCCGCCGGCCGGGACGTGCCGTTCGACGTGGTCACGAGCCACACGGTCACGACCGAAGCGACCATCAGCGCCTTCGATCTGGAGACGGTCTCCTCGTTCGGCGTCCAGACCACCGCGCCGGGGGATTATTCGTGGCGCGTCCCGCTCCTGGACCAGATCCCGCTCCTCGGGGGGCTGTTCCACGGCCCCCGCAGCAGGGACACCAACCGCCAGGACAGCATCGCCATCGTGAACCTGACCATCCTGCCCCGCTCGCTCGATCTCGTGCCCTACTATGTGGCCGCTCCGAAGGCCGGCCATTAGCCGGCCTTCGGACGGTCGCCCGACCCTGCGCCGGGTTCGCACGGGTCGGGACAGCGCGAGCCGGACGCACGTCCCGACTGATTACTCTGCTTCGTCTTCCTCCTCAGCCGCCAGCCGCTGTTCCTCCAGGTCCAGGGCGCGCTGGAGCCGCAGCATGACGTCGTCGCTGATCGCCGACGCATCCCGCAAGCCGACTACTGTCCTGCGTTCCGCGTTCACGATCTCATGGCGCAGACGCAGGAAGATGGCCGCGCGCTGTTCGTAACCTTCGTTGACGTTGCCTCGGGTGCGCGCCTCGAACCGCTGGGTCCGGTTCGTGATATGTTCGCGCAGGTCCGACACGATCTCCTCCGGCAGCTCCTCCGCCTCCGCCATCTGGTTGAGCCGGGCCAGACCCGCCTGGGACGCCTGGAGCCGCGCATCCGCCTCCTCGCGTCCCACGCCGTCGTCTTCCTCCATGTCCAGACGCCGGATGAGCATGGGCAGGCTCAACCCCTGGACGACCAGCGTGGACAGGATCACCGCGAAGGTCAGGAAGATGATCATTTCCCGCTGCGGGAACGCGGCCCCCCGGTCGGTGGTCAAAGGAATGGCGAGGGCGGCGGCCAGGGAGATGCCCCCCCGGATGCCCGTCCAGGCGAGCACGACCATCTGCTGCCACGACGGAAGGGGGCCTCGCGCCCGGATGCGGCGGCTGAGAAGATGCGGCAGGTAGGTCGCCGGAACGACCCAGGCGATTCGCGCCAGAACCACGCAGAGGCTGAGGAGAGCCGCTTCCGTGATAAGCGTCGCCCACGAGTGTCCCGCGAGACGGTTCAGGATGGAGCGGAGCTGCAAACCCAGCAGGATAAAGAGCAGGCTGTTGAGCAGGAAGTCAATCATCCGCCACAGCGCCCCCGCCTGGAGGCGCGTCGCCGACGTGACGAAGCGCGGCCCCTGGCGGCCCAGGTACAGCCCCGTCGCCACCACCGCCAGAACCCCGGAGACATGCACCGTTTCCGCCGGCAGATAGGCCACAAACGGCGTCAGCAGCGAGATCGTGTTCTCGATCAAAGGGTCCGGCGTCAGCCGGCGGCGGACCCAGGCGACGCCGGCTCCCACGGCGAGGCCGATCCCGACGCCGCCGGCGCTCGCCAGAATGAACTGGAACCCGCCGGACAGCCAGGAAAACGCGCCGGTCACCGCCGCCGCCGTCGCCAGGCGGTACAGGACCAGAGAGACGGCGTCGTTGACCAGGCTTTCCCCTTCGATGATGACCAGGAGGCGCTGCGGCATCGGGAGCCGCGCCGCGACCGCCGACACGGCCACCTCATCGGTGGGGGCGACGATGGCCCCCAGCACGAACGCCGCCGCCCACGGCAGACCCGGAACGACGGCATGGGCGGTGATCGCCACCAGCGCGGTCGTCATGGCGACCAGGCCGGTGGACAGCATCCCGATCGGCCGCAGGTTGGCCCGCAAATCTCGCCAGGAGAGCGTCAGCGACTCCGAATACAGCAGCGGCGGCAGAAAGACCAACAGGACCAGCTCCGGCGGCATCGTGACACGGGGCAGACCCGGCACGAACCCCAACGCCAGACCGCCGAGTACCAGCGGGATTGGGTAGGGGATGTTCAGCCGCCGTGCCAGCATGACCAGGGCGACGACGACCGCCAGCAGCACGACGATGGTTTCGACTTCACGCAAACCGACTCCCTGCTACGGGGTGAGGACGATCTTGCCGCGCGCCCCCGTCGCCATGACGGCCTCGTGCGCGCGGGGCGCGTCCGCCAGGGGGATTTCCTGCGCGATGATCGGCGTCAGCGTCCCCGATGACAGGCCCGCGCCGACGGCGGCGTGGAGGCGGGCCGTTTCGCCTTCGGTCGCGTTCGCCAGGCTCATGCCCAGGACCGACGAGTTCTTGCCCATCGTCTGGCGCGGGTCAATCTCAACCGGACCCCGGCTGCCGATGATCACGACCCGCCCGTTCTGGGCCAGAACGCCCAGGTCTTTGGCGAGGTTGACGTTCGCCAGCATTTCCAGCACCAGGTCCACGCCCGCCCCGCCGGTCAGCGCCTTGATCTCGTCTAAATAGCCTTCTTTGGTGTGGTCCAGGACGTGGTGCGCGCCCTGTTCGGCGACCAGCCGCCGTCCCGCCTCGCTGCCCGCCGTGCCGAGAACGGTCAGCCCCGCCGCCCGCGCGATCTGCACGGCGGCCAGCCCGACGCCGCCGCTCGCGCCATGCACCAGCAGGGCCTCGCCCGGCAGCGCCTTTGCCCGGTCGTACAGCCCGTAGTAGGCGGTGTAGTAGGGCACATGCACCCCCGCGCCCTGCGCGAACGACAGCCGGGCGGGCAGGGGGCGCACCTGGGACGCCCGGCACAGAGCCTTCTCGGCATATGCCCCGGTGAGAGTCCCCGCCAGGTACGCGCGGTCGCCGGGTTTGACCGAAGTGACGCCCTCGCCGACCGCCTCCACCGTTCCCGCCGCGTCCGAGCCGGGCGTGTAGGGGAGGGGACGCTTGCCGTAGCCGCCCGAACGGATGTAGGCGTCCACGGGGTTGACGCCGACCGCCGCCACCGCCACCAGCACCTGCCCCGGACCCGGCTGCGGCTCGGCGATCTCTTCGAGGCGCAGCGCCTCCGGCCCGCCGAACTCATGGACTCGAATGGCCTTCATGGGGCTAGACCTCCATCTCGTCAACGTAGCACCAGCGCCAGTCTTCGCCGGGCTGGAACGACTGCATGATCGGGTGCTGGGTGCCGTGGAAGTGCTTGGTCGCGTGCTTGTTCTTGGACGAGTCGCAGCAGCCGACGTGGCCGCATTCCAGGCAGAGTCTCAGGTGGACCCAGGAGTCCCCCATTTTCAGACATTCCTCGCAGCCCTGCGGCGTGCGCGGCGTGACATCCCGGATCTGGTCCAGGTGCGTGCATTCTGTCGCCATGATTGTGTTCTCCTTGTGCCGGATGACTTACGCCGAGTGACTCACTCCCAGCTCATATATTTTGGCAGCCTTTCGGCGACCTCCCGCGCGGCGGCGATCTGGTCGGGCGTCGAGAACTGGTCGTTCGTCTCGTCGGCGAACGCCCGCACGGCCTTCGCGATGTCTTCATCTTCGGTGCCCTCGGGGGCGATGACGTGGACCCTCCCGCTGCGGCAGATCGCTTCCAGGTGGAGGGCGCCGTTCGGGCGGTTGATGAATGCGGTGAGCAGGAGGGCTGTCTCCCGCGACGGGGGCCGGATCGTGAGGGTGGGCATGGGTGTTTCTCCTGTTAAGGCGTGGCCTGTTTCCCTTTTGCGCCGGCGATCGGCAGGCGCACCTGGAAGCGCGTGTTCCCCGGCTCGGAAAGGACGCGGATGTCGCCGTGGTGCCGGGCGACGACGATCCGGTAGGCGGTGTCCAGGCCCAGCCCCGTCCCCTCGCCGACGCCCTTGGTCGTGAAGAACGGCTCCCAGATGTGGCCCTGGACGTCTTCGGGGATGCCCGGCCCGTCGTCGCCGATCTCGACCAGGACCCCGTCGTCCTCCCGCGCCGTCCGCACGAACAGATGTCCTTGGCCGCCGAGAGCATCAATGGCGTTGTCTATGAGGTTGGTCCAGACCTGGTTCAGTTCGCTCCCGTAGGCGGTGATAGGGGGCAGGTCGGGCGCGTAGTCGCGGACGACCTCGACGCCGCCTTTCCACTTGAAGCGCAGGATCGTCAGCGTCGTTTCCAGGGACGCGCGCACGTCCACCTCCTGCGACGGGGTCTGGTCCATGTACGAGTAGGCTTTGATGGCCGTCACCAGGTCGGAGATGCGGTCCGCGCTCTGCTCGGTCGTCCGCAGCAGGGCCACCGCGTCCAGGCTGGACCCCAGCCAGGCCAGGCTGGCCGCCAGCGCGGCGGGGTCGGGCAAGGCCGCCGCCAGCGTTTCCAGCGTCTCCTCGGTCAGCCCGCCTTCCGCCAGAGACCCGGCCAGCGCGCAGCCTTCGGGGATGTCGCGGGCGTCCATCCAGTCCGCCAGCGCGTCCTCCCGCTCGCTCTGAGCCAGGGCGCCCAGGCCGGGCGACTCCGCCGCGCCCTGCACCCCCAGCAGCAGCTCCTTCTGCGCGTCCGACAGGTGCCGCTCGCCCAGCTCGAAGGCGGACCGCTGCAGCGTCACCAGCGACTCGCGCAGGCGGGCGGCGGCCCGCCGCGCCGCCGAGGCCGGGTTGTTCAGCTCGTGCGCCAGCCCCGCCGAGAGCTTCCCCAGGGCGGCCATCTTCTCGCGCTGCTGCACGAGTGCGTCCGCCTCGGGCCGCCGGTGCGCCATCACGGCGAGGATGTCGCCCGCGACGGCCGGGCAGGCGACGATGATGTTCTTGAAGTCGGCGGCCTGGAGCCGCAGGGCGCGCGTCAGGGCCGTCGCGCGGCCGGTCGCGATGGAAGGCTCCCCGGTGAACATGGACAGCGCGCCGCTGTATTCCCCCGGCCCATGCACGACCAGGAGCGCGTCCTCGCCCGCGATCTTCCGGGTGACTTTCAGGCTGCCTTCCAGGATGACATAGAACTCATGCTCCGGCTCCCCCTGCGAGAACAGCGCCTCGCCCTGCGCCAGAGTGATCTCAACTCCGAGCGGGAGCAGGCACCGGATGCCCTCTTCGGAGAGCGTGGGGAACAGGTTCTCATGCCTCGTCTCGGCGCTCATGGGGTCACCGCACTTTCGCCAAATACTGGTGGACGAACTGCACGGCGATGGCCCCGCCGCCGACCGCCGAGGCGACCCGCTTGACCGAGTCGTGCAGAACGTCGCCCGCCACGAAGACGCCGGGGACGCTCGATTCGAGCAGAAACGGGTCGCGGTCCAGCGGCCAGTCTTTGGGGCGCTTGCCGTTCTCCATCAGGTTCGGCCCGGCCAGGATGAAGCCTTTGGCGTCCCGCTTCACCACCCCCTCCAGCCAGTCCGTGCGCGGCTGCGCGCCGATGAAGATGAAGACGGCCTTGCTCGGGACGACCTCGCTCTCGCCCGTGTCCGAGTGCAGGATCGTGATCCGCTCCAGCTGCGTCTCGCCCTCCACCGCCGTCACCTGCGCGTTCAGCCAGACCCGGACCGTCGGCTGCGCCCGGATCTCGTCCACCAGGTACTGCGACATGCCCTTTTCCAGCGAGTCCCCCCGGACGATCAGCGTGACGCAGCGGGCGTACTTGGCGAAGTACAGCGCGGCCTGCCCCGCCGAGTTCGCCCCGCCGACCAGGTACACGTCGTCATCTTTGCACGACAGCGCCTCGGTCATGGCCGCGCCGTAGTAGACGCCGGCCCCGGTCAGCCTGTCCAGGCCCGGCACGTCCAGCTTGCGGTACGAGACGCCGGTCGCGATCAGCAGCGCGTGGCAGCTCACCTCGGCCCCGTCGGCCAGCGTCAGGATGCGGTACTGGTCCTGGAGGCGCAGGCCGGTCACCTCCTGCGACAGAATCTCGACCCCGAACCGCTGCGCCTGCGTCACCGCCCGACGCGCCAGGTCCGCCCCGCTCAGGCCCGTCGGGAAGCCCAGGTAGTTCTCGATCCGGGAACTCGTCCCCGCCTGACCGCCCGGCGCCTCGCGCTCCACCATCAGCGTCTTCAGCCCCTCGGACGCCCCGTAGACCGCCGCCGCCAGCCCCGCCGGGCCGCCGCCGACGATGACCAGGTCGTAAAACGGCTGCTCCGCCGTCGTCTTCAGGCCGACCTTCGCGGCCAGGGTCGCGTTGTCCGGGTCGGACAGCTTTTCGCCGTCCGTGAAGATGACCAGGGGCAGGGCGGGGGCGTCCGCGCCTTCATACAGGCTGCACGCCTCGCCGTCCGCCTCGATGTCCTCCCACTGGTAGGGGACGTGGTTGCGGGCCAGGAAGTCCTTGACCCGGTGCGAGTCCGACGACCACCGGTTGCCGACCACGCGGATGCCCCCATAAGGGGCGCGGTAGTTCGCCTTCCAGTCGTCCAGCAGGTCGTCCAGGATCGGGTACAACTGCTCCTCGGGCGGGTCCCAGGGCTTGAGCAGGTAGTAGTCTATCTTGACCGTGTTGATCGCCTTGATGGCCGCCTCGGTGTCCGCGTAGGCCGTCAACAGGACGCGCTTGCAGTCCGGGTAGATTTGGATGGCCTTCTCCAAGAAGTCCACGCCGCCCATGCCCGGCATCCGCTGGTCCACGACCAGCAGGGCCACCGGCTCGTCGCGCTCCTGGAGCTGTGCGAGCGCGTCCAGCGCGGGCTGGCCGCCCTCGGCGCTCAGTATCCGGTAGTCCTTCCCGTACTGACGCCGCAGATCGCTCTTGACGAGGCGCAGCACGTCCGCGTCGTCATCCACCGCCAGTATCGCCGGTTTCGCCGCCATGTGTGTCTCCCCAGCGGAACGGCTTCCACTGCCCCTCTGTTACCACTCCTATGAACACCCGCCGCCTTGAACCCATTCCCGGACAAGAATCCGTCTGGGACTACCCGCGCCCGCCGCGCCTCGAAGACACCGACAGACACATCCTAGTCGTCTTCAACGGCGAAGTCATTGCCGACACGCGCCGCGCCAAGCGCGTCCTCGAAACCAGCCACCCGCCCGTCTACTACCTGCCGCCCGAGGACGTCCGCCTGGAATGCTTCACCCCCGCCTCGGGCCAGTCCTATTGCGAATGGAAGGGCACGGCGGGCTACTACACGATCGAAGTGGACGGCAAGCAGGCACCGTCCGCTGCTTGGTATTACCCAAATCCCACACCCGCCTTCGCCGCGCTCCAAAACTACATCGCGCTTTACCCCGGCCTCATGGACGCCTGCACGGTGGACGGCGAGCGCGTAACGCCCCAGCCCGGCGAGTTCTACGGCGGCTGGATCACCTCGGACATCGCTGGCCCCTTCAAAGGCGAGCCGGGCACGTCCGGCTGGTAAGCCGCTCCCGGTGCTATGACACACGGGAGAAGCGGAAAGGCCCGCGCCCAACGCCCGGGCGCGTTTGAAACGAACCCCCCGGGGGGGGGGAGAGGCGGCCAGCGGGG
>CAXTWM010000083.1:0-5450 GCA_964247915.1 uncultured Armatimonadales bacterium | reverse complement strand
CCGGGCCCCCACCCCCCGGCGAGCGCCGCCCGCCCCGGCGCCCCGGGCGGGGCCCTTTTCCATCGTCACGCCCGGTGGGGCTGCATCTCGTCCTCGATGGCCCGCCGCAGCTCCATCAGCCGGACCGCGTACCGCTCCATCGCCTTTTCTTCCTCCGTGCGAGGCTCCCACGGCGTCACCGCGACCGGCCTGCCTTCCTCGTCCACGGCGACAAAGACGATGATGCAGTGCGTCGTTCCCCGGAACTGACCGTCGCGCGGGTCGCCCGCGCTCACGTCCACGGCGACGTGCATGCTGGTTCGGCCCGTGTAGATGACCCGCGCCCGCACCTCCACCATGTTCCCGATCAAGATCGGCTGATAGAACCGGATGCCGCCGACATACAGCGTGACGCAGTAGCGCCCGCTCCACCCGACCGCGCAGGCGTACCCCGCCTGGTCAATCCACTTCATCACCGCCCCGCCATGCACCTTGCCGCCAAAGTTCATGTCCGTCGGCTCCGCTAAAAACCGCAGCGTCGTCTCATGCGGACGCTCAGGATTCACCATCTGCATCGGCCTCCTGACGTGCGCCCCGCCGAACACGCAGGATGCGTACCACGCCGGAAGAGTCTTCCGTCGCGTCAAAGATGGTGTACAGAATACGATAGACGCTGCGGCCCTGGCGATAAAGCAACTGGCGTACTTCACGACCGAAGGATGGCGCTTCCGGTGCGGCTGGACAGCGGCGCGGAAACAGGGAGAGTGAGAAGCAGGCATCCAGAATGCCAACCTGCCAGCGTCGCGCGGCTTCCGGCGAGATGCGGGACAGCCTCAAAAAGCAGGCGTCAAGGTCCGCCTCGAGTGGTTCCGAGAACTCGACATTGTAATGGCCGTCAGACGGCTGTTCTTGTCTCATTCGCTGTCAACGAACACGCCGGGAGCGGTCTCTTTCGCAACGCCTCGTTGCGGCCATGAGTCGGGGTAGCCGTGCTTTGCCCTTTGCTCCGCAATATACTGTTCGATCGGTTTTCCAGGTCCCGACTCTAAGGCTTCGCGAATGGCCGCGACGGATTCTTGATGCTCCCTGGCGTCAGCATCCAGGACATCGGCCAGCAGCATCTTGGCGACGACGTCCGGCTCTTGGCCTTCGCGCAGTGCTTTCTCCCGCAGTCGGGCTTCCATATCCGGGTCGAGAGTGATGGTCATTGCAATTGCTCCTGCTCAGGCATTATGCCGCACGGCTTGACCGGCGGCCTATCCTCCGTACATTCCCCCGTCACGGCCTTCGCGCAGAAAATCGCGCCCGCTCGGCTTCGGGTTCATGAACTGAAAACGCGCGTCTATCTCCCGCAGGATCGCCATGCGCGGGTCTTCGCCCGGCCGTTCCGACGGCAGGATAAGGGAAGTGGGCTGGTTTGTAGCATCCGGATTATCCGCCGAAAGGAAATCCAACAGGGCATCATTCGCAAGTGCGTCTGGGTCCTGCCCTTCCCGCTGTGCCTTTTCCAGCAGTCTTATCTCGACTTGTGGGTTTAATGTAATGGTCATAGTGACCGCTCTTCTTTGAAGATTATACCACTCACGCCCCAGCTACGGGTGGTAAAAAATACGGACGGCTTTAACGAAGTCCTTGATACCCTGGTTAGTCGTCAGGTCGGTCTTGTTCGCTTCCAAAGTGAACCCGTGGAATAGAGCGTATTAGGCGTTCCCCTCAGCAACGACGTTTTTCTGTTGTTCAGGGGTGCCCTTTGTACCCGACGATTTGGTAGTCATAGTCCTGCGGCTCGGTCGGGCCGAACGACTGCTGCCGCGTCTCCCCCGCCGCCAGGCTGCCGAAGCTGCACGGCTCCTGGCGGAGATAGTGCTCGCGCCGGTCATAAACGGCCAGTTCCGCCTCGACGCCGTTCCACGCCTGATCGCTCTTGTTGTGGACGGCGATGAAAACGTAGTGCGGCGTCTTCGGGTCCTTCTGGTCCGCGCCCGCCGGCCACTGCCAGCCGTGATCGGTCGTTTCCAGGTCCGCGTAGGGGCCAGGCCCAAAGGTCGGCCCGCCGTCAACCAGGGGGCCGCTCAGAAGAGGCTCCCCGTACACGTTCCTCGTCTGCCGCTCCTGCGCGATGGCCTGGCGGCGCAGAAAGGCCCGCACCGCGAGGATGGCAAGGAACACCGCCAGAGACAGGCAGATCAGGGCGATACCCGCGATCAGCAGGGCGCGTTTCGTGTCGGACTTCCGGGCAGGCGGCGCAAAGAATGGACTCACCAGGGAACACTCCTCTCCCGACGAATGACAGTTCTTGATCTTCCTATGCTTCTCCTGCAAAGTAGTTGTAGCGCGTCTCGCCCTGGCGGTCCGCGATCTCGTGTTCGCCGGTCTTCTCCTTCACCACATGGCCGCTGCGGGTCAGCGTGAACCGCTGCGCGCCCAGCGCGAACGGCACCGAAACGTGCTGGACGCCTGCGGGGACGACAAACGTGTGGGCCGTGCCGCCGCTGTGGATCGTCAGTCGTGCCGGCTTGGTCAGGAAGCAGGTGACGAAGACGCTGTCTTCCAGCCCGTCCGCGCCGCTGATCGCCTTCAGGCCGCGCTCCGCTTCTTTGGAGGCGAACTGCTTGCCCGACGCGGCTTTCGGCTCCGTGCGGTAGAAGTAGAACAGCCGGTCCTGCGTGATCCGGGGCTGCCTGCCGGTCTTGAACCAGTCTATGTAGTAACGGCTGGCGTCGAGGTAGGCCACATGCGCGTAGTTGATCGGCCCGTAGCCGGGGTCGTTCCCGTCCCCGATCTTCGTCACTCGGGGCGGTCCGAACGGGGCGACGTAGGTCTTCTCCGCCCAGTCGTTCCAGGTCGTGATCTCCACCCAGTCGGCCCCGTCCCGGATCGCGCCTTCCCACTCCTGCGCCATGCTCGTGAACCCGCGCGTCTCGTTCAGCCGCCCGAAAGAGCGGTAATAGGGGACGACGTCGGCCATGAAGACCTTGCCCGCCGCGCGCCATGCCTGGGCCAGACGCCCGTTCGACCGGGTGATCGAGTCCCCGTCGCCGGACGCGCCGAAGTAGAAGTAGCCGTCCAGGTCCGCGTAATCGCTCACAAGCTGCGCCACATCAGCGGCGCTCGGGTGTTCCTGGTACGTTGTCGGGAAGAAGTAGGGGACGAAGAACCCGCCCAGGCGGTGGACCAGGGCGATCTTCTCCTGCCCCGTTTTGGGGTCGCGGCTTTCGCCGCCGAACGTGGACAGGACGGGCCGGCCGCCGACCCGGAACTGGTTCGGGTGGTCGCGGAACGTCTCCACGGCGTCGCGCGTCTCGTCCAGCCCGTTGCCGCAGCAGTAGTCCATCGAGACGAAAAGCTGGAAGCCCGTGCCTAGCTGCCGGGCGGCCTCGTATATCTGGACGCAGCGCGGCTTGTAGGCGGCCCCGCCGCCCTTGTCCCAGCCGCCGCAGTTCAGCGCGAACCCGTCCAGTCCCCGCGTCTGCGCTTCCCGGATCTCGTTCTTGTAGTCCGCCACGGTCGCCCCGCCGCCCGCCGTGGGGCAGCAGACCATGTAGTGCGCGAAGACCCGCTTGGGCACGGTGGGCACTTTCGGCGTCGCCGAGGCGGCGAGGGAGTGCCCCGCCAGCAGCCCCGCCGCTCCCGCCATGCCTGCCAGCAGCAGACGCCGCCGCTCCGTGTCTACCTCGGTCATGGGGATACCTCACACGCTTTCGCCCATTATGGCGTCCGCCGCGCTCCTGTCGAAAGGCCGGGCGTTTCTGCACCTCTACACCGCCGTGTCTCCTGGGTCCGGCGGCGCGCTCGGCACCTTCGCCAAAACCGCGTCAAACTTTTCGCGGCTGCCCCGCGCCGCTCGCTCCTTCAAGTAATCGCTCGTCGCCCACGCCGCCATCTTCTCCGACAGGGCCGAGGCGGCGATCTGGTTGATGGAGACGCCCTCTTTTTTGGCGACTTCGCGGAGCTGCTTGTGCAAAGACTCCGGCAGACGTAGACTGATCACACTCATGGTAACTCTCCAATCTTTTGCAGAAATTGGTACGGCGTTAACGCTTCCAGCCCAAACTGCTCAACGCCGACAAAATCCTTTTGGTTGAACGTGACGATGTAGTCACACTGCGCCTCGACAGCGAGTTCCAGTACCATGTCATCCTTTGGGTCTCTCAGGAAAGGCCGCCATAGGAAAAATATCTCATGGTGACTGCCGCTATCACACAGAAAGTTCAGTGTGTCTTCGATGTCTTGTAGCGTCAGTGCGGGGAGCATATCAGGACGTAACGCGACATCCTCATACTCCATTACAAGGGGCACGGATAGGTTTATCTGAAACTTTGGACTTAACCCAATCAGGGAAAGCAGTAAAAATGCTGCACCCCGGTTAGAACGCAGAGCGGCAATCAGGACGTTCGTGTCGATGACGATCTGAAAAAGACGCATGGGAACATTGTACCATGAAACAGTATTACATCCAATACCATTTTACAGCCTCTTATGTAAGTAGGCCGCCGACTCCTCGTACCCCAGCGCCGCGTAAAAGTCCGCCGCCCGCCGCGTTGCCAGCGCGATCATCTTTGCCTCCCGCCCCGCCGCCCACGCCTCGAACGCCTCCATCAGAAGCCGCCCGATGCCCCGCCGCCGGAACGGCTCGCTCACCGTGATCTCCTCCACCCACGCCACGCGCCCGTTGGCAAAGAACGTCAGGTGGTCGAAGCCGAGGACATAGCCCGCGACCTCCCCGTCCGCCTCCGCCACGGCCAGAAAGGCGTCGGGCTGCGTGAGCAGTTCGGCGAACGTCTGCTCAAACGCCGCCCGCTCCACGGCGAACGAGGTGGCGAAGGCGCGGGCCAAAAGGAAAAGAGCCGGGCCATCGGGCGGCCCGGCTGGGCGGGTTACAATTACGTCAGTCGCGTTGCTCATAATGCTTCCTGCCGCAGTCGCAGCCGATTTGTTGGCCGCCGCAACGCGGGCACTGCTCCCAATCGCAGCCGAAGTGATGCAGGCCGCCGACAGAAACGGAGCAGTCTGGGCAGAAGTCGTCGAAAACCTGCCAGTAGTCCGGCTGGTGGTTGCCGTAGCGCGTTTCCTGCCCGTAGCGCAGGCGTGGGAAGGGCTGGCGCTTGATGAGAACGGTATCCCAATGGCAGGAAGAGTGGTTGTTCATCTCCTGTCGGCAGTATTCGCACACGGCCATGCTGACTAGCCGCCCTGCGCCTTTTCGCTGCCGGCGCTCTTGGCCGCCGGCTCGACGGTGGAGATGACGGGGTGGACGAAGTATTTGGCGGCGACGCGCTGCACGTCGGCGGCGGAAACGGCGTTGACGTATTTGGCGTAGTCCGTGTCCAGACGGTAGCCGTCCGGCGCGGACAGTTCCGCCGTGCCGAGCAGGGCGGCGCGGTCTTCGAGGCGCTCGTGGCGGAGGGCGTAGGAGCCGATCAGGAAGCGCTTGGCGCGGGACAGGTCGGCGGGCGCGGGGGGGGCGGCCT
>CAXTWM010000082.1:0-15768 GCA_964247915.1 uncultured Armatimonadales bacterium | reverse complement strand
GCCCCCCGGCCCCCAATCCTGGGGGAGCCAGAGGAAATACCCGTAGGGGCGCGAGGAATCGCGCCCCCTTCTCCTACTCCCCCAGGATTGGGGGCCGGGGGGCTAGACCACCGCGACGCCCTCGGACGCCGTGCGCTGGGCGAACAGGGCGCTGAGGCGGCCCGTCATCGGGCCGGCTTCGCCGCTGCCGATGGGCCGCCCGTCGAGCCGCGTCACGGCGGCCAGCTCGCCCATCGTTCCCGTGCAGAACATCTCGTCGGCCCGGTAGAAGTCCGTCAGCGACAGGTCGGCCTCGGCGTGGGGGATGCCGTGGGCGGCGCAGAGTTCGAGCACGACGGCGCGCGTGATGCCCTCGGGGCAGGCGACGGCGCGCGGCGTCTGCACCCGGCCCCGACCGACCAGGAAGACGTGGGTGGCGTTGGTCTCGGCGACGAAGCCGCGCGCGTCCAGCATGAGCGCGTCGTCGGCTCCCGCCACGTTGGCCTCGATCTTCGCCAGGATGGACGTCAGCAGGTTGTTGTGGTGGATCTTCGGGTCAAGCGTATCCGGCCCGGACCGCCGGACGCTGCTGGTGACGAGTGACAGCCCGCTCTTGTCGTAGACCGGCGGCTTGTGCTCGGCCAGCACGATCAGGGTCGGCCCCGCCGTGTTCAGGCGCGGGTCCATGCCGGACGTGATCTTGACCCCGCGCGTCAGCGTCAGGCGGATGTGGACGCCGTCAGTCATGTCGTTGGCCGCCAGCGTCTTCCGGATCTCCTCGACAAGATGCTCACGCGGGGGAATCTCGCGGAAGGCCAGGGCCAGGGCCGAGTCGCGCAGCCGGTCCAGGTGTTCGTGGAGCCGAAAGATGCGCCCGCCGTAGAGCCGCAGGCCCTCCCAGACGGCGTCGCCGCCCTGCACGACCGAGTCGAACGGGCTGACGCCCGCCCCATCCCGGTGGACCAGCCGCCCGTTGATGTTGACCAGGAGATCGTGGTTCTGCTCGTGGAACTGCTGCTTCATTCGCTCGCTGTCTCCTCTGCTGGCGGCTGGATGCGATAGGCATAAAGCCGTTCATAAGCGTCCCGGCACTGCTGATAGACCCCCCGCAGCCGGTCGGGCACGGCGTCCGGCTTGGCCCGGTAGGGGTGGAAGCCGGTCGAGGTCTCCACTTCGGGATACCAGTGACGCGCCCACACGCCGTCCGTCGCCCGCAGTCCCGGCGCCCAGGAGAGCATGGCCGGCAGGAACGGGACGCCCAGCCTCTCGCACAGCCGCCGCAGGGCCGCCTCGGGGTGGTCCAGCACGTCCCGCGCGTCCAGCACGGGCGGCGTCGCACCCGTCTGCGCGCGCACCCACTCGAAGATCTCGGCCTGCTGCCCGAACCCCAAATCCTCGAACGTCGGGTCGTGGCTCTTTTTGAGGTACGACGTGATCACCTCGCCCGGCTCGCGGATCAGAAAGCCGTGCGCCAGGCCGCCCAGCCAGTCCCGGCCCATAGACGGCAGCAAATGATGGGTCATGTGCTTTTGGTAGAAGATGGCTTTGCCCTCCGGGACCGGACCGGCCAGCCATGCGGCCGCCTTGCGCCAGTCGGTCTCGCCCGCCGCGATGACCTCCTCGGCGCCGGGGTGATCGCGGCCCGTCGCCTGTAAATAGTGCGCGTACAGCGGCTCGTCACAGACGAACGTGTCGGGCCGGCTGCCCCAGGCGCGCATCATCGCCGTGGAGATGTTGCGCGGCCCGGACCACATGGCAAGACGGACGGGTTTGGGGGTGTTCATGGGTTTATAGCATTCCGTGCGGTACAACTCTAGCTGATAAGAGCATCTGAACTGCGGTGGAGGCTCTGCATGAATGCCGCGACCTCCTCGGGAGTGAGTGCGCCCAGCATCTGCTGCTCGATCTCCATCACAAAAGTATGCGCCTCGGCGAGTGTCTGCCGCCCCTGCTCGGAGAGTTTGAGCTGACTCGACCGGCTTGCACCGGAGGAGTCACGCTCAATGAGTCCGCTGACTTGAAGTGTGCTGACGATCCGCAGCATGGTTTGAGGCGTGACGAAGTTCAAGCGCGCCAGGGAAGTGTTGGAGAGGCTTTCCTCACCCTCCAGGACAGTCATCGCGCCGTACTGCGCCATGGAGAGACCCAGCGGCGCAAGCGCCTCGTCGACGCGGGCGCGCAAGGTGTGATAAAGACGTTTGACGCGGTATGAGCCTCGCTGCCGGTAATCGCGGTCGGCCATTTTTCAGAAGTCCTTGATTGAAGGCGATTGTTTATGGTAATATATTATCAGTAAGCTGATTGTATGCTGTTAGCATATTAAAAAAGCAGCTTGAAAAGGGGGAGCATGTCGGCTCACCCCTTTGTCGTCAACCAAACCATTAGAGGTTCCCATGTCATCAGCATCGTCCGCCGGTTCGACCAAATATCTCGCAGTCGGCAACTTTCCGGGAGGCCCACTCACCCCCGAGCAGTCTCAGATGTTCGTGCCGAAACAAGCCCCGGCCCTGCTCCGCCTGTATCTGGACGGGAAAATGGATCAATTCTGGCTTCGTCAGGATCACCTCAGCGTCGTCCTCGTGATGACGACGGCAACTGCCGATGAAGCAGCCGCGCTGCTGCAAGCAACGCCGCTTTGTCAGGCGAATCTACTGGAATTCGATCTGATCCCGATCGGGCCGCTGAGTCCACTAGGGATATTGATCGAGGATGCCCCGTCAGCCGCTCACCCGACTGATTAGGTCAAAGTGTGAACTGAGGGGGTGCGGTTGACGCCGTGCCCCCTCTTCACCCATTGCAGCATGTATCCCACGCGGTCATGCCGCACGGTTCATAGGAGCGACCGGTGGGCCTCCCAATCCTCGCGCGTCAGGCGCCAGCGGATCTGGCGGAAGCGGCCCCCGACGTAGGGCACGTCGTCGTTGATCTCCACGATCTTCGCCCCCGAAATCTCCTTGAGCCGGTGGGACGCTGTGTTGGGTTCCGCGTTGTTCAGCGTGAGGTGCGGCATCCCCAACTCGAAGAAAGCGAAGTCGTTAATCGCCGACATCGCTTCCGTCATCAGCCCCCGATTGTGGTAGGCGCGGGCGAGCCAGAAGCCCCGGCTGTCTTCCCCCTCGGGGTACAGGCTGATGATTCCGACCAGCAGGTCGTCGTTCGTGGCCTTCAAAGTAATCGCCCAATCGTACTCCCGGCCCGCCGCCATCTTCGGCAGGACGCTTTCCAGATATGTCTGTGCGCCGTCGTCGGGGTACGGCCACGGGATCGCCGCCGCCATGAACTCCACGACCTCCCAGTGCGGGAACAACTCTTGACACTGCGGCGCGTCCGCCAGCCGCAGGGGCCTCAGCCGCAGGCGGGGCGTTTCCAGGACGGGGATCGGCGGTCTCATGGTCATTGTTCACCCGGCCTCCACCGTCCGGCGACGGACGAAATCGGTCATCAGGTCCGCGATCTCGGGCAGCGGCAGCGAACTCGTGTCCAGGCACAGGTGGTAGTTCCGGGCGTCGTCCTCTTCCCGGCCGATCATCTGGCGGATGAACCGCTCGCGCGTCCCGTCCGACCGGGCGATCATGGCGCGCGCCCCGGCCTCGTCCCCCGCCCCGTAGTGTTCCCGCACGCGCGGGATGCGGAAGCTCAGGGGTGCGTGGAGGAAGACGTTCACCATGCCCGGATGGGGGGGCAGGACGTGGGCGGCGATGCGCCCGACGATCACGCAGTCCTCCTGCGCCGCGATGGCCTTCATCACCTCGGTTTCGGCCTCGAAGATCTCCCGGTCCGAAACGGACAGGACCGCCGGAGCGTGGTACAGCGCTTCGGGCGGGCTGGCCGTGATGCCCCGGAGCATCCGCTCCCAGAACGGCGTCCCCCGCTCCTCCCGCGCGGCCATCTCCGCCTCGTCCACCGACAACTGCCGGGCGGCGTGGCTGACGATCTCCCGGTCCAGGCACCGGATTTGCAGGTTGTCGGCCAGTAGACGCCCCAGGTACGAGCCGCCGGAGCCGAACTGACGCGCCAGCGTGACGGTGATTCTCATGGTATGCCTAGCTCTGCCACGGATTGAAATCCGAGGCTGTCAAGTTCCCAGCGTCCAGGGGACGCCCTGTAGCAACGGCCTCTGCCTCTTGCGTCCCCTGGACGGCGGGCACTTCCGAGCCTCGCACTTCAGTGCGTGGCTCTTAACCCTCCGCCTTATGCGCCTCCACCGCCCGTCTTAGTGCGCCCAGAGAGGCCCGCAACGCCTGCGCGGTGGCCGGGTCCGTCACCTCGCCGCTCTTGCTTACCTTCGTGGTGACGAACGGGACCAGCAGCGACCCGTCGGCGACGACCTGGGCTTCCAGGGCGGACAGCGTCAGCAGGAGCGCCGCATGCGCCTTTTCGCCGCCCAGGGCGGATGGGGAAGCGCTGAGGGCGACGACCGGGAGGCGCCACAGTTCGCCCGACGTGACCAGCCAGTCCAGGGCGTTCTTCAGGCTCCCCGGAATCCCGAAGGCGTACTCGGGCGTGCAGATCAGCGCGCCGTCAGCCCCGTCCAGCAGCCCGCGCAGGCTTCGGACGGCGGCGGGCGCGTCCTCCCCGTCGAGTTCCGGGCTGAAGTGCGGCAGCCCGCCCAGGCCGTCATAGACCGCCACGTTCATGCCTTCCGGGGCCAGGGCGGCGGCGGCGCGCACCAGGGCCGTGTTGGTCGAGGCCGCGCGCAGGCTCCCCGAAATGGCGACGATGTTCATGGGGCCTCGTACCCTGCCCTGAACGGCAGGGCTTTAGAAGCGCAATCCCCCGCCTGCGCGGGCGCAATGCCGTCGGCATAGGGCTTCTCTTCGCTCTTCTGCCCGCGCCTCCTAGTCGCTCCGCTCCGTAGCGGAGTGAAAGGCGGGGAGTTGCTCTGTTAAAGCTCAGGGGTTCAGCCCTGGGCGCTACCGCAGGTTCTCGTCCGTCTCGCGCAGCTCCAGGATGCTGTCAATGGGCACCCAGACCACGGGCCGGCGGCTGCGCTCCATGAAGCGCAATCGAATCATGCCGTGTTCCACCCACAATATCTCCACCAGGTCCACCACGTTGGAGTTGCGGACCGTCTGCATCTTCATCACCTGCCCGATGAGGACGTTGCCGTCCCGCTTGATCATCTCGTGCATGATGTTACCACCCGCGAAGCCGCATCACAAGCGCAGGGCGGCAACATCAGCGTGGCCCCGTTCCTGCTTCCGAACCTGTTGCACCTGTTCCCGAATCTGCCGCGCCAAAGTGGGGCTGTCGGGGAGGTCTTCGCGCGGCAGAAACGCGCCTTCTTGTTCCCACAAAGCCAGCAGGTCAGCCCCGATTTTGAGCGTCCCATTGGCCTGTGCGTCCTCGACGTAAAGCCCCCGCAGGTCATGGAGCGCCAGCAGTTCGGGCGTCGTGCACTGCTGTGCGGCCCGTGCCGTCAGGGCGCGCTCAATTTCGGGCGTCAGTGTGATGGTCATTCGTTGAGCCTGTCTTTCATCGGTCTATACTACTTGGCGAAAAACCTAGGGGCAGCTATGAGAGTCAAGACAGCTGCAACTATTACAGGGAAGATCACGCCTTCGATCAGATTATGCTCCCCATGAAGCGATTTTCCTCCGGCGGCAAACTTCGCAGATTTTGATCTCTTGACAATCACTCCCAAAAGACTTCCAAGAAGACCCATGATGAGGAAAGTAACGGCAAAGCCGATAGGAATGCTGATAACGGCAGCAAGCCAGAGAGCACAGTGAAGTCGAACGAGATAGCGAATGGTCAAACAGATACACGCCCAGGAACACACCCATAGGATTACAATCATAGATGATCCTATACGTTCCTTTTACTTGCTCTTTTCTTTCAACTTCTCACTCATACGGCACCGGCTCGGCTTGGCCGCTCTTAGAGGATTTTTCCGCCGCTTCCATGACGGCGATGACGCGGCGGGCCTGTTCGGGGGTCACGTCCAACGGGGCGCCTGCGGTCAGGTGGGCGTAGATGTCTCGGTAGTATTTGTCCCACTGGCTGCCTTTGTTGCGAATCTCGCCCGACATCTTGATGCCGTCCAGGAACGTGAACAGCTTCATGCCGTCTTTGACGCTGCCGTCATCTAATATCCCGCCTTTCGTGCCTTGAATGCGCCAGCGCGGCATGGGCAGGGCCGAAATCTGGCTGAAGGACAGGTCGGCGTGTGCGCCGTCGTCGAACCGCAGGACGGCCTGGACGTGGTCTTCGTTGGAAACGTCATGCCAGACGCGCTTGTGGAAGTAGCCCGAGACGCTGACGACTTTGCGGCCCGGCATCAGGTTCAGAATCCAGTCCAGGAAGTGCGCCCCCCAGTCGTAGAACGCGCCGCCCGAAACCGCCTTGTCCGAGCGCCACCAGTGGCCGGGGTGGCCGTAGCCCGCGAAGCCCGCCTGGATGGAGAACACGTCGCCGATCAGCCCCTTTTCGACGACGGCCTCTTTCAGCGCCTGGAAGTCGCCGTCGTGACGCCGGTTGTGGTAGACGGACAGCATGACGCCGTTCGCCTTCGCCGCCGCGATCATGTCGGTCGCCTCCCGCGCGGCCAGGCACATCGGCTTCTCGCAGATCACCGACTTGCCGGCGTTCAATGCCTGGAGGGCGAGCGGCGCGTGGGTGTCGTGCGGCGTGACCAGGGTGACGAGGGTGACGTCGCCGTCGGCCAGCAGCGCGCCCGCGTCGGCATAGGTGCGGATGCCGGGGAAGTCGGCCTGGGCGGCGTCGAGGCGAGGCGGGTCAATGTCGCAGACGGCGGTCGGGGCGATTCCGGCCTCGCGCATCCCGTTCAGATGCCCCCGGCCCATGTTGAACATGCCTCCGTAGCCGATGACCGCGCCACCCATCCGTTTCTCCTGCGTCATGTTTCTGTCGCTCCTGTTTCGCCTGTGAATGCTGTTTCTCCGATTACCGCCTCATTCTGGCAGGGTGGGGGCGATTTGTCAAGGAAACGCCGCAGGCCGGGCGTGCCCGATGTCACAGCCAGGGTGTGACGCGGGGCAGGGCCAGGCCCACGCCCGGCGGCTACAATGGCGTCAGCCTGAACGGGGGAACGGAACACGACGGTGACCTTGATGCGGAAGGGGAGAGGGCGCATGGCGGCGGTGGCGCTGACGACGACCGAGCGCGCCCTGATGCGGCTGCTGGTCGCGGGCCGCCCGCTGGCGGAGGCGGCCCCCGCGCTGGGCCTGTCGGTCGGGGACGCCGAGCGTCTGCTGGCCCGGCTCCAATCCCGCTGCGGCGTGTCCGGCGTCACCCGCCTCCTCGTCCTCGCCGTCCTCAACGCCTGGGTGTAGTACGCCCGGATGGTATGGGCTTCCTGCCTCCCCTGTCTTCGGCCATCCCTACAGAAACCTGGTAAATCTACCGATACTGCTGTATAATTTGACCTGGCGGCTCCCAACTGCCGGACTGAGGAAAACACTGGGGAAATCGCTGTTCTTGTGGAACAATGGTTTCGGTCTGAGCGTGAACCCATTGTCTTTATTCGCCTCATCCCCAATGTTCCCGTCCGCCACATGTCACCCTTAAATCTTGGAGGAAATCCTGTGAATCTTCGTTTTCGCCTTCTGCCGCGCGCCGCCGTCGGCCTCGCGCTTCTGGCCGCCGGGCCGGTCCTGACCGGATGCAGCGGCGTCGTCAAGAACCTCGACTCCGCCCAGGTGAACGTCCCCAACGTCCAGGTCGCCAACCCCTTCGGGCTGGACAAGCAGGCCGCCACGGTCGCCGTGACGCGCACCGCGACGCCCGCCGTGGCAGGTGTGCTCAAGCCGCGCGACGGCGCCAACCCCAACGTCAACACGTTCAGCTTCCCCAACCAGAACCCCGTGGGCCTGGCCGACATCAAGAGCGCACAGGTCATGTTCAACCTGGTGCCGCGCGTGACCCTGGACGGGACCGGGCTGCCCACGTCCTTCACGCTGACGACCTTCACCCTGGACGGGGCCGTGTCCGACGCCGGCGGCAGCGTCACTCTGACGCAGCTTTCGACCAGTGGGCCGCTCCACTTCACCGAGCAGTCGGACGGCAGCTACCTCGCCGATTCGGGCACGATCCAGCTCGCCCAGCAGGCTCGGACCACGGACCAGCAGCTTCAAAGCCTGCTGAACATCGTCACCGGCGGTCCGACCCCGAACACGGCCACGCTGACCCTGAACGCGACCAGCCCGGACCTGCCCAACGGCACCCTGCTGCACCTGACGTTTGATACCACCACGCTCACTGTCAGCGCCAGCCAGTAGGCGGCCCCCTAACCCCCAATTCTGGGGGGACAGGAAGGGCACAAGCGGAGGGGGTTCAGCCCCTCGGCCCTGACAACACCAACCAGCGATAACTACTCAGGAAAGCACTCCACCATGAAGAATCACAAGGGCCTCACGCACCGGCAGGAGTTATCCGCCTTCGCCGCCTCGGCTGCCGCGCTTGCGCTCTGCGGGGCCGCCCACGCCCAGGCGCCCGCGCCGGTCACGCCGTCCGACCTCGACCGCACCCAGTTCCGGGCCAGCGCCCGCGCGATGGGCATGGGCGGGACGGACCTGATCGTCTCCGGCGACGTCGGCGCGGCCGCCTTCAACCCCGCCTCGGTCGGCACGGCGGGCGCCTACAGCGAGACCCAGAGCGCCGTGGGCCGCACGAGCAACGTCCACGTTTCCAAGATCAACGACCTGTCCAACGGGCTGAAAGACCTGGGCGACCAGTTCAACCACAACAGCGGCTCGCTGGCCCCCATCCGCGACTCGTTCCAGAAGGTCTACAACTTCGCCACGAACGCCGGGGCGAACGACCGAACGGGGTCGCCGGCCACCCTGAGCGCCTCGCTCGCCCCGCTGGCCGGCTTCTCGGTCAAGAACGTCGGCCTGATCGGCTACGGGACGCTGGCCGCCAAGGTAGATTTGCAGCCCATCGCCATCCCCATTGTGGGCCTGAGCGGGCCGACCGGCCGAGTCTACGCCCGCTACGGCGCGCTGGGCCTGACCAACGTCGCCGTCCCCTTCAGCCTGCCCGTGGCCTTCGGGACCGTCGGCATCAGCCCGCGCTTCACCCAGGCGTCGTTCGCGGCGGCGGGCTTCCTGGCCGACGAGACCGATACCAGCAACGGCACGGACCCGACGACGGGGGCGCCCAACGGCAACATCGTCGGCGCGACCTACAAAGAGGTGCATCAGCAGAAGTTCGACGTGGACCTGGGCTTCACGTCCATCCCCGACCCCGTGTACCACATCCGGGGCGCGGTCGTCGTCCGCAACCTGCTGTCCCCCACCTTCCACCTGCCCCGCGTCGTCAACGGCACCTCGCTGGGCGTGATCCCGACCGGCGACTTCGCCTTCCAGATGAAGCCGCAGATCGATCTGGGCGGCCTGACCACCCTCAACCAGATCACCTACGCCGCCGAGCTGCACAACCTGGGCAGCGTCAACGGCGGCAAGCGCTCGGTCCACCTGGGCGTCGAGTACCCGCTGGGCCGCACCCTGTCCCTGCGCGGCGGCTACGACCAGAGCCGCTTCGTCGCCGGGCTGGGGCTGGCCTTCGGCGGCGCGCGCCTGGACCTCGCCACCGGCACGGACCCGCAGCAGCAGGTCGCCCTCAGCCTCACCTTCGGCGGCCGGTAGCGTTATCAGGAAAGCCCCTGCCTCAGATCGAGGCAGGGGCTTTTTCTGTCTGTGGGTCAGGCACTCACGAACTCTTCTTCGGGAACCAGCCCGGCTTCCTCCCACTGCTTTAGGGCGGACCATCCGAAGGGCGGCGGCACACGCCGGCTGTGCCGCCGCGCCCCGGCCGCCAGCCATTCCGCCCTCAGTTCCGCATGGCTCCGGCTGCTGTCCTGGTAGCCGAACTGCGTCCCGCAGCAGCGGCAGATCAGGCCGTCCCCCATCGGCTCCCCCAAGTCGTAGCCGCACACGGGACAAAGGTTGTTCATTAGCGCCCCCGAAAACCAAGAGTGAACGGCACAACTGTTCTCCTCTATGTTTTCCCTGGCGTCATCGGCCTTTTTGAGCGCGGTGCAGTCAGGCTCCTATCGCTCATAATAGCATACAGGTTCCTCCCTGTCAATGCTTGGCGTGGTGCTACAACCGTAGCGGCTTCGTCGTCAGCCTCGCCTTATCAAACGCTACTCCCGTGGCGCGAGTAATCGCGCCCTTTTTTGCGATATTTCTTGCGATTGCGGCATTTGGCATGATTTATGCAGGTAAAGATAACAGCATCCGTTTTCATTCGTCCGCACATCGGATAAGGAGTCCACCAATGTTGCCGCCTCAAGTCATACACTCCCGCCTCTCGCATTCCACCGTCCGGCTGCTCCTGCCCATCCTGGCTCTGCTGGCCTGCGCCTCGCCTCTCTTGGCCGCTACCTTCAATGTGCCATCCCAATATTCCACCATCCAGACCGCCGTCAACGCGGCCCAGAGCGGCGACACAGTCCTTGTTGCCGACGGCACTTACAGCGGCGACGGCAACCGCGACATTGACTTCGGCGGCAAGAGCCTCACCGTCACGTCTCAACATGGAGCCGCCAGCACCATTATTGACTGCGGGGGCAGCAGCAGTGCCTACCATCGCGGTTTTTATTTGCATAGCAGCGAGACCAATGCAGTAATTCGCGGCTTGACGGTCAAGAACGGGTACACAATATTTACCTCTGATGATTCAGATAGCGGAGACGGCGGCGGTATATGTGTTATCAACAGCAGTGTTGCCATCCAAAACTGCGTCTTTACTAACAATACAGCTTCAGATGGAGGCGGTGTTTTCAGCATCGACGGTAATGTCGGTACAATTACCTTGGCCGACTGCACCGTTAGCAATAATACCGCAGGACTTGGCGGCGGCATTATAGACATCAGTAGCAATGGTGGTGCAATCACGCTGACCAATTGCGATGTCATCGGAAACAACTCACAAACCGCTGGTGGCGTCTACAACTATAACCAAATCTCCAATAGTAGCTCCGTAATTAAGCTAACAGGTTGCACCATCACTGGCAACACAGCACATAACATTGGTGGTGTCTACAACAGTAACGATAACTCCGACGCCGCCGACGTTGGCGGCACGATTATACTGACGAACTGCATGATCACCGGCAACACGGCACAAGTGGGTGTTGGTGGCGTCGAAAACTCTAACGGCAACAGCGTTGGCATCGGTGCTACCAACTTCAATAACAGCGATACGATCAGCTTGATAGGCTGTACCATCAGCGGCAACACGGCACACGACATTGGTGGCATTTCTAACCTCAATAGCACCATCGTCGGCGGATCATTCGTATACCATGCAGCAATTAGGTTGACGAACTGTACCATTACCGGAAATACCGCAACTAACCTCGTCGGAGGCGTTGCGAACCAAAATGATAACAGCAATAATGTCTTAGATGGTATGATCACGTTAGCCAACTGCACCGTCACCGATAACACCGCCCAACAGGGCGGCGGTGTTTCTATCACCAATACTAATGGTAGCACGATCATACTGACCAATGACATTGTGTATGGTGACACAGGTGGCGAGGTTTATAGCAACGGCGGCTATATCGCTGCCGCTTCCTTCTCTGACATTCAGGGCCGCTACGTCGGGACGGGCAACATAAACGCCGACCCGCTGTTCGTCAACGCCCCTAGCGATCTCCACCTCCGGGCTGGCTCCCCCTGCCTCGGCGCGGGAACCAGCACGGGCGCTCCGACAACCGACAAAGACGGCAAGACGCGCCCGAACCCGCCCAGCATCGGTGCCTATGAAATGGCGACTAGCCACACGCACCTGTTGTGGAACAACAGCGATGCGCGCGTCATGCTGTGGAGCGTCGCCGCCGACGGCTCCTTCACCCTCCACGGCTTCGGGCCGTACACCGATAACGCCCCCGGCAACGTCTGGCACGCCACCGCCGTCGCCACCGGCCCGGACGGCAGGAGCCACCTGCTGTGGAACAACACGGACGGGCGCGTCATGCTGTGGACCGTAGATGATGCGGGCACCTTCACGCTGGCCGGGTACGGGCCGTACACCGACGGTGCCCCCCAGAACAAGTGGAGCGCCACCGCCGTTTCGGTTGGCCCCGACAACACCGTCCACTTGCTGTGGAACAACACGGATCACCGGGTCATGCTCTGGAACGTGTCCTCGGACTTCAGCTTCACGCTGGCAGGCTATGGCCCCTACACCGACAACTCCGTGAGCAGCGACCCCGGCAACCTCTGGTCGGCCACGGCTTTGGCGACGGGGCCGGACAACCTCAGCCGCATCGCCTGGAACAACGCCGATGGGCGCGTCATGCTCTGGGACGTGAACCCGGACTTCACCTTCACGCTGGCCGGGTATGGGCCGTACACGGATGGCGCGGCCCAGAACAAGTGGTCGGCGGTGGGCGTGTCCATCGGCCCGGACAACCTGACGCATCTCTTGTGGGGCAACACGGACCGGCGCGCGATGTTCTGGAACGTCGCCCCGGACTTCTCGTTCACCCTGGCGGGCTACGGGCCATATACGGACAACGGCGCGAACAACCTGTGGAGCGCGCAGTCGGTGGCGACGGGTCCCGACGGGCTATCGCACATCTTGTGGGGGAACACGGACTACCGGGCGATGCTGTGGGGGGTGGACAACTCGTTCAACTTCACCGTGGCGGGCTACGGGCCGTACACCGACAACGCACCGGGCAATTTGTGGAGCGTTACCGCCGTCAGCGCCGGGCCGTAGACGCCTCCCGGAAGAGCAGAAACGGGCGCGGCATTCGCCGCGCCCGTTTTTTGTTGCCTTGCCGGGCAGACTGTGTTATAATGGCTTGGCGGCCTCATGCCGAAGGATTGGCTTGCCAAAAGAATTCGCATAAATATCGCACTTTTTTGTGCTAGAATAAAGCATCGTTGCCGTCATCCTCCCGCCGAGTGGCTTCTTCGCCCAGGGTTGATCTTCAGGAGTAAGTGCTGCATGTCTCATCGCATTGCCCGTCTCGTCAACGTCTGCCTTCGGGCCACGGCGGCTGTGTTCGGCCTCCTCGCCCTGGGGGCTGCGGCCCCGGCGCGGGCGCAGAGCAGCCAGGACCCGGTCTATGTCTTCCACACCAACCTCGGCGACATCTCCGTCCAGTTGTACCCGGACGTGGCGCCGCAGACGGTGGCGAACTTCCTCCACTACGTCAACACGGGCGCCTACAACGGTTCATTCATCCACCGCTCGGTGCCGGGCTTCGTCGTCCAGGGGGGGGGATACACTTTCCCCAACGGCCAGGTCCAAACGATCGCCGCCTTCCCGCCCGTCGTCAATGAGTTCCACCTGTCCAACACGCGCGGGACGATCGCGATGGCGAAGGTGGGCAACGACCCCAACAGCGCCACCGACCAGTGGTTCTTCAATGAGGTGGACAACTCGGGCAACCCGGCCAACCTGGACAGCCAGAACGGCGGCTTCACCGTCTTCGGCAAGGTCACGGACGCGGCCAGCCTGGCGGTGATGGACCAGATCGCCGCCGTGCCCGTTTTCAACCTGGGTTCTCCCTTTGACCAGATCCCGCTCCTCAACTACCAGTCCGGCATGAACGTTGTGGCGAGCAACCTGGTCCTCGTCTCCTCCATCACCCCGGCGACCGTCCACACGCACCTGCTGTGGAACAACACGGATGGGCGCGTGATGCTCTGGAGCATCGCCGCCGACGGCACGTTCACCCTCAACGGCTTCGGGCCGTACACCGACGGCGCGCCCCAGAACAAGTGGAGCGCGACGGCGGTGGCGACCGGGGCGGACGGCGTCTCGCACCTGCTGTGGAACAACACGGACGGACGGGTCATGCTGTGGACGGTGAACGACAGCGGCAGCTTCACCCTGGCGGGCTACGGCCCCTACACCGACAACGCCCCCCAGAACAAGTGGAGCGCCGTCGGGGTTTCGGTCGGCCCCGACAACACGGTGCATCTGCTGTGGAGCAATACGGACCACCGGGCGATGCTGTGGAACGTGGCGTCGGACTTCACCTTCAGCCTGGCGGGTTTCGGGCCGTACACCGACAACGCGCCCCAGAACCTGTGGACGGCGACGGCCCTGGCGACCGGCCCGGACAACGTCAGCCACATCCTGTGGAACAACAGCGATTATCGGGTCATGCTGTGGGACGTGCCTTCGGATTTCACCTTCACCCTGGCGGGCTATGGCCCCTACACTGATGGTGCTCCGCAGAACCTCTGGTCGGCGGCGGGCCTGTCGGTCGGGCCGGACAACGTGCAGCACATCCTGTGGAGCAATACAGACCGGCGGGCGATGTTCTGGGACGTGAACCCCGACTTCAGCTTCACCCTGGCCGGGTACGGCCCCTACACGGACAACGCGCCGCAGAACCTGTGGACGGCGACGGCCCTCGCGACCGGCCCGGACAACATGAGCCACATCCTGTGGGGGAACACGGACTACCGGGCGATGCTGTGGGGCGTGAACAACGCCTTCAGCTTCACCGTGGCCGGCTATGGGCCGTACACGGACAACGCACCCGGCAACCTGTGGAGCGCCACCGCCGTCAGCGCCGGGCCGTAGACGCCCTGCCTCCGAAAAAGCGCATCGGAGAAGAAGCCGCAGATTTTTATTGCGATTCTCGCTTTTGGCATGATTCATGCAGGTGGGAATACTAGCGCCGTTTTTGCCGTCGTTATTTTCGCTTTTGGTCTTTTCCGTCATTCATCCGCGCGTGCTCTGACCCGTGCGTGAGAAAGGTCGTTACCATGCTCTCCTCTTTCCTGCGGCTCCTGCAAGCAGCGTCGGCTTGCCCCCGCTCCGCCGCCCGCCCGCGCGCCGCCGGGTGGATGCTGCCCGCGCTGGCGCTGATGGCCCTCGGCCTGACCCTGCTGGCCGCGCCCATGTGCGCCGCCTCGGTCTTCTACGTCTCGACGGCGGGCAGCGCGCCGGCAGGCAATGACACCAACCTCGGAAGCCAGCTCTTCCCCAAGCTGACCATCCAGGCGGCCGTCAACGCGGCCCAGAGCGGCGACACCATCGTCGTCGCCAGCGGCACCTTTAGCGGCGCGGGCAACCGCGACATTGACTTCGGCGGCAAGAGCCTCCTCGTCACCTCCCAGAACGGCGCGGGCAGCACGACCATCAACTGCGGCGGCAGCAGCGGGGCCAGCCACCGGGGCTTCAACCTGCACAGCGGCGAGACCGGCGCGACCATCAACGGCTTCACCATCCAAAACGGCTTCGTAACGGTCCAAAACGGCGGCGCGGTGTTCGTCGGCGGCGGCGCCAGCGTCACGCTGTCCAACTGCACCTTCAGCGGCGACACTGCCACCGGCGCCGGCGGCGGGGTCTACAACGCGGGAACCGTGACCCTCACCAGTTGCACCTTCAGCGGCGACTCCACGAGCACCCAGGGCGGGGGCCTGAACAACGCGGGGACGGCGACTCTGACGGGTTGCACCTTCACCAGCAACTCCGCCGGCGGCTCCAGCTCCGGCGGCGGCGTGTTCAACACGGGGACGGTGACTCTGACCCGCTGCACCCTCACCGGGAACACGGCGGCCAGTGCCAGCGGTGGCGGCATCTACAATGGCAGTGGGACGGCGACTCTGACCAATTGTACTCTTAGCGGCAACTCGGCCACTTTCGCCGGCGGCATTTACAATAGCAGTGGGGCGGTGACTCTAACCAACTGCACCCTCACTAGCAACTCGGCCCCTAATGGCGGCGGCATCGAGAGCGGCGGGACGGCGACACTGACCAACTGCACTCTTAGCGGCAACTCGGCCACTTCCGGCGGGGGCATCGACAAGGGGAGGGGGGCGGCGACTCTGACCCACGGCATCGGAG
>CAXTWM010000081.1:0-16055 GCA_964247915.1 uncultured Armatimonadales bacterium | reverse complement strand
CTGCCGCCCCGCCCACTTGAAGAACCGAACGGCCTGTCTTCCCAGCCAAGCCAGAACGATGAACGCGAAGACGATCAGATGGTAGTCTATGGGAAAGTTTCTCATCTACTCGCCCTCCGCCTGCGTCAAGGGCACCGCCACGTTTGGTGTCATGTCGATTTCTGCCTCATCAGTCAGGGCCAGAGTCCAGAGTGCCGTGGGATTGAAATCCCCAGCTGTGGGGCCTACGGCCAAGTCTCCACCTTCGTGGAGACCAGAAAGGTCAACGGTGGCTTTCTTTGTCCGCGAAGGCGGACATTGGGCGTCCGCACCCCACAGCCGAGGGCTTCAGCCCTACGGCACTGGGGCATGGGTGTTCTCCTGACATGAGTGTTGCTACACCGCCGCCCCTGGCAGGCTGTTGGCGCCGCCGTCCTCGTCCGTGCCGCCGGTCGCCCGGCTGATGCCGCTCCGCATGGCCGTGTCCGCCTGCAAGTTCCGCAGGTTGTAGTAGTCCATCACGCCCAGCGAACCGCCCCGCAGGGCGTCGGCCAGCGCCTGGGGCACCTGCGCCTGGGACTCGACCACTTTGGCCTGCATCTCCTGGGTGAACGCCTTCATCTCCTGCTCGCGGGCGACCGCCATCGAGCGGCGCTCCTCGGCTTTGGCCTGGGCGACCTTTTTGTCCGCCTCGGCCTGGTCGGCCTGCAAACGCGCGCCGATGTTCTGGCCGACCACGACGTCAGCGATGTCAATGGACAGAATCTCGAAGGCCGTCCCGGCGTCCAGGCCCTTCGCCAAAACCGTCTTGGAGATCGCGTCCGGCTTCTCCATGACCTCCAAGTGCGTCGCCGCCGAGCCGATGGTGGTGACGATGCCCTCGCCGACGCGCGCCAGGACCGTCTGCTCGCCCGCGCCGCCGACGAACTGCTCGATGTTGGCGCGGACGGTGACGCGGGCGAACGCCTTCATCTCGACGCCGTTTTTGGCGACCCCGGCGACGTTGGGCGTCTCGATGACCTTGGGGTTGACCGACATCTGCACGGCTTCCAGGACGTTGCGGCCCGCCAGGTCGATCGCCGCCGCCCGCTCGAAGGGCAGGGGGATCTGCGCCCGGTGCGCGCTGATGAGCGCCTGCACCACGCGGTCCACGTTGCCGCCGGCCAGGTAGTGCGTCTCCAATTGGTTCAGGCTGACCGGCACGCCCGCCTTGACGGCGGCGATGAGTGGCAGGATGACCCGGTCCTGCGGGACGCGCCGCAGGCGCATCCCCATCAAACTGCCGGGGTTGACGCCGCTGACGCCCGCCGAGATGGCCGTAATCATCAGGCCCAAGGGGATGTAGCGCATGACGACGGAGAGCAGGACGAGGACGATCACGACGACAATGACGATGGGGATAAATGCTGGCATGGGGAGGCTCCTAATACCTTTATTATAGCACATTTACGGGGGCGTCAGGGCAGGGCAGCGACCAGGCGTGGGGTGAAGCGCAGGCGGTCGGCGGCGACGCACAGCGCCCGTAGGCCCTGCCAACGCTCGGGGACGGGGTAGTCCTTGCCGTTCAGGTGCAGGTGCCCGTACAAGATGGTCTCGACGCCGTGTTCTTTCAGCAGCGGCGCGAACACGTCCAGCGGCGGGTAGTGGATCAGGGCGATCTTTGTCTCGCAGCCCCGGATCGCCTCTAGGCGTTTGGACAGCCGGGACACCTCGCGGGCGATGATCTTCTCCGCCTGCGCCTTCTCGGCCTCCGTGCCCGTCGCGGGGAACCATCCGCGCGTGCCGGCCACGCCGACCCGGCCGTCGTCCGAGACGAACGGTGTGTCGTGCAGGCCCGGAAAGTCCAGCGGCTTGTCCGAGTCCCACCAGTAGTCGTGGTTGCCCTTGCACAGCACCTTGACGCCCGGTAGGGCCGCCAGCCACGCCAGGTCCGGCTCGGCGTCGGCCCGCTTCATCGCCCAGGACAGGTCGCCCGGCATCAGCAGCAGGTCATTGGGTTCGACCACCGCCCGGCAGGCCGCCCCGATCCGGGCGGGGTGGTCCCGCCAGTGCTCCCCAAAAATGTCCATCGGCTTCGGCTTGGCGAACGACAGATGCGTGTCCGCCAGCGCCCAGATGCGTCGCATGACAACGATTATACCCGCCGCCGCAGGCGCCACGGCTTGACAAGGCGAACACGGAGGCCGTATACTGTACGCCTATGGCCTCCACCACTGTCAAGCCGCCGGGCGGCCCCGCCGCGCCCCCGCCGGGGGACGACGGGAAGAAGCCGCTCGGCATCGCGGGCGCGACCGGCCTGATGATGGCGACCGTGCTTCTCTCGCGCATCCTCGGCGTCCTGCGCGACGCGATCATCTCCCACTACTTCGGGCGCGGGCCGCAGACCGACGCTTACAACGCCGCCTTCACCGTCCCCGATCTGCTGTTCTACCTGCTGCAAAGCGGCGCGCTGTCGTCCACGGTCGTCCCGATCCTGACCGAGTACCGGCAGCAAGGCAAGGACAAGGCGGCGGACAAGACGGTCTCGGTCGTCGCGTCCGTCATTTTCGTCTTCATCGGCCTGCTCATCATCGTGATGTGGATCAACGCCCGTGCGCTGACCATCGCGCTGAACCTCGGGTTTGACCAGCACACCGTTGACCTGTCCGTCCCGCTGACCCGCGTCCTGCTGCCCGCCCAGATGTTCTTCTTCCTGGGCGGCCTGATGATGGGCGTCCTGTATTCCCGCAAGCAGTTCCTCATCCCCGCGCTCGGGCCGGTCATCTACAACGCCGGCATCATCTTCGGCGGCGTCGTGCTGCGGCACTGGCTGGGCATTCACGGGCTGGTCTGGGGGGCCATCGCTGGGGCATTCTTGGGCAACTTCCTCCTCCCGCTGCTCGCCGTTCTCAAACTCGGCGTCCGCCTCCGGCCCTCGTTTGACGTGACGCACCCCGCCGCCATGAAGGTCTGGCGGATGCTGCTGCCCATAGGGCTGGGCGTCTCGCTGCCCAACATTGACCAGATGGTGAACAAGGAATTCGCCTCGTTCTTGGGCAAGGGCGACACGACGGCGATCATGAACGCCTACCGGCTGATGCTGCTGCCCATCGGCGTCTTCGCCCAGGCGATGGCCCTGGCCGTCTTCCCGACCCTGTCCGGCCAGGCCGCTGAGAAGAACATCACGGCCATGCGCCGGACCATGAACCAGTCCCTCCGCAACATCCTGTTCCTGACCGTCCCCGCCTCCGCGCTGATGTTCCTGCTGGCCGAGCCGGTCATCACGTTCCTGCTCCAGAGCGGCAAGTACACCCACGCCGACACGCTCGTGACCGCCTCGGCCCTGCGCTCCCTGAGCCTGGGCATCTTCGCCTGGTCCTGCCAGTCCCTCCTGACGCGCGGCTTTTACGCCCTGCAAAACTCCAAAGTGCCCGTCATCTCGGGCGCGATCGTTTCGGTCCTGTTCGTCGCCATGAACTTCTGGGTCGTGCGCCCCGTCATCCACGTCAAGGCCCGCGTGGACACGCTGACCCGCCAGGTCGAGGCGTTACAATCCAACGTCAAACTCGTCCAGCCCTTCGTCGCGCCGAGCCAGGCCGCGCTTTCCGCCGTCAGCGCCGCCCAGTCGGCCCTCGCCGACGCCGCGCCGGGCGCGGCCCCCGATAACAACGTCTCCCTGAGCCTCGCCACCGCCCAGGACCAGCTCACGCAGCTTGTCGCGCAGGCCCAGACGACGCTGACCGACGCCCAAGCCCGATTGGACTCCAAGCAGGCCCAGCTTGCCCTCGCGCAGTCCGAACTGGGCGCCCGCGCCGCCCGCGCCGTCTGGGAACTCGGCCTGACCACCACCATCGCGGCCACGATCCACATGGTCGCCCTTTACTTCCTGCTGCGCCGCCGGCTGGCCGGGCTGCATTCCCAGCGCCTCGTGTCCAGCGTCGGCAAAATTCTGATGGCGACGCTCGCCCTGTGCGTCCTGACCAAACTGGTCCTCGCCGTCTGCGAGACAGGCTTTGAGACCTCCCATCTCGCGCCCAAATTGGTCGCCGTCCTCACCCTGTCCCTGGCGGGCCTCGCCGGGGCGGGGGCCTTCCTCGGCACGGCCCGCGCCCTGCGGATGGGTGAATTGCAAGCCGCCGTGGACATGATCCGCCGCAAACGAGGGTAGAAAACCTCCACCCTGCCCTGAACGGCAGGGCTTTAGAAGAGCAAATCCCCGCCTTCGCGGGCATAATGCCGCTGGCATCTGCTTTTTCTTCGCCCGCGCAGGCGGGGGCTTGCAAGGCTAAAGCACGGGGGTTCAGCCCCGTGTCGCCTCACCTTAGGAATACGATTGTGCGCCTTTCATCTAGACCACGCCACCCGTCCCGCCTGTGCTGGACGCTCGTCCTGATGCCCGCCCTGCTGCTCGCCCTCCTCGGCTCGTCCGTCCGCGCCGCCCCGCTCCGGTTCCAAATCACGCTCCCCCAAACCCTGACACACGGCGAGACGGGCGGGCGGCTGTTCGTCCTGATGGCGCGGACGAAGCCCCAAGACGGCATCCTGCGCGTCGGCTTCGTGCCCGGCGAGACCTGGCTGGCCGCCGCCGAGGTCCGCCGCCTCGCGCCGGGCCAGACCGTCGCCTTCGACCCGGACACCCTGGCTTACCCCAAGCCGTTCTCCCAGGCCGGGCCGGGGACGTGGTACTGCATGGCCCTGCTGGACCCCACCCACGACTACGCCTACCATGACCAGGACGCGGACGACTTCTATGGCCCGCTCGTCACCCTAACGGACGCGGAGCGCGCCCGTCCCGTCGCGCTCACCCTGAACCGCCGGGGCAAGCCGGATGCGCCCGCCGATACGACGTCGGTCAAGCACGCCGACTTTCCCAGCCCGCTCCTCTCGGCCTTCTGGGGCCGGCCCATCGTCATGCACGCCGCCGTCGTGCTGCCGCCGGACTATGACACGGACCCCAAGCGCCTCTTCCCCACCGTCTACCACGTCGAGGGGTACGGCGGCGATGCCACCACCGCCTGGCGGGCCGGTCCTTCGTTAATCAAGCAGATGACCGCCGGCACCAGAGCTTCGTTCGTCCACGTCTTCCTGGACGCCTCGTTCCCGACCGGCCATACCGTCTTTGCCGACTCGGTGAACAACGGGCCGTGGGGCCGCGCGCTGACGGAGGACCTCATCCCCGCTTTGGAAGCCAAGTACCGGCTGGCCCCGGACCCCGCCCTGCGGTTCCTGACCGGCCACTCGTCGGGCGGATGGAGCACGCTCTGGCTGCAAACGACCTACCCGGACTTCTTCGGCGGGACCTGGTCCACGTCGCCAGACCCCGTAGACTTGCGCTCCTTCACCGGCGTCAACGCCACGCCCGGCTCCACGGACAACTTTTACACCAAGCCGGACGGCACCCCGCGTAACCTCGTCCGCATGGGGGGCCGTGAGGTCGCCAGCATGGAGCAGTTCGCGCGTCAGGAGCGGGTGCAGGGGGAGTACGGCGGCCAGTTCGCCTCATTCGAGTGGGTCTGGAGTCCGCGCGGCGAGGATGGCCGCCCTATGCCCCTCTTTGACCGCGAAACCGGGCGGCTCGACCCCGCCGTGCTGGACGCCTGGCAGCGCTACGACATCCGGCGCAACCTGGAGACGAACTGGCCCACCCTCGGCCCCAAGCTGCGCGGCAAGCTGCACATCTTCGTCGGCAGCCAGGACACCTTCCATCTGGAAGAGGGCGTCGCCTACCTCCAGGACTTCTTCAAGCGCGTCGGCAGTGACGCCGGCTGCGAGGTCATTCCCGGCCGCAGCCACTTCGACCTGTACCGGCCTTACACGACCTACCCCGACGGGCTAGGCCGCCGCATTGATCAGGAAATGGCCGCCGCCGCCAAGGCGCATGGGACAAATGGGCCGGCTGGGGTAAAATAACCGCATGGACATCTTCGAGCGGTTCAATTCCAAGTTCGGCAAGTGGTACGAGGGGCTGTTCGGCGGCGACGCGGGCGAGCTGCGCCCCAAAGACGTGCTCCGCAAGATCATCGGCGCGATGGAGGATCATCGCAAGGAGGGCTTCGACAGCAAAATCTACGTCCCGAACAAGTATATTCTGGAACTGGCCGTGGACGACGTCGAGGAGCGCGAGTACCTGCTGTCGTTCCTCGACGAAGAGGAGCTGGTCGTCGTCCTGCAAAAGTTCATGGCCCAGAACGGCTACAAGACGCGCGGCCCCCTCGACTTCACCATCGCCGAAGTCCCCGAAGCCGACCGCGAGGCCCGCCACGAGAAACTGCGCGTCCGGGTGCGCTACGAAAAGGGGCAGCCCACTCCGGCGCAAGCGCCGACCCTCCCGAAACGGGAGGGCGAGGGGGTTCTGGACAAACTGCCTCCTTATCCTCCCGTTGTACCCGCTGCCGAGGCCCTGCGAGCAGGGGCGGGAGGACCCCAGCGAAGCGGGGAGGTGGGTTCCGACGACCTCCCCACCGTCGCCGGCTTCGACCCCGATGACGAGGCGGGGACCGTCCCCGCCGTCGCCTGGGCCTCCCTCGCCGTCACCGCCCCCGACGGGCGCCGCAGCCACGTCAGCCTGACCAAGCCCGCCTTCCAGGTCGGGCGCTCCCGCAACGCCGGCAACGACCTCGTGCTGGACACCGACGGCATGGCCTCCAAGTCCCATGCCCGCCTGGAGCGCGAGCGCGACGGCTCGTGGACGCTGTACGACCTGGGCAGCACCAACGGCGTCAAGGTCGGCGGCGTCCGCGTGGACGGCAACCGCGTCCTGCACGACGGTGACGAGATCACGGTCGGCGGCACCAAGCTGGTCTTCAGCCAGGCGAGCGCTGATTTGGGGGGCCGCGCCGCCGACGTGCCCGCCTCACCTGCCTCTTCTGCGATGCCCCTCCGCCGCGCCCGCCTGGTCGCCCCTGACGGCGAAGCCCACGTCCTCGCCTCCGAGACCCTGATCGGCCGGGCCGTCACCAGCGACATCATCCTGCCCGATTCCAGCGTTTCCACCAAGCACGCCCGCGTCATCGCGCCCGACGCCGCCACCTACCTGCTCGAAGACCTCGGCAGCGACGAGGGCACGACCGTCAACGGCCGCGCCCTCCCCCCCGGCCGCCGCCAGCCGCTCGCCGACGGCGATGAACTCGCCTTCGGCGACGCCAAACTTCGCTTCGTCGGCGGGGGCCAGGCATAGCATAGGAGAATAACCCATGAACATCCTCCTCGGCCTCCTCCACTACGCCTTCCTCGCCCTGCTGGTCCTGCTGCTCCTCTACATCCTCGCCCTCGTCCGGCGGCACCTGGACTAAGGCGCGTCCTCCCCCAGCGCAAACGCCACCGCCTGCTCCCAACTCATCGCCCGCCCCTCCGCCAGAGCCGCCTCGAGTGCCTTCATGCCCATCGCCTCCTGAACTTCGGCAAGTTGTATGGAGGCTTCCTGCTGCTCAGCGGGA
This sequence comes from uncultured Armatimonadales bacterium, assembly GCA_964247915.1. GTDB lineage: Bacteria > Armatimonadota > Armatimonadia > Armatimonadales > Capsulimonadaceae > JANXMY01. The sequence continues at coordinate 8,661 of CAXTWM010000081.1, read as the reverse complement.
GGCAACGGGAGTTCAAGGGCCAGGCGGTAGGCTTGTGCGGCTCCAATCAGTTTGGCTGTCACGCTAAGTTGATTTTCAGCGTTTGTGACTGCCGAATAACCCTCCAGCCCAGAGACCATACCTACAGGGGAGCCTATTTTCCTGAACACTCTTAAGCCTTCTCTGAACATCCTCCGCGCGAGGCCAGTATCACCCTGTTGTATTGCCACACCGCTTAAGCTACAGCAGACCACAGAAACGCGCAGAGGATCGCCTAACCGTTGTAAGATCGGCAGACATTCCTCATAAAGCTTTTGTGCCAAGCCAAATTCACGTTGCATCAAGGCTATGCTTCCTAATGCGTGAAGTGTGTATGCGATTCCGTGTTGGTCCTGCAACTGCCTGTAAATTGTTAGGCTTTCTTTAAGAAGCACTCCCCCTTCTGTGTAAATGCCTTGGAACAGGGCGAGCGATCCGAGGTTGTGAAGAGATGACGCAATGCTCTCTGGGTTTCCTGATCGTTGTCGAATCGTTAGGCTTTCTTCAAGACACACTTTCGCTTCACCGAAATCACCCTGATCTCGGAGCGCCAGCCCCAAATTGTTGAGTGAACCCGCAATCGCCTGCTGGTCTCCTATCTGCCGTCTGATGGACAAGCTTTCCTTGTAAAGTGCTATTGCAGCCGTGCCCTTACCCATTTCCGCAGCCACGCTTCCTAAGCTGTTAAAGCAAGAAGCAATGCCCTTCGTGTCACCTAACTCCTGTCTGATTGCTAAACTTTTTTCGGAAAGCACCTGTGAGATACCATAGTCGCTCTGATAAAGGGCTAATACGCCCGCCGCCCAAAGTGCCTCTCCCTTTGCTGCCGCAAGTGCGGGTATGGGGGCTTTGCGCTCTACTTCTTCGCACTGCCGTAGTGCCTCGTCTAGCTGATTCCGCCCCTCCGTCAAATGTCCGCGCATTTGCCACAACGGCAACAGTAACCCAGACAGATGCAAATATGTCTCAGCGCGTTTGGCGGCTTCCTCTTTGTTCCATTCAGAGTTACTCTCACATGATGAGAGCGCCGCCCGCAGGTTATTAACCTCTGTCTCTAGCCGATCCAGCCATTGTTTTTGATTAGCTCCTCTCAGTTCTGGCTCGGCTTCCTCCGCCAGCGCGAGGAAAAACTCGCGGTGCCTGCGCCGGGCTGTGTCTGCTTCTCCGTGCGCCTCTAAATGTTGTTCCGCGTACTGCTGTACGGACGCCAGCAGACGGAAGCGAGGTTCTTCCTCAGCGTCCACTCTCAAGACCAGCGATTTCCGCACAAGCTGCCTCAGCAGGGTCTCCGTGTCGGGCAGAGCGGCGACCGCTTCGGCGGCGTCGGCGCGGAAACTGCCGACAAAGACGCCTAGCGCGCGAAACAGAGCTTGCTCGACCGGCGGCAGAAGGTCATAGCTGAAGTCAAAACTGACTTGAAGCGAGGCATGGCGCGGCAGGCCGGCACGCGGGCCGTCGGTCAGCAGCTCAAACCGCCGATGCAGGTTTTCCGCGATCCAAAAAACGTCGTGCATGTCCATTCGGGCCGCCGCCAGCTCAAGGGCGAGGGGCAAACCATCCAAGTCTTGGCAAATCTTGAGAAGGGCAGGCTGATTTTGTTCGGTGATCTGGAATTTAGGCTGCACCGCCTGCGCCCGCGCTAGAAACAGGCGCACGGCGCTGTCGCTTGGGAGCAGCGAGACTTCATGCAGTCTCTCCCCATAGGCGCGTAGCCACTCGCGGCTGGTCGCCAGCAGGCGCAGGAACGGGCAGCGGCTCAGTATATTATTCGCCAGCGCCGCGCAGGCGTCCGCGAGGTGTTCGCAGTTGTCCCAAACCAGCAGCAGGGTTTTGTCTTCCAAAAATGCCGTCAGCGTTTCCCGCACCGGCCGGGCCGGTTCCTCCCGCAACCCTAGCGCCGCTGAGACCTGCTGCACCGTTTGTTCGGCGTCGGAGGCCGCCGTCAGATCAACCCAAACCGCGCCGTCGGGAAGGTTCTCCGCTAACCGCCGCGCGACCGCCGCGGCGACCCGCGTTTTGCCGATCCCCGCCGTCCCCGTCAGCGTCACCAGCCCCGGATTGGTCAGAATTTCCGCGATCCGGGCAATCTCCGCCTCCCGTCCGATTAACTCCGTCGGGAAGTTCGGCAGGGCCGGAAGCCGCTGGGGGCGCGTCGTCTTCTCGGCTTCCGCGCCGGATTTGAGCTGAAACAGTTGATGTTCCAGTTTTCTGATCTGCTCTTGGAGGAACGCCTTTCGGTCTTCCGGCAGCCCCTCGCATTCCAGCAGCAGCTTCGCGAAGCGCACCGCTTCCTCCGGGTCGGGGCCGCTGTTCGCCTGGAAAAGCTGCCAAAGCGCTTCCCGATACTTTTCCTCCCGCGCCTCCCGCTCCTTGATAAAAACGTCGGGTTCCGTCAGATTGGCGAGGAGCCGCCCGCGCCGGCGCAACGTAATGGCCTCCTCTAATTCCTGATGGCTGCCGCCGATCTTGGCATCAAAGTCTACCACGTCCACCCACGCCTGTTCCAGAATGGCCGGGCCGAGGGCCGTCAGTTTCAAGGTCTCCGGCAGTTCCAAATTCAGCCGTTGACGCAGCGTTGTTTTGTGTTTTTTGATAAATGAGTTGCGGTCTGTTTCGGCCTTGCTCCTAGGCTTGAGAACATCCACCAGCGTGTCGGCGTCCACATCGCCTCGATGCCGCCACAAAATAAAGAGGGCCAGCGTCGGCCATTCGACGCCGAGTTCAACGGTCTCGCTCTTTACCGTCTCACCCTCTCTGGCCTCACGCTCTAGGGTCACTTCCGGTTTACCAAACAGTCTGATCTTGATTTTCTTTTCTTCCATGCTGCTGTGCCTTTCTCCGAAGGGCAAACCGACCGCCGAAAAACAATTCCAAAAATAATTTTCTCGTTCCGCAAATTCCTGTTTCCGCGCCGCTTTTTCCCGCCCGCTTCCCTATCCCATAGTCCATGATAGAGTTGTGCGCTGCTTTGCCAATCTCCTTCTTTAGCAAGGCCGCCCACAAGAGACAACCGGGTAGGCTGTACGCCTGCTCCTCACCCGGCGGAACAACCGCCCGACGAAAAGGAGACAATTTCATGAGACGCATCGGCAATCTGGCCCCGGCAGACCAGACCCACTCGCAGACTCAAGCGTTCTACACGAATCCGTAGCAACGACGACAGACAAGAAAGGGAACCCTCATGCTCACCATTCTTCTCACCCCCGTTCGGGCGCTCCTGCGCCCGCTCGCCGCCTCCGCGCCCGTCCTGTGCGGGCTGCTCCTCTTCGTCCTGGCCGCGCCCATGTGCGCCGCCGCGACCTACTACGTCGCGCCCTCCGGCAGCGACAGCAACACCGGCGGGCAGGGCGATCCCTACCTGACCATCCAGAACGCCATCAGCAACGCCGCCAGCGGCGACACGGTGGTCGTGGAGGCGGGGACCTACACCGGCCCCAAGAACGTGGACATTGACTTTCAGGGCCGCAACCTCACCCTGACGGCCCAGAGCGGCGCCGCGACGGTTATTGACTGCGCCGGCAGCAGTTCCGCCGTCCACCGCGGCTTCTACCTGCACAGCGGCGAGGGCAAGAACGGCCCGGCGGTCATTGACGGCTTCACCGTGAAGAACGGCTACTCTAACGGCAGCAACAGCCGGGGCGGCGGCGGCATCTACGTCGCCAGCAGTGACACCGTGGCCATCCAGAATTGTACCTTCACCACTTGCACCTCGACCGGCAACGGCGGCGGCATTGACAACGAAGGCACGGTGTCACTGCCCAACTGCACCTTCAACGGGGACACTAGCAATGGAAATGGTGCGGCGGTTTACAACAACGGAACGCTGACTGTGACAAACGGGACGTTCATGGGGAACACTGCAGGCAACTCGGGAGGCGGCATCTGCAATATCAACAGTGGAAATGTTCTCACACTCACCAACTGCACGTTCAACGGCAATACTGCTGGTTACTACGGTGGTGGCCTCGCTAATAATGGTGTCATGACTGTAAACGGCTGTAACCTTACGGGCAACATCGTCAACAGCTACGGCGGCGGCGGTATCTCTAGTGGCGGCACACTGACTATCACGGGCACTGTCTTCGCGAACAACATTGCGAAGGGGGGAAGCGGCGGTGCCGTTCTTACTAACCAAGCAATCGTCAGCATGACGGCATGCACTATTAGGAACAACGCTTCAAACAACAGCAACGGTGGTGGCCTGGAAAATGACGGCTACTCGTCTAACACTGCGATCCTTACCAACTGCCTGTTCTTCGGAAACAGCGCCAGCGCAAGCGGCGGGGGCATCCATAACTCCGGCCCGACACTCACCCTGAACTACGACACGCTCTCCCTTAATGTTTGCAACGGCAATGGTGGGGGCCTGTATGTGGACAATGGCACGGCGAAACTGACCGACGACATTCTCTACAACGACACCGGCGGCGAGGCGGTGGACGGCACCAGCGGTCAGACGGCGATCATGGCGACCTACTGCGACATCCTGGGCGGCTATGCGGGCACAGGCGTCTTCGACAGGAAACCGCTGTTCGTCAACCCAGCCGGCGGCGACTTCCACCTAAAGTCAGGTTCCCCGTGCATCGGGACCGGCATCACCATTACCGGCGTCAGCACCGACCTGGACGGCAAGCCCCGCGCGACGCCGCCCAGCATGGGAGCCTATGAGGGCGCATCGGGCGGCCACACGCACCTGCTGTGGAACAACGTGGATGGGCGCGTGATGCTGTGGAGCATCGCCCAAGACGGCACCTTTACCCTCAATGGCTTCGGGCCGTACACCGATGGGGCGGCGCAGAACAAGTGGAGCGCCACCGCCGTTGCCACGGGAGCGGACGGCAAGAGCCACATCCTCTGGAACAACACGGACGGGCGCGTTATGCTCTGGACCGTGGATGATGCCGGGAACTTCACGCTGGCGGGCTATGGCCCGTACACGGACAATGCCCCCCAGAACAAGTGGAGCGCCACGGCGGTCTCGGTCGGGCCGGATGGCACCGTCCACCTGCTGTGGAACAACACCGACCACCGGGTCATGCTGTGGAGCGTCGCCCCCGACTTCACCTTCTCACTCGCCGGGTACGGCCCGTATACGGACAACGCCCCCGGCAATCTGTGGAGCGCGACGGCCCTGTCCACCGGCCCGGACGGGGTCAGCCACATCGTCTGGAACAACACGGACAACCGCGTCATGCTGTGGAACGTCGCCCCCTCGTTCAGCTTCACGCTGGCGGGCTATGGCCCCTACACGGACGGCGCACCCCAGAACCTGTGGAGCGCGGCGGGGCTGTCGGTCGGCCCGGACAACGTGCAGCACATCCTCTGGACGAACACGGACCGGCGGGCGATGTTCTGGAACGTGAACCCCGACTTCAGCTTCACGCTGGCGGGTTACGGGCCGTACACGGACAACGCCCCACAGAACCTGTGGACGGCGACGGCCCTGGCGACGGGTCCCGACGGGCTTTCGCACCTGCTGTGGGACAACACGGACAACCGGGCGATGCTGTGGGGCGTGGACTCGGCGTTCAACTTCACCGTGGCGGGCTACGGACCCTATACGGACAACGCGCCCGGCAACCTGTGGAGCGCCACCGCCGTCTCGGCGGGTCCGTAAGCCGGGGAACTGCTCCCGCGCACGTTGGCAGCCCCCGGTCCGTAAGGCCGGGGGCGTTTTCTTGGCCCCTCCCCCAACGCCCCCCGCCTTTCGGGTACAATGGCGGCATCCAGGCAAGGAGACGTTGCCCATGACTGACATTCTGTTCATTGGCCCTTCGTGGATCGGCAAGAGAATGCAGGGGCTGACGCCATGAAGCCCCCTGCCGTCAAGACCAACACCGTCCGGCTGCTCGACGAGGCCGGCGTCGCCTACCGCCTCGCCTCCTATGACGTGGACGAGTCCGACCTGTCCGCCGAGACGGTCGCCCGCAAGATCGGCCTGCCGCCCGCCCAGGTCTTCAAGACCCTGGCCGTGCGCGGCGACAAGACCGGCGTCCTGCTCGCCCTGGTCGCCGCCGATGCCGGACTCGACCTGAAGGCGCTGGCCGCCGCGTCGGGCAACAAAGGCTGTGACCTGCTCCCCTTGAAGGAAGTCCAGCCCGTGACGGGCTATGTGCGCGGCGGCGTTTCGCCACTCGGCACCAAAAAGCGCCTGCCCGTCTTCCTCGACCGCAGCGCCCTGGATCACGAAGAGATCAGTGTCAGCGCAGGCGTCCGGGGGACGCAGATCCTCCTCACGACCGGCGATCTGGCCCGCGTGACCCAGGCGACATTGGGCGATTTCCACAAACCGGGCGGGGAGGAAGAGTAGGAGGATGGAGCAGCCGCAGATCGAGGGCTTCATGCGTGAAGCTTTGCGTATGGCCCGAATCGGCTTGGAAAGCGGCGAGCTTCCCATCGGGGCGGTCGTCGTGCTGGACGGCCAGGTCATCGCCGCCGCCCACACGGAGGAGCGGGCGCAGGGGCGGCTGCTCGTTCACGCCGACCTGCTGGCGTTGGACGCTGCCGACCGGCTGCGTCCGTTCCCCGGCCCTCGCCGTGAGGCCGCCCTGTTCGTGACCGGCGAGCCGTGCCTGATGTGCCTGGGGGCCGCCCTGTCCTTCTTCCTCGGTGCTGTTTACTACGGCCACGAGTGTCCCGGTGATGGGGCCGTGTCACTCGTGCGGGGCTGGCAGCGCAAGGAGGAGGACTTTCCCAATTATCGTGTCCCATTCATCCGGGGCGGCATCCTCCGGGATGAAGGCATCGCCCTGTTCCGCGACTACGCCGGCCAACACTCGCAGGGCGCGCTCTGGGAATGGGCCAAAACCATCGCCGCCCTGCCGCTGTCTACGGAAGCCGCAGGAAGACCGACCGGAGGGGATGGATGATGCGTCAGCGGCCTAACCTGATCTATGTGTTCGCGGATCAACTGCGGTTCCAGTCCATGGGGTACGCGGGGGACGGAAAGGCGAGGACGCCCCACATTGACCGTTTCGCCGGGGAGGGCGTGAACTTCGCCAACGCCGTGGCCTCGTCCCCGGTCTGCACGGCGTATCGGGCGTCGCTGCTAACCGGGAAATACACGACCAGTCACGGCATGGTCATCAACGAGCTGCGGATGAACCCTCATCAGCGCTGCTTCGGCCACGTCCTCACCGACGCCGGGTATCACACCGGGTACATCGGCAAGTGGCACCTGTACGCCAACGAACTCGGACGCCATGACGACTCGGGGAACTCGTTCGTCCCGCGCGGGCCGCACCGGCTGGGGTTCGACGGCGAATGGAAGGCGTACAACTTCCACCACGACAACTACGGGGCGTACTACCACACCGAAACGCCGGAAAAGATCTTCTACGGCGAGGGCGTGTACGAGCCGGACGCCCAGACCGACTTCGCCGCCGACTTCCTGCGCCGCGCCTCTTCGGAGCGGGAGCCGTTCGCCCTGTTCCTCTCCTGGGGGCCGCCGCACGACCCCTGGGGGCCGGACAACGTCCCCGCGCGCTTTTGGCAGAGGCACGCCGGCACTGCGTTCCCCGACCCGCCCAACTACCGCGCGGAGAATGACGCGCCCTATGCCGATGCCTGGGCGACACTGGATGCCGGGGAGCGGGCGCAGCTCGAATCCTGGCGGCGCGGCTACTACGCGCAGGTGACGAGCGTTGACGAGAACTTCGGGCGTCTCCTGGCCGCCCTGGACGAGTGCGGGGCGTCGCAGGATACCCTCGTCGTCTTCACGTCCGACCACGGCGAGATGTTCGGCGCGCAGGGGCGGCGGGCGAAGAACATCTTCTATGAGGAAGCCTGCCATGTCCCGCTGCTGATGCGCGGGCCGGGCCTGCCCGCCGGGCGCGTCTCCGATGTCTGCCTCGGAACGGTGGACCTGATGCCGACCCTGCTGGCGCTGCTCGGGCTGCCCTGCCCCCAGAGCGTCGAGGGCATGGACCTCAGCCACTGCGCGCTCGGGACGCCGGGGCCGGAGCCGGACGCCGCCTTCCTCCAGATCTGCGGCGCGACGGCGGCCTGGGAGGACGGACACGAGTGGCGTGCTCTGCGCGACAAGCGTTTCACCTATGCCGTCTACCGCGTAGACGGCAAGGAACTGCTCTTTGACAATCAGGCCGATCCGTTCCAGCAGCGGAACCTCTGCGGTGAGCCGTCGCACGCCGGGACGCGCGACCGGTTCCGCCGGGCGCTCGCCGCCAGGATGGCGGGCCTGAACGACAACTTCGAGTGCTGCACCTGGTATCGCGATCACTGGACCGACGGCCGCCGCAGCATCACCCGCTCCGCCACCCGTGACTTCACAGAAAGACACCCGCATGGGGGTATCATAGGCAAAAAGAGCGAGGAAGAAACGCCATGATCACAGTCGCCAATCGGATCTACGTCAAGCCCGAATACGCCGACGCCTTCGAGACCGCCTTCCGCGAGCGCGCGGGGCTGGTGGACGGGATGCCCGGCTTCCTGTCCAACACCGTCCTGCGCCCCGTCAACGAGGGCGACCCCTACGTCGTCCTGACGCTGTGGGAGGGCCGCCAGGACTTCCTGAACTGGGTCCGCTCCGACGCCTTCCAGAAGGGCCACGCCCAGTCCGGCACCCTGCCGCGCGAGGCGTACCCCCAGCCCAACGTCCTGGAGATGCACGAGGTCATCCAGGAC
>CAXTWM010000080.1:0-16215 GCA_964247915.1 uncultured Armatimonadales bacterium | reverse complement strand
ACCTTGAGGCTCCAAAGGATGGAAAACAATGAGGCTCCAAAGGATGGAAAACAATATGCCACTTGGATTGCTCGCTCTGGCGGTTGGAAGCTTTGGAGTCGGACTCACTGAGTTCGTCATTATGGGTTTGCTTCGTGAAGTCGCGCATGACTTTCGCATCACCGAAGCGGTTGCGGGGTGGTTCATTTCTGGCTACGCGCTCAGCGTCGGAATCGGAGGCATCGCGGTGACTGCCGGAGTGACACGGATCCATCGCAAGCCCGTGTTGCTCGGCCTGATGGTGCTTTCTATCGTTGGCAATCTGCTGTCTGCGGTGGCGACCACTTTCACGGTGATGATGATCGGTCGTGTGGTGGCGGCGCTGTGCCAAGGCACCTTCTTTGGAATCGGCTCGGTGGTGGCGATGAATTTGGCTGCTCCAGAAAAGAGGTCGGGCGCCATTGCGATCATGTTCGCCGGTCTGACGATGGCGACGATTATAGGTGTGCCGCTCGGCACCGTGTTGGGGCAGCATTTTGGGTGGAGATCGGCGTTTTGGGCGATGACTCTTGTCGGGGTCATCGCTTTGATCGGTTTGGCGCTTTTCATTCCCAACCTTGATGCCACAAAAAGCGAAACCGAGCCGACCAGCCTGCGCGACGAACTTCGCGCTTTCACTCACTTGCAAGTTTGGTTGTCGATAGCGGTGACAATTCTCGGATTTGGCGGAATGTTTGGCGCTTTCACTTACATCGCCTACATCCTGACTCAGATCAGCGGCTTCACCTCGCAAGTGGTGCCGTGGATGCTGGCCCTCTTTGGCGCTGGCACGTTCGTCGGCAACATCTTGGGCGGCAAAGCGGCGGACAAATCGGTGAGCAAAACACTGACGGTCACTCTTTTGGGGTTGGCCGGAGTGCTGGGAATATTCGCACTTACTGCCCACAGCCAGATCATGACCGGAATTTCGCTGTTTTTGATGGGCGCTTTTGCGTTTGCCGCTGCGCCCGGCTTGCAAACGCGGATCATGCGCTCCTCTTCGCAAGCTCCCACGATGGCCTCGACCGCCAACATCGCGGCTTTCAACATCGGCAACGCGCTCGGTGCCTGGCTGGGCGGCCTCACCATTTCCGTAGGTCTTGGCTATACCTCGCCAATTTGGGCGGGCGCTGGACTCACTCTCACCGGCTTTGCCGTGCTTCTGATGGCGCAACATTTGGCGGCGCGACAAGGCGATTCACCTGCTTAACCGCCTCACGGGTAAGCGCAACAATTGAAAAAGGAACAATTATGATTTATCACATCGTCTGGTTCAAACTGCGCGAAGGCGCCACGTCGCAAGACAAAGCGATGCTCTCGCAAGAACTCCACGCGCTCCCCGCCCACATCCCGCAAATCATCGAACTGGCGTGCGGCGAAGATTTCTCCGGCCGCTCGCGCGGTTTCGAGTGGGGGGTGTTCGTCCGCTTCCAAACGCGCGAGGACGGCGAGATCTTCGACAAACATCCCGCCCATCAAGCGTTCATCGCGCGTTGCAAACACCTGTGGAGCGACGTGCAAGCCCTCGACTTCGAGGCGTGAGGTCAAACGCGGAAGTCGCAAACCGCAACGCGGAATCTATACGGATGCGCCGGATGTTTACCCGCTTTCGTCGGATGAAGATGCGAGGCAATCGGACGGTCGCCCCAAACGGCGACGTGGAACACTGGGCGACGAATGACCTCTCGATGCAAGAGATTGACCGCCGTGATCTTTCGCGCCAAGCGAAGCGACACGGTTCACCGCAACCACAATTAAGACTAGGAGACTCGAATGAACATAATAAATAAGGCAATTACGGTTATGGGTCACGCTCGCGCGAAGGGCGGGCATGAAGATGCCGCTCGCGAGGTACTCAATGGTTTTGTTGAACCTGCTCGTAGCGAAGAAGGATGCCTGCGCTACGAGCTCTTTGAAGACCTCTATTATGTCGGTAGCTTTTACACCGTCGAAGAGTGGGCCAGCGAGCAAGCTCTTGAGACGCACGTCAAAGTTCAAAAGCCGGAAATGAATAAGCTCCTCCCGCTGCTTAGTGCCGAGGTTCGCATCAGCATCGTCAAAGCGCTCACATAATCGAACGCAGAATGGCGGCGATTACGACGAGCGGCAGGTGTTAAGACAGAGCCTCGCCGAAGGACTACAAGGTTTGGCGATACATCAAGGGGAAAAGTAGTAGCACCGCACTAGAAGTTGTATAATATTACAACCTAAGAGTGTGTATAAAAAGGTCAGGCGGGTGCCAGCCTCCTGAGCATCAGGGCAGTCATGGCGCTCTGGATGAACGCCTCGCCCGTCGCGGGCTTCTCCTCGTAGTCCTTCGACAGACGCCGCTGCTTCCCGAGCCACGCGAACGTGCGCTCCACCACCCACCGCCGCGCCAGCACGCAGAAGCCCTTCTGCCCCTCGGGCTTGACCACGATCTCCAGGTCATAGCCCCAGCAGTTCTTGACCCACTGCACCAGAGGGCCGTCGTAGTTGCCGTCCGCCCAGATCTTCTGGAGGCGCGGCAGGCCCAGCCAGCAGCGGCGCAGCAGGTCTTTGGTCGCCGCCCGGTCGCCCACGTCGGCAGGAGTGACCAGGCAGCCCAGCAGCAGCCCGTCGGTGTCTACCAGGATGTTGCGCTTGCGGCCGTTGATCTTCTTGCCGCCGTCGTAGCCCCGGACCCCCCTTTTTCCGTCGTCTTGACGGACTGACTGTCCAGCACGGCGGCGGAGGGCTGCGGGTCGCGCCCGACACTCTGGCGCACCTGCCCGCGCAGGCGGTCGTGAACGTCCTGCCACGTCCCGTCCTGCTTCCAGTGCCAGAAGTAGTTATGCACCAGCGACCAGGGCGGCAGGTCGTGGGGCAGGTTGCGCCAGGCGCAGCCGTTGCGGGTCAGGTACAGGACGGCGTTAACGATCTCGCGCCGGGCGTACTTAGGGGGCCGCCCCCCTTCTTTGGGGGCGGGGACGAGCGGCTCCAGGAGTTGCCACTGGTCGTCGGTCAGGTCGGAGGAGTAGGGCTTGCGCTCGTTCATGCTCCGTTATACGCAAAATCGGACCTTTTTATACACACTCTAAGCTGAGGGCCTGGGCCGCGAGGATCACGTCGCCGTCAAGCGCCTGGGGATCGGCGGTCGGCTGTCCGGCGCGTCGCGCCTGGCCCCAAATCTGCGCCGCCGTTTCCAGATGGCCGGTCGTCAGGGGGATAAAGCGCGGCGCTTGCAGGCAGAAGGTTTGGAGGCGGGCGATCTGGCTGACGGCCTGGCGCATTTCCAGTTCGCGCAAGGCTTCGTAGTAGGAAATAGCCGGGATGAGAATGCGGTGTCCCGCTGTCTCGCAGGCGGTAATCCATTGGCGGCACTGGTCAAGCAGGGTGGGGGTTCTTCCGGGCAGCTTGCCGGTGCTGCTGGTGGGGAACGTGTCCAAAATGATAATCATCAGAGTGGTCTCATGCCGAGCGCCGCGCGGGTCTGGTTGATGCCCTTCTGGAAGTCCTCCCACAACCGATCCTCGGCGTCGCGCTCCTCCTCCGTCATTCGGGCCACGCCCTTGTCCCATTGCGCGAAAAGCTCGGCGGCGGTCCGGGTCGGCATGAGCCTGGTTCCGTCCTGCTCCTGCCACTGGCGGAGCTTCCTGTCCAGTTCCTCGGCAGGGGCGGAAGTCGGCAGGTGTTCCCGTACCAGCTTCTCAGCGAACGCTTCCGGGGCAAGGCCGGTCTGCCTCGCGGCGGCGGAAAGCTGGGCCTCCTCGGCGGGCGTGAGGTTGATTAACAGGCTCATCGGCGGGTTCTCCTTCTTGCGGTGCTGCCAGCATCTATTATACAGAAACCCGCTCTGTAAAGCAATTTACGGTAATTATATACCTGACAAAAATCGTTGAAACACGGTAGAGTTTAAGAGGAGATCCGTGTTTCTCTGTTGAAATGTCCTATGCACGACCGAGCGAATATTCTTTTTTGATGGTCAACTCAGGTTCCCCCTTTGTTAAGGGGAATTCCACCAACCCCGTAATCTTCTCCATAATCGCGACCTAAGCCTACGAACTCATTATGGCAAACAGCAATCTTTCCAGCGCCAAAAAAGCGAAAAACGACGAATTTTATACGCAGTATCACGACATAGAGAAAGAAGTCGCCGCGTATGTTGAGTTCAATCCTGACGTGTTCCGGGGCAAAACCGTCTTCTTGCCGTGCGATGATCCCGAGTGGAGCAACTTCACCAAGTTTTTCGCGCAAAACTTTCAGGCGTTGGGCTTGAAGAAGCTCATCAGTACCAGCTACGCGGCGGACAGCAAAAAACTGGGTGGGTATCAGCCCTCTCTGTTTGAGACCGAAAGCGAGAAATACGACCAGGCCAAAACCGCCGAAAAGGGCAAGATTTATACGCTGACGTGCGACAAAAGCGGGGACGGCAGGATTGACGTCCATGACCTGGACTGGGACTACCTGAGCGGCGACGGCGATTTCCGCAGTGCGGAAGTCCGGGCGCTGCGGGACGGGGCCGACATCATTATCACGAATCCGCCGTTTTCCCTGTTCCGCGAGTTTCTGGCGTGGGTGGTGGAAGCCGACAAGCAGTTTCTCATCATTGGCAACATGAACGCCATTACCTACAAGGAAGCGTTTCCGCTCATAAAGGCAGATAAAATGTGGCTCGGCCCTAGTATCTCAAGCGGGGACCGCGAGTTTCGAGTGCCTAATGATTACCCGATAGAAGCGGCAGGTTGGCGGATTGATGACGATGGCGCGATATATCTACGCATAAAGGGTGTTCGTTGGTTCACTAACATTGACCACGGCAGACGGCATGAGCAGCTTCAGCTTATGTCAACGGCCGATAACTTACGGTTCAACAAGAAACTCAAAGGCACAGGGAAGTACGCCCGCTACCACAATTACGACGCGATTGAAGTGCCGTTTACCGATGCAATCCCGAGTGATTATGAGGGACTGATGGGAGTGCCGATTAGCTATCTGGATAAACATAACCCCGACCAGTTTGAGATCATCGGATCAAGCAGGACACTCGGGGAGCGGATGTCAGAGATCGCGGCCACAGGTTCATATATGCAAGGCGGCCCGCGTTTTTACCTTGATAATGGCGATGGCACATACGAGCGTTTATATGATCGGATCGTCATCAGGAAACGTAAATAGTGGAAACAACGCTGAAGCAATATACGGTCAAAGAAGTCTACGACGGCTTTGTCTGTAACGAGATCAAAGTCAAAATCATGGAAACTCCTCAGTGACCGCAACGAACGTTCACAATCCATTGAAGCTTGACCGTTTTGGCAAAATGTGCCATCATGCAATTAATTAACATACAATCCATTGAAAATGGTATGAACAAGGCAGATCATGCTTAACACTCGCCAGATACACTCCATGAGCGACTTTCTTAGGAACCACAAGGCCCACGTTGCCCGGCTCAAAGAAACCCGCACCCCGGAAGTGCTGACTGTCAATGGCCGGGCGGAAGTCGTGCTGCTGGACATAGAAACCTATGAAAGCATGGTGGAACAATTGAACCAGCAGCAAGAGAAGGAGATCGCCGCCGCCCGCGCTCATATGGCAAAGTCCCTAAAGGACGCCCCGCCCGCAGAGCCGGTCACAGAGGCTGAAATAGAACGAAGCCAGGCAATTGTCAAAGAAATCATGGCAGAGACGGAGCGCCTTGGATTGTACCGATGATCGTTGCCGCCCCGAGAAATGTTGCCGTCTTAGACGCCAATGTTCTTTATCCGCCTTCTTTGCGTGATCTGCTGATGTGGCTGGCTTCTGTTCGCATCTATGCGCCGCGCCTAACCGAAGAAATCCATACCGAATGGATACGCAATGTTTTAGCCGACAACCCGGAAGTAACGCCGGCCCAATTGGATCGCACCCGCTGCCTGATGAACCAGGTCACTCCCAATTGTGTGGTTTCCGGCTATGAGGCGCGTCTCCCTACCCTAAGCCTGCCGGACGAAGGCGACCGTCACGTCCTTGCCGCAGCCATCGAGGCCGGAGCCTCCGTGATTGTCACCTACAACCTGTCCGATTTCCCAGATAGTGTTCTCCGTGGCTATGGCATTCAGGCGCTCCATCCCGACGTGTTTTTGTCTGCGCTGTTTGACCAGGAGGCCGCACTGTTTCTACGCGGAGTGCAGGCGCATCGGGCCTCACTGAAAAATCCACCCAAGACGGCGCAAGATTACCTGACGACACTGCGGATCACCGGTCTGAAAAGGCTGGCTCTGCGCCTGGAAGCATTTCTCTTGATGCTCTGATTTTCATCACGCATAAATAAAGACAGAAGCATGGAAACAACGCTCAAGCACTACACGGTCAAAGAAGTCTGCGACGGCTTTGTCTACAACGAAATCGAAGGCAAAGGCTTGTTCGGACTCTCCGGCAGGCTCACCATCCAGCCCGAATACCAGCGCAACTATATCTACGCCGACGGCAAACGGGACGTGGCGGTGATCGAATCGCTGCTGAAGGGCTATCCCCTGGGGCTGATCTATTTCAACAAACTCAGCGGCGACAAATTGGAAGTCCTGGACGGCCAGCAGCGCATCACCAGCTTCGGACGCTATGTTACCAACAAATTCGCCGTCAAAGACGAACGCGGCATGGAGCAATACTTCCGCAGCCTCGCCGCCGACAAGCAAGCCAAAATCCTGGATGCACAACTCCTGATGTATGAGTGTGAGGGAACCGAAAGCGAGATCAAAGAATGGTTCAGGACGATCAACATCGCGGGTGTTCCCCTGAACAATCAGGAGCTTTTGAACGCGGTGTATTCCGGGCCGTTTGTGACGCTCGGCAAAGAAGAGTTCAGCAACAGCCAGAACGCCAATGTCCAAAAATGGAGCGCGTACATCAAGGGCAGCGCCAACCGACAGGATTTCTGGGAACGCGCGCTGGAATGGGTCAGCAAGGGCGATGTCGGCGACTACATGAGCGGGCATCGCACCGCCCAAACCATTGCCGAAGTGAAGACGTATTTCAACAGTGTGCTGGACTGGGTTTCAGGCGTGTTTACCGGCGTGGAGAGCGAAATGCGCGGGCTGGACTGGGGCACACTCTACGAGACGTACCACAAGCAGCCTTACGATCCGGCGGCGGTCTCGCAGGAAGTGCAAAAACTTTACGGCGACCCGTTTGTGAAAAAGCGCGCCGGGATTTTTGAATATATCCTGGGGGGTTCGCGGGATACGAAACTGCTGGAAGTGCGCGTGTTTGAAGACGCCACGAAAAGAGCGGTGTACGAAAAGCAAACGGCCGCCGCAAAAACCAGCGGCACATCCAATTGTCCCCTGTGCGCCCTCGGGCACGATGCGAACAAGGGCAAAATCTGGAAACCTGCCGATATGGAAGCCGACCATGTCGCGGCATGGAGTAAGGGCGGTAAAACCTCGCCGGAAAATTGCGAGATGTTGTGCGTCACACACAACCGCGCCAAAGGGAATCGGTAATAGGACCTGCGGCCCAGGTGTCAAGTATGTAATTCCCCGATTTATTTAGCAGGGGGCAGCACTCAATCCCTCAGCGCCCGCCCCTTCGTTGCGATGATCCGCCGATGCTGCCGTCCGCACTCGCCATCACAACCACTATTGTTCCCCTACCGCTATACGCTCCCCCGCCTTGCCATGTTTACATAACTGAGCAACCCTGGAGAAAGGGTGTTTTCAGCGGCGAAGGCGTTGATAATGCCGGTGGCTTCTGCTGGGTAGTAGCGGCCTAGTTCGCCGAGGCCGTGGAGAGCGCTCTCGCGGCAGGCGTCCGAATCGAGCCGCAGGATGCGCGCCATGATGCCGAGGCAGGTCTTGTCCGTCGCTGCCTCCGGGGAACCGGGCGCGGCATAGGGATGCCCACAGATCGGCAGGAGATCCCACCACATATAGCAGAGTGTGTTCAGAGGGCTGCCCTCCACCCCAAAATCCAGATGCGAAAGATGCTCCGACAGACAGCGTGGCAGGAGGCATTGGGCGAAGAGTTCGTACATCGATGCTAGGCAGCGCCGCCGGTCCGGCCACGGAACGGCTTCGTCCAGCACAGCCTCCATATACCCGGAGCAAGAGGAATCCGCGAGCCACCACAGACCTTGCGCCAACTGAGCATCCGAGTAGGGGCGGAGAACTTGTCCGGCGTTCCCAAAGGCGCGCGTGAGGAAGGCCACAGTCACGTCGGCGGGTCCCTGCCAGGGGTCTACCTCA
Source organism: uncultured Armatimonadales bacterium (assembly GCA_964247915.1). GTDB lineage: Bacteria > Armatimonadota > Armatimonadia > Armatimonadales > Capsulimonadaceae > JANXMY01. Next base: position 8,014 of record CAXTWM010000080.1, on the reverse strand, counting down.
TCTTCCCAATACCATTTAGGGTCGGTCACGGTATGGTCGAAGTTAAACTTGATCCACTCCTCGAAAATGGGGTCTGTCAGAAGCTCGCCCATGATCTACTGCCTCAATCCCTCAGCGTCCGTCCCTTCGTCTCGATGACGAGGGGCAGGAAGAGCAGGCCGACGAGGGGGACGACGCCGATCCAGAACAGCGTGTGCTGGATGCTGTAGGTCCCGTGCGCGGCGACCGTGCCGACGAGGAACGGGCCGGCGGCGGTGACGATGCGGCCGAAGTTGTAGCAGAAGCCCGCGCCGGTCGCGCGCAGACGGGTGGGGAACAGTTCGGTGAGGTAGAAGGGGAAGCTGCCCAGGACGCCGAAGACGGTCAAGCCGATGAAGAAGTACAGGCGCAGGCGCGTTTCGGGCGCGAGGTCCAGGCCGAACGTCGCGAACAGGGCGGCGGCGGACAGCACGAAGTAGACGCCGAACATGGCCCGGCGGCCCAAGAGTTTGGCGGCGGGGATGGTCAGCAGCGTCCCCAGCAGTCCGCCCCAGTTGAAGCTGTAGGTAGCGAGCGCCTTCCAGTCCTCGATGCGGGCCTGCGTCGCGGCTTTCGCCAGACCTTCCCCCGTCGCGGCGGCCTGGGCCAGCCCCGTCGCGAAGGCGGGGATGAACGTGCTGCAACTCCACCAAGTCAGAAGAGTGATGAGGGCGGGTATCAGGCCGCTCAGTGTCAGCGCGCGGTTTTCTATGGTGAACAGCTCGCGGAGCCGGGGCGGGGCGGAGACGGCGGCGGCCTGACGCCAGCGCTCCGGCTCACGGACAAAGGCGCGCACCGCGAAGGCGACCAGGGCCGCGAACAGGCCGCAGGCGAAGACGTAGCGCCACGAGACCTCGGGCGCGGATCGGAGCCAGACCCCGGCGATCTGGTGGTTGGCGAAGGTCGCCAGGAACAGGCCGAACGGGGCCGACGTGTAGAGCAGCGCGCCCGCCTCCACGCGGCGCTTTTCGGGCACGACCTCGGCCACCATGGACGCGCCCGCCGCCCACTCGCCCCCGATGCCCAGGCCCGCGACGATCCGGCAGGCGATCAGAGCCGCCATGTTCGGCGCCAGCGCGCAGCAGGCTGTCCCCGCCGCGTACAGCAGCATCGTCACCAGCAGCGTCTTGGTGCGGCCTATCTTATCCGCGACGCGGCCAAAGAGGATGCCGCCCGCCGCCCAGGTCAGCAGCAGGAGGGCGGCCAGCAGCCCCGTCCAGAGCTGATACGCCCCCTTCGCCGCCGGCGTGCCGAGGGGGATGTGCAGCAGGGTGGGGACGCAGTTCGGGGCAACGTAATTGAACAGCAGCCCGTCGAACACGTCGAAGCCCCAGCCGAGCCAGGCCGCCAAAAGGACCGTCCACTGGTAGCCGGTCATCCCCAGCAGCCCGCGCGCCGGCGTGTCTGTTGTGATGGTCACGAGACGCGCACCTCCTCGGGCAGCCGCAGCCGCTCCACAGCTCCCACGCCGTCTAGATGCGCCGCCAGCAGGGCGGGGACGTCGGCGGGCGTCACCCCGGCGTACCAGACGCCCTCGGGGTAAACGAGGACGTTCGGCCCGCTCCCGCAGGGCGTCAGGCAGCCCGTCGCCGTGGCCTTGACCCCGGACGGGTAGCCGCGCCGGGCGAGTTCCCGCGTGAACGCCTCGAACACGGCGAGGCTGCCCCGCGCCCCGCAGGAGGGCAGGGGGTGGCCGTCCGGGCGGCGGTTGGTGCAGACAAAGAAGTGGGCGCGGACGCGCGGCGGGTTGGTCACGGTGTCCATTATAGCACGTCGCAAGGCTGGGGGCAAGGAAAAAGGGCGGCCCCTTCGGGCCGCCCTCTGGGCTATGTGACCGGCAGCCGCTCGCGCAGCAGGTCGCGCAGCTCGCGGAGTTCGCGCAGCTCCTCCGAGTCGGCGCGCGGGACCATGTTCGGCGGCGCGGGCGGCATCGGCGGGAGCGCGTCGTCGTCCAGATAGGCGTTCAGCAGGACGCAGGCGACGCCGAGTTCATCGAAGCTATCCTCGTCTTCATCCAGGTCCGTGAACAGCCCTTCCGGGACTGCCCCGGTCTCGCTAAGGTGGTTGAGCAGCCCGTTGTACTGGCGGACGCCGGCGCGCGCCCCTTTTTTTAGGCTGCCGGTCAGACTGGACTCACGGGCGAGGTCGCTGAGGGCGTGCAGCAGGCGCTTGGCCTGCTTCATGTTGACGTGTTCGAATGGAGAATCACCCATAATCTTCTTCCTCTCTCGGTCGGCTCAAACGGCGACGCAGGACCTCGCGGCCATAATGCAGCCGCCATTTGATGGTGGTGATAGGGAGTGACAGAAACGAAGCGATCTGCCCGACCGACCACTCTTCCCAGTAGCGCAGACGCAGCACGGTCTGGTAGTCCTCGCCGAGTGCGCCGAAGGCATCGGACAGTTCCTCGGAGGCCGGGGCGGCGGATGCCTGCAAGTGGTCCAGATGGGCCGGTTCAAGCGGCACGAAGCGGCTCTCCTGACGCGCCACCCGACGCGCCCGATGGCGCGTGATGGCCCCGAGCCAGGCGCCGAAGCGGGTCGGGTCGGCCAGTGTCGGCAGCGCGCGGAAGGCGATCAGCAAGGCTTCCTGTGCCACGTCCTCCGCCCGCCCCGCGTCGCCGACGATCTGCCGGGCGGTTAAATAAACGCCCACACGGTAGCGGCGCGCGAGTTCATCGAACGCCATCCGGCATCCGTCCCGCGCCCAGCACACCAGTTGCCCGTCGTCCGCCTGCCCCAACCGCGTCTCTTGCACTTCGCTTGTCGCTCCCGAAGGTAGAGAGTCTTGAATCGGTTGTTTGGATAGGCAGGGGAGAACTATTTTGTTTCAGTCCCAGGAGGCGACGTACTCAAACCATTCGCGTTTGATGAGGCGCCGGCCCTCACGCACCGGCGGGGCCGTGCCGAGCGGGTAGGCGATGAGGGCCGTCGGGTCCTCTCTGGGCTGGCCGGGGAACAGCCAGTCCTGCCACTGCCGGCCTGCGTCGGCGTCCGGCGGCGACCAGGCGTGTACGCCCCGGAGCGGCATGAAGCTACAGAAGTGCAGGCTTTCCATGACGAGCCGACCGCCTTCCTTGCGGAACGCCGCCGAACGCTGCTGCGAGTCCGGCGCCCCCCAGGGGAGCACCAGGCGCCCGCCCTCGCGAAGCTGCTCGAACCAGCGGGGGGAGATGTCGTGGGCGCTGAACGTCGCGATGATGCGGTCAAAGGGCGCGGCGTCCAGCCAGCCGCCCCAGCCGTCGGCACAGACGACGTGGACGCCCGCCACGCCCGCCGCCGCCAGGTGCGCCCGCGCTTCGGCGCAGAACGGCTCATCCACATCCACCGTCCACACATTCTCGCCGTCCCCTGCCAGTTGTGCCAGCAGGGCGGCGTTGTAGCCCGTGCCCGCCCCGACCTCCAGTACCCGCATCCCCGGCGCGGCCCCGAGCTGTTCCAGCATCAGCGCCATGACCGTGGGCTGGCTTGACGACGAGATAGAGATTTCCGTTCCGTCGGCGAAGTGCGTGGGAATGGCGTCATCCTGGTACACGCGCCCCCAGTTAAGGCCCGGCAGGAAGTGGTGGCGCGGCACGCGGCGGAACGCCTCTTCCACGGAGGGCGAGCGGATCGTCCCCTCCGCCTTCAGGCTGTCTATGAGGGCGTCGTTCATGCCCCCGGCGTCCGCTTCCGCCGCCGTGAGCGCGAGCGCGGAGAACGTGACGCTGCCTTCGCCGGAAAGCTCGGCGCTCACGCGGACGAACGCCGCCCCGTCCGGCACGACCAGCCTCAGACTGCCTTCGGTGTCGGCGCCTTCGGGAATGGTCCCGTCCGGGTTCCACGGGGGGTAGAAGGGGTAATCCACGGTCCCCAAGCTGACCTGCCCCCGTGCGGTGTCGGGGGCGAACGCTTCCAGAACGATCCTGGCCCCGCCCAGCAGGAAGCGCCCCTCCCCGATGTCCTTTTGGCAGGGTCCCTGGGTCTGTGCCCGGCCTTTGAGCGTGAGCAGCAGGCCGGGAGACAGACCCGTCAGGGCCTGCTCCCACCGGCTCCCCTCGGCATAGGCGGCGTGCCGGATAACGAGCGCAAAGCCCCCGCCGTCCTCGCGGGCTTGGCCGCAGTCGCCGCACCCGTCCGCGCCGATGAACCGCCACCCGTCGGGGGGCAGGGCAATCTCCGAGTTGTGGTCTTGGTGAGGCATGGGGGTTTATTCGGCGCGCGGGCGGGGGATTCCTGTCTGGAACAAACGTGCGACCGGGCACGTTATAGAAGTAGGTGATTGCGCCCGGTCGTGGTGCGCCTCGCCTGTGGAGAATCGAACACAATGAACAACTTTGCGCCCAACTCTTACAACAATCCGTATGCGATGGGCGGGCAGTCGGTGGCGGGGCAGAACGCGCTGATCCAGCGCGTCTCGTACCTGCTCTGCACGACCCTGCTGGTGACGGCGGCGACGGCGTGGTGGGCGGGCAGCGCGGGCCTGTCGCCCGCGCTGTTCCTGCCGCTGTCGCTGGGCACCCTCGCCTGCGTCATCGGCCTGTCGTTCACGCGGACCAAGCCGGGCCTGAGCCTCGCCCTGCTGTACGGCCTCAGCGTCATGGAGGGCCTGCTGATGGGGCCGCTGCTGATGTCCATCGCGCGCGGCTACCCGTTCGGGGCCGCCGTGATCGGCGAAGCGGCCCTGCTGTCCGCCGTGATCGTGGCGGGCCTGGGGTCCTACGTCTGGATCTCGGGCAAGGACTTCGGCGGCATCGGCAAGTACCTGGTCTTCGCTCTGATCGGCCTGCTGGTCGTCGGCCTGGTCCGCTTCTTCGTCGCCTTCAGCCCCGGTGTCAACCTGCTGTACGCGCTCGTCGGCGCGGCCATATTCGTCGGCTTCACGCTGTACGACTTCTCGAACATCAAGTTCCGCTACGGCCCGAACGACTATGTGATTGCAACGGTCGCGCTGTACCTGGACTTCCTGAACCTGTTCTGGTCCCTGGTGCAGATCCTGCTGTCGCTCTCCGGCGGCGGCTCCTCGCGGCGCAATTAGCGATAGACGGACGAAAGCCCCGGTCTTACGATCGGGGCTTTTTGCCGTCCGTCTGGGATGCGAACCCTGTTCTTGCCTCACCGGATGACGCGCGCGAAATCAACGTCGGGGGAGGGGGTGCCCTCCCCCGTTTCCAGGTATTGCTGCAAGCTGACGAGATAGTAGCCCCAGCCCGTCGTGAGCGCGTAGATTTTGTCGGCCTGCGCGAAGCCGCGATGCGCGAAGGAAAGAAACGTGTCGCCCCCCTCCGCCCGCAGATCGAACGAGATCATCGTGCCGGCCCACTCCGGGCGGAGAGAGGATATCGTCTTCCAGCCCACGCGCATGGAGGGTACTAGCTCTTCGACACGCACCTGGGTGACAACCGGGCTTCCATAGGAAAAGCGGAACTCGCCCGTTCCGCCGACGTGCGTGTCCAGGTCGGCGTCGCGTGTCCACCAACTGCGGACGCCCTCGGCTGTCGTGAGCGCTGCGTAAACTCTTTTGGGCGATGCGCCGATCTTGATGAGGTGCATGATGTCGGGCATGGGTTGTTTTTTCAAGGGCAGGGACTCTGTCAGTGTCCCCCGATCGGCGTCCCCTGGCCGGTTTCGGCGTAGGCTTTGAGGCTCGGAAGGAACCGGTTCCAGCCGGCTTGACAGAGGTCAAAGCATTCCAGGGCGGGCGTCAGGCCGCGATGACGGAAGTTCAGCACGCAGCGGTCGGGCGAACACTCGGTCAGGTCGAACACGATCACGGTGTCCACCCAGTCCGGCAGGATGGTGTTCTCCACGCATGCCCATTGCACGGAATTTGGGCGGACGGCTTGGTCAACGTGCATCAGAGCGTGTCCCTCCACTCCAGGATACACGAAGCGCAGGCTGCCGCCGGTCTCCGCCGAACCGCTCACCCGTGTGGTCCACCAGCCCTTCGGGCCGTCAACCGTTGCGAGGGCGTCAAAGACCGTCCCGCAGGGCGCCGCGATGGTCATGGTCCGCGCATAATCCCCTGCGTCTGCCAGGGAGCGCTCCATCTTGTCCAGGCACCCCTGCCAGCCATGCTCGTGCTGTGCGAGGACATCCTCAGACTCAAATCCGCGATGCGTCAGAGTCAGTTCCGTCCCGTGTTCCACGTCCCTGAACTCGACGGACACGGTCGTCTCAGGATGCGGATCGTCGGGCCACCGCCAAGTGAATGTGATGCGGTCGTTCGGGACGATCTCTTTGTAGACCCCGGTGACGGAGGCGTTCACGCACTTGCCGGATTCCGACGTGCCGCTCATGGCGATGCGGTACTCCCCGCCGACGCGCACGTCCGCCGTGGCCTCGGAGACGGTCATCGGGCTTGGGGCGAGCCACCGCGCCATCAGTTCGGGTTTCGTCCAGACCTCGAAGCACTTCCCGCGCGGCGCTCTGATGACGCGCGTGAGGCGCAGGCATAGTTTCTCACTCATTTCCTTCTTCTCCATTTCTTTCTCCTCCTTCATTTTCTTCCTCTAAGACGGTCTGCATCGCGTCCAGGCGCTGGTTCCAGAACTTCTCGTAGAACGCAAGCCACTCTTCCGCCTGGCGGAGCGGGGTTGGATTTATCCGAACGATCTGAAAGCTCCCGCGCCGCTCACGGCTAATCAGGCTTGCGCTTTCCAGCACCTTGAGGTGCTTGGAAGTCGCCGCCAATGAGATTGGGTATGGTTTCGCGACCGCACCCACTGTGCGCTCACCGTTCGCGAGGTCGCGCAGAATGGATCGTCGCGTCGGGTCCGAGAGCGCGTGAAAAATAGAATCTAACTGGCTTTCCAAACATTTAACCTTCTGGTTGAAAGATACCCCAGATTGCGAATATTGTCAACCGGAAGGTTAAATGTTTTTCACTGCTCTCTGAGCATCGGCACAAGAAGGTTTTTGCGGTAAACTGATTCCATGAATGCAAGGAGCAAAACACTGGTCGCGCTGGACACGGACACGGTGGAGAAGGCCCTGCGCCTGGCGGAACAGGTCGCAGGCGAAGTGGCGGGGTTCAAAGTCGGGCTGGAGTTGGTCAACGCGGCGGGCTTCGGGCTGTTCCAAGACCTGAAGGCGCTGGCAGGGCCGGACGTCAAAGTGTTCTACGACTGCAAGTTCCACGACATCCCCAACACCGTCGCGGGGGCGTCGCGGGCCGCCGCCCGGCGCGGCGTGTGGATGTTCAACGTCCACGCTTCGGGCGGGAGCGCCATGTTAAAGGCCGCCGTGCAAGGGGCGGCGGAGGGGGCGGCGCAGGCGTGCGTCCCCAAGCCGCTGGTCATCGCGGTTTCGGTCCTGACCAGTCTCAGCCCCGAAATCCTGCGGGACGAACTAGGCGTGACGCGCCCGCTGTCCGACCAGGTGGTCGCGCTGGCGCGGCTGGCGCAGGACGCGGGCTGCGACGGGCTGGTGGCCTCCCCGCACGAGATCGGGGCGATCCGCGCCGCCTGCGGGCCGGGCTTCGTGCTGGTCATCCCCGGCGTCCGCCCCCAAGGGGCCGATGTGGGCGACCAGAAGCGTGTCCTGACGCCGGGCGAGGCGGTCCGGGCGGGCGCGGACTACCTCGTGGTGGGCCGCCCCATCACGGGGGTGCCTGACCCGGCCCTGGCCGCGCGGCAGATCAACGCGGAGACGGCGGAGTAATCCCTATGCGAACCGGACTCATCTGCTGTGCGCTGCTGGCCGTAGGGACGGCTGGCGTTCTGCCCGCGCCGTGCGCCGCGCAGGCGACCGGGGCGCCGTTCGGGTCCCGCCCGTTCGTGACGGATGGCGTGGTCGCGCATGTGGACAGCACCCACGACCGGCTGATCGTCAACCGCGACGACGGACAATCCTGCCTGCTGGACACGTCGCAGGCGGACATCACGCTGCCCGACGGCAGCCAGGGCGGGACGCTCCTGCCGGGGATGCGCGTCCACGTCACCGGCCGGCAGATCGCGTCCGGCCTGGTGGAAGCGACGCAGATGCGCGTCTTGGCGCCGGGCCAGGTGCTCCCCTCC
>CAXTWM010000079.1:0-16381 GCA_964247915.1 uncultured Armatimonadales bacterium | reverse complement strand
CTCTTAGCGAGGGTCCCGGGGGCTCGGCGTTGTGTATAACCCACAGGGGATGGACGGGGGGTGGTCCACGGAGCGGATCGCGGACGTCGTTCTGGAACAGGCCCCCGACATCATCTGCTTGCAGGAGGTGCATCAGCGCCTGCCGCAGTCTCGGTTCGTGGACCAGCCGGGGCGTCTGCAAAAGGCGCTCGGCCTGCCGGTCGTCTTCCAGGCCAACCTGCGGCTCGGCGTCGGCGGCTACGGCCTGGCCCTCGTCTCGCGCTACCCCGTCAACACCGTCCAGAACCACCTGCTGCCCAGCGTCCGCGAGCAGCGGGGGGCGCTGCAAGTGAGCCTGACGACCCCAGAGGGGCTGCTGACCGTCTTCTGCACACATTGGGGGCTGAACGGGGCGGAGCGGGAGCGGCAGGGGGCACGGCTGGCGGAACTCGTGGGGGACGCCCCTGACCCCGTCCTCGTCTGCGGCGACTTCAACGAGAACTTCGACGCGCCGGGGCTGAGTCTGCTGCGGTCGCGGACGGGTCTTCAAGATGCCGATGCGGACAGAAAGCGCCTGACCTATCCTGCCGACACGCCGGAAGCGCGGATAGACTACGTCCTCTACTCACCCGGTCTGCCGTTCCGGGATGTCTTCCCGGTGACGACACTCGCCTCCGACCATCTTCCCCTCGTCGCCGACTTCTAAGAAGCCGTCTTCTCCGTCGGGGCTATCTCAGGCACGCTGGGCTTCGCGCCGCTCCCATTCTTGACGATGGGCGTGGCAGCGGCAGTCTCGGAGGCCGGATAGACCGTGCCGAAGTAGAGATGTGCGCCTTTGCTCGCCAGCAGGGAGCCGGCCAGGGTCATTACCATCAGGAGCAGCAGGCGGCGGACAAAGTCCGCCAGGGCCGTGCCGATATTGGCGGCGGGTGGGGGCGGCGCTCCCGGCTTCTGCAATGGCTCCAGGCCCGGCACGGGCGACTGGAACAGATGCAGCGCGGTGACGAAGACGAAAACCAGCATGCCGACGCCGACCAAAAAGACCAGCAGGGCGAGGAGGCGACCGGGCAGATCAGCCTGGGGTTTCACGGAGGACATCAAGGGCGTTCCTGTTTCGAGTGACGACACGGCTATCATGGCACACGGAGCGCGCCCGCGTCAAGCCTGATAGTCTGACAGAAGATCGCCCCCAGATGTTCCTGCCTATTCCCAGCCGAGCTTGATCAGCACGAAGGCCAGCAAGGCGGTCGCGGCGATGCCCAGGCCGAACGATTTCCAGAAGTAGGGGGTCATAATTTTATCCTTCCGGCGCGGGTCTCGCGCCACACGAGGAGCAGCAGCCCGGCGAACGCGGGCCACCAGATCAGGTCGTTGAAGACGTTCACCCAGAGCGCGCGCCAGGGCAGATGCCCCAGCGCATGATGCAGCGCCCAGCCCATCGGGCCGAGGATTTTGCCGCACAGGCCCAGAAACGCGAACGGCCAGAAGCGCGGTGGGTCCAGGGCGACGCAGGTGTAGCCGATGGCGTAGACGCCCACGAACATGCCGATGCAGGCCGCCAGTATCCCCGGCAGCGGCCCGGCCTGCGCCTGCTGCGCGGGCGTCATCCCCATCCAGTCCAGCAGCAGGGCCGGTTTCAGCCCGATCAGCGTCCCCCAGAGGAAGTTGTAAGCCGTCGCCGCCCAGAACCAGGCTTTGTAGACGCGCCACGGGGAGGCGACTGCTACGCGGGGGAGCGTTGACGCCATGCCAGGGCCTCCTTCAGCAAGCGGCGGTCAAACGGGCGCAGCAGCGCGGCGGCGTCCTCCAGCGGCACAAGGCAACGCTCGGCGATCTGCTGCTCGGCCAAAGCGGGGTCGCCGGCGTACTCAGGCGTCAGCGCTGCCAACTCGGCGATGTAATAAACGGTATGCGGATCGCCGTCCGCTCCAGGCGGCGGGCCGTCCGGGAACTCGACGCGCACGGCGGCGAAGAGAAGGGGATGGGACACCAGAGTGGCCCCGGCTTCCTCCATCATCTCGCGGGCGAGCGCCTGCTCCAAAGTCTCTCCGGGATCGGTCCGCCCGCCGGGGAAGTGCCAGTCGCCGCCCGCCTCGCGCACCAGAAGGACGGATCGGCCCGTGAAGACGACCGCATGGGCCGACTTCCCCCAAACACGGGCGAGGGAGGCGGCGTCCGCCGGCCCGGCGGAGAGCCGCACGCGCCGCTCGCCCCAATGCATCTCTTCGGTGAGCCATACTGCGGAAGGCGTCGTCATCCCAGTCTTAACTCTTTCCACAGAGCATCCACCTTCGCCTTGACGGCGGCGGGCATGGAGAGCACGTCCGGCCACTCGCGGGTGAACCCCTCATCAGGCCACTTGCGGGTGGCGTCCACGCCCATTTTGGAGCCGAAGGCGGGCAGGGGCGAGGCGTGGTCTAGGACGTCAATGGGGCCTTTGACGAACGTGATGTCCCGCTCGGGGTCAATGTTGGCGAACGCGCGCCACACGGCCTCACCGGGGTTCTGCACATCCACGTCTTCGTCGAACACGACGATGCATTTGGTGAACATCATCTGGCCCAGGCCCCAGAGCGCGTGCATGACCTTGAAGGCGTGGCCGGGGTAGCGCTTCTTGATGCGGACCAGAGCCAGGTTGTGGAACGCGCCCTCGGCGGGCAGGTGGTAGTCAATCATTTCGGGCACCATCAGCCGCGCCAGGGGCAAAAACAGGCGCTCGGTGGCAAGCCCGATAAACTTGTCCTCCATCGGGGGCGGGCCGACGATGGTGCAGGGGTAGACGGCGTTTCTTCGGTGGGTGATGGCCGTCACCTGGAAGACGGGGTAGTCGTCGGCCAGGCTGTAGTAGCCGGTGTGGTCGCCGAACGGCCCTTCGCGGCGGCGCAGTCCGGCGGGCACGACGCCCTCGATGACGAACTCGGCGTCGGCGGGCACTTCCATGTCAATGGTCTTGCATTTGACCAGTTCCACCGGCTTCTTACGCAGGAAGCCCGCGAAAACCATCTCGTCAATCTCGTCCGGCAGGGGCGCGGTGGCCGCGTAGGTCATGGCCGGGTCGCCGCCCAGCACGATGGCGACGGGGATGTCCCGCCCTTTCGCCTCGAAGTTGGCGTAGTGCCGCGACCCGACCTTGTGGCGCTGCCAGTGCATCCCGGTCTCGCGCGGCCCCTGCTTCTGGATGCGGTACATGCCGACGTTGCGCTTGCCCGTGCCCTCATCCTTGGTGAAGACGAGCGGCAGGGTGATGTACGGCCCGCCGTCATCCGGCCAGCAGGTGAGGATGGGCAGATCATCCAAACTGGCCTCCGCGCCGAGCTTGACCACTTCCTGACAGGGCGCGAAGGAGGAAGAAACCAGCTTGGGGCTGATCTTGCCCAGGGAGGCGAGCTGCGGCAGCAGTTGGAGCTTGCCCATCAGCGTCGGCGGCATGTCCGACGGCAGCCGGGTCAGCGCGGCGATTTCGTCCGCGATGTCCTCCAGGTCGTCCGCGCCCAGCGCCCAGGACATCCGCTTGCGCGACCCCAGGAGGTTGATGGCGAGCGGGAACTTGGACCCCAGGACGTTCTCGAACAGCAGCGCCGGTCCGCCGCCCGGCATCTTCATCACCCGGTCGGCGATCTCGGTGATCTCCAGGACGGGGCTGACCGGCGTCTTGATGCGCCGCAGCTCGCCCGCGTGCTCCAGCCGCCCCATGAACTCGCCTAAAGAAGAATAGGCCATCGTTGACCATCCGTTCTAACTCATCTACTTCGTGCAATTTTTCACGATGTCACCGTCAGTATACCGGGCGGGGCGGGCGTTGTCAAGCAGGAATCACATCAGCCCAAGCGGAACGACCAATGTAAGGTAGCGATCCATGAAAAAGGTGCGTGAAACAAAACCTGCTGTGTCACTCATTGCCCTGATCCTCTGTTTGCTATCCGGCCTCGGCTGGCTTGGGTATAAACAGGCCGCGACCCAGGGCCGCGCCAACCGGCTGTTTGCTGCCCTGCACGATGGGGATTCGGCGGGGGTACAGGCGGCACTCGAACAGGGGGCTGATCCAAACGCGCGGCAAACCACCGGCACCGTTCCGGTGGGCCTGTTTGCCGATGCGCGGCAATGGTTTTTCCAGATGTTACACCCCGCCCAAACGGAGACCGCCCTGACGGCGGCCGTAACTTCAGAAGACCCGGAGTGTGTGCGGCTGCTCCTGAGCCGTGAGGCGTTGCCGAACCTTCGCAACGGCGACGGCAGCACTCCCCTCATGGCCGCAGCCGCTATCCACCACTATGGCATCGGTTTGACTGTTCCGCCGGAAGTCAAAAAGCAAAGCCTGGTCATGCAGGCTCTTTTAGATCGGGGGGCTGATGTCAACGCAAGGGACGGGGAGGGCAACACAGCACTCACCACTTCTGTCCCTAACCTCTTCAACGGCACCCTGGACCTGACCGTGACGCACTTCCTGTTAGATCATGGCGCCGACGCCAACACGAAAACAAAAGCGGGTCAGACATTGCTGGACTGGGCTATTGAAGGTGCAAATAATGGCATGGTTCCGCTCGTGAGTCTGTTGCTCGATCACGGCGCGAACGTCAACGTCACAGATGGGAATGGATGGACGCCGCTCTCGCGGGCTTGTGAGTGGATAAACCCGGCCCTGGTGGGAACGCTTCTGACGCATGGGGCAAACCCCAACGTTCATTCGCCCGCCAATGACATGACGCCTCTCATCCAGGCGGCCCGGCAGGGTCAGATCGGCACCATCAACCTGTTGCTTGATAAGGGGGCGGATGTCAACGCCTACAGCAAGTTCGACAGCAGCGCCCTGTTCGTTGCAACGCAGCAGAATCATGCGGATGTCGTGCAACTCCTACTGAAGCAGGGTGCCAACCCCAACTTCATCAACGACTTCGAGATGCGTGCTCCGGCCCTCGTCGTGGCCGCCGCGCGCAGCAACACGCGGATCGTCAAATTGCTGCTCACGCATGGAGCCGACGTCAATCTTAAAGGACAAGACGACACGCCGCTGACGGCTGCGGCGAGTGCCTGTCTCGCTCACGCCTACGCGGAGCGGCACAACAACACATGGAATCCGGGCGATTTGCGGGGCATACTGCCGGTGTCGCCTCCGTGTCCTACTGCCGTAACCCAGATTTTGCTCTCCGCAGGGGCCGCTCCCAACGAGAGTAACACGTCGGGCAACACGGCCCTAGTCTATGCTGTCGCCGGGCATAACGTCCCGCTGGCCCGTCTGCTTCTGGCTCACGGGGCCAGTCCGGCCGCCCCCGGCGCTAACCCCTATGTGCCCAGCAGCGCGGGAGAGACCCCGCTAAAACTGGCGTCGGAGCGCGGCTACGCCGACCTCATCCCCCTCCTGCGGCAATACCCGCATTCCGCGCAGTGAGTGAAAAACGTGGGGGCGGCATAATAGGAATGTAGGCGCGAGAGCCTACCAGAGCTGCCCCGCTGAGTGAGGTTCCCACAGAAATGGGGAGCCACGAGTGGCTTTGTGCCGAGGCCGCCAGGTCCTCGTAGTCCCGGCGCCCCTGGCGGCTGCCCGAGCGCCCGATGCTGTGCGCTGGCGGGTGGCTGCCCTTGGCGGGGAACGGTTTCAGAAAGTGAGAACAGGGATGGTTTTACAGATGCCTTCTGCGGACAAGGCGCGCGTGTTCGCGGCGAGCAGCGCCGAGAACGAGGAGCAGGCGCGTCAGGAAGTGCGGCGCTGGGCCAGCGGGCACGGCTACCGGCCGGCGGCAACGGACCGGACGTTCACGATCTACGGGCAGGACGGCCTGGCGCGCGAGTGGGTGCTGCTGGAACGCGGCACGGGCGCACGGGCCTAGCAGGACACGGGCCTAGCAGACGGTGAGGTACTGGACGCTGAACTTCTGTTCGGAGTCCGTCCACACCCGGCGGACGGCCAGGCCCGCCGCCCCAGCCAGGGCGGCGAAGTCGGGCAGGCTGTACTTGTAGGAGCACTCGGTCAGGATCGTTTCTTCTTCCTCGAACGGGAGGGCGACGCCGCCCAGGTGTACCGTCTGGGCGCGCAGGCTCATCAGGTGCATCTCGATCCGGCCGGCCAGGGCGTTGTAGAAGGCGCGGTGGGCGAATTGGGCGAGGTCAAAGTCGGCCCTCAGTTCGTCGTTCATCCGCCGCAGCAGGTTCATGTTGAAGGCCGCCGTGACGCCCTGGGCGTCGTTGTAGGCCGCGTTCAGGACCTGCGGGTCCTTCTTCAAATCCACCCCGATCAGCAGGCCGCCGCCCGGCCCGCAGACCCCGGCGATCTGCCGAAGGAACGTCTCGGCCTGGTCCCGGTGGAAGTTGCCGATCGTCGAGCCGGGGAAGTAGACGGCGCGGGAGCGGACGGGGCGGCGTGCGGCGGGCAGATCAAAACCAGTGGTGTAGTCGGCGCACAGCGGCAGGATGTCCAGGTGCGGGTAGGCAGTCGCCAGCCCGGCGGCGGTCTGGTACAGGTGCTCGCGCGAGATGTCCATGGGGACATAGCCGGCGAGGTGCGGCAGGTGGTCCAGCAGGATGCGGGTCTTGGTGCTGCTGCCGCTGCCGTACTCGATCAGGAGGCAGTCCGGGCCGAACAGGGCGGCCATCTCCTCGGCGTGGTCCCGCATGATGCCCGCCTCGGTGCGGGTCGGGTAGTACTCGGGCAGGTCGCAGATCTGGTCGAAGAGCTGTGAGCCGCGCCGGTCATAGAAATACTTACAGGGCAGGGTCTTTTCGAATGACCGGAGGCCCGTCAGGGCCTCGGCGCGGAAGGCGGCCAGGTCGGGCGCGCGGTCGAGCCGCGCGGGGGGCGTCGTTGCCATGAGTGTCAAAGGTCCTTTGCCAGTCGGATGCCCGTGAACTGCCACCGGGCGTCGGGCGGGAAGAAGTTGCGGTAGGTGGGCCGCATGTGCGAATGGGACGTGGCGCACGAGCCGCCGCGCAAGACGAACTGGTTGCACATGAACTTGCCGTTGTACTCGCCCAATGCGCCCGGCGCGGGGGCGTAGCCGGGGTAGGGGGTGTACTGGCTCCGAGTCCACTCCCAGACGTCGCCGAACATCTGATGCAGCGCCCCCGGCTCGGCGTCCGTCGGGTCCAGCGCGGCGGGATGGAAGCGGCCACTCTCGGCGAAGTTGCCGCACAGAGCGACGGTTTCGGACGCGACCTCCCACTCGGCTTCCGTTGCCAGCCGCGCCCCCGCCCAGCGCGCGTAGGCGTCGGCCTCGAACAGCGAGACGTGGCAGACCGGCGCGTCGGGGTTCAGCGCCGCCATGCCGGCCAGCGTAAACTCCTGCCACTCCCCCTTCTTGTCCCACCAGCAGAGCGGCGCCGACCAGCCCTGCTTCCCGACCACCCCCCAGCCCTCGGAAAGCCAGAACTCAGGCTTGAGGTAGCCGCCGTCCTCGATGAACTTTAAATACTCCCCGTTCGTGACCAGCCGCGAGCCGAGGGCGAACGCGGGGACGTACTCCTTGTGCCGGGGTCCCTCGTTGTCGAACGCGAACCCCGCCCCGCCCCAGCCGATCTCGCGCACCCCTTCTTCGAATTCGATCCATTCCAGGGCCGGAACGGCGGACGGCGGCGGGTCACGGCGCGGGCGGTAGACGGGGCAGAGCGGGTTCTCGAAGAAGACGTGCTTGATGTCCGTCACCATCAACTCCTGGTGCTGCTGCTCGTGGTGCAGGCCCAGGGTCAGCAGCGGCTCCAGAATCGCCGTCTTCTCCGCGTCGGCTTCGGTCAGCAACCGGGCCATGTGTTCGTCCACATAGGCGCGGTAGGCATACGTCTCGTCCACGGTGGGGCGGGACAGCAGGCCGCGACTGACGCGGCAGTGGCGCTCGCCGATGGCGTTGTAGTAGGAATTGAACAGGAAGTCGTACTGCGGGTGCTTGGGGGCGTATCCCAAGAAGTGCGGCTTGAGCAGGAAGGTCTCGAAGAACCAGCTCGTGTGGGCGAGGTGCCACTTGGCCGGGCTGACGTCGGGCATGGACTGGATGACGTAGTCTTCGGGGACCAGCGGCGCGCAGATCTTCTCGCTGAAGGCGCGGACGGTGTGGTACTGGTCGAGCAGGGACGGGGAGGGCGGCATGAAAAATCCTCGGTTCTGAGCCAGCCTGTGGGCCGGCTGACGGCGCGTGTTTACCCGGTCGTTGCCTGCTTTAACCGTGCAGGCGCGGCGAAAGTTCCACTCACCGGGAGAAATCGCCGAAAAGCAGGAAACCGGGCGGGCGACGGCCAATCATGCCTCGTGGAAGAAGCGCTGACGGAGATCGTGCGCCGGGGGGCGAACGGGGTGTGGCGGCTGGGGCTATCGGACGGGCAGTTGGGGCAGTTCGCGCGCTACGCTCATCTGCTCCTCGAGTGGAACGCGACGCGGATGAACCTGACGCGGCTGACGTCGCCGCGCGATGTTGCCGTCAAGCACTTTTTGGACTCGCTGGCTGTCCTGACCGTGCTGACGCCGCCGCCCGGCACGCGGGCGCTGGACGTGGGGACGGGCGCGGGCCTGCCCGGCCTGGCCCTGAAGATCGCGCGGCCCGATTTGAAGATGACCCTGCTGGACGGGACGGCGAAAAAGCTCCTGTTCTGCCGGGCCGTGGCCGACGACTTGGGGCTGGCCGGAGTCGAGACCGTCCACGCGCGGGCGGAAGAGGGGGCGCGTCGGCCCGACCTGTCGGGCCGGTTTGACCTGGTGACGGCCCGCGCGGTCGCGCCCCTGGAGCGCCTGCTGCCCTGGCTGGCCCCGTTCCTCGCGCCGGGCGGGGTGGCCGTCGCCCTGAAAGGGGCGGGCGCAAGGGAGGAGATGGCGGCGGCCCGCCCGGTGGCGCGCAAGCTGGGGCTGACGCTGGCCCTGCCCGCCGCCTTCTTCCTGCCGGAAGCCGAGGATCAGACGGAACGGCAGATCGTCCTCGCCCGGCGGGCGGGCGTGGTGGGCGGATCGTGAGCGCCCCGCCGCCCGTGGCCCCGGTGTGTCCGCGCTGCCGCCAGCCGAACGAAGGCGGGGCGTGCCGGTGCCCGCGCTGCGGGCAAAGCCTGTGGCCGGCCTCTCTGCCGGATGGGACGCATCCCCCCGCGAATGCTCTGTTCGAGGCGCTGTTCCCGGTCAGAAACATCCCCGCCCTGATCGCCTTCTGGGTGTGCCTGTTCGCGCTGATCCCCGGCCTGGGCATCCTCGTGGCCCTGGCGGTCATCGGCCTCGGCGTGAGCGGACTGCGGAACGCGCGGAAAGACCCGGCGGTGGGAGGGCGGTGGCAGTCCTGGCTGTCGGTCGCCGTCGCCGCCCTGTTCGGGCTGATTAACATAGCTGTCGTCGGCATCGCCGTCTACCAAATGACACACGGCTGAAAGGAGATCGAATGAGCATTCCCCCGTCGAGTGGTCCCCCGCCGGTCGCTCCGACCTGCCCGCGCTGCGGGGCGCCGAATGAGGCCGGCCTGGCGCAGTGCGCGCGCTGCGGCCAGAGCCTTGTGCCGGCCTGGCCGCCCCCGCCGGGCGGCTACGCGCCGCCCCAAGGATACCCCCCGCCGCAGCAGACGATCGGCGGTCTGGGCGCGATGATCCCGGACAAGAACCCCTCCGCGCTGACTTCGTACTACCTGGGCATCTTCTCGATCATCCCCTGCCTGGCGATCCCGATGGGCGTCGCCGCCGTGGTGCTCGGGCTGAAGGGGCTGAGACTGGTGAAGGAGCGCCCCGAAGTGCGGGGGCGGACGCACGCCTGGGTGGGCATCATCGCGGGCGGGCTGTTCGCGCTGCTGAACATCATCGGGGTGATTTCCGTCGTGTTCAACACTCTGGTCCGCCCGGGCGTTCAATGACAGCCTCCCCGGCGAGCCGGCGGGCGACGTTGGTGCCCGACAGGGCGCACAGCGGGACGCCGCCGCCGGGGTGCGTGCTGCCGCCGACGAAATACAGGCCGCGCACGTCGGGGGAGACCTGGGGCGGGCGCAGGAAGCCCTGACGCCAGCCGTTGGAGCTTAACCCGTAGATCGCGCCGCGATGGGCGGCGTAGCGGCGTTGGAGATCGAGCGGAGTCCACGTCTGCTCCACGAGGATGCGGTCACGCAGGCCCATCAGCCCCATGCGTTCCAATTTGGCGAGGACGAGGCTGCGGTAGCGCGGGGCCTCGGCCTGCCAGTCAAAGTGCGGACTGAGTGCGGGCGGGTTGGTCATCACGAACAGGTTGGAGCAGCCGGGCGGCGCTTTCGTCGGGTCGGTGACGGACTGGCAGGCGACCCCGACGGTCGGGTCCTGGGCGGGTCGGGCGTCGTCGAAGATGGCGACGAATTCGGCTTCCCCGTCACGGGCGAGGAACGAGTTGTGGTGGGCGATTTGAGGATAGGTCCCCCGGACGCCGAGCAGGAGCAGAAAGGCGGACGTGCTCGGCTCGATCTTCTCGACGCGCCGCTCCGGCCAGGCGCGGCGGGCGTTGGCGGGAACCAATGTGGTCAGGGCGCTCAGGCAGTCGGCGTTGCAGACCACCGCCTCGGCAAACAGCCGCTCGCCGCTCCGGGTGGCGACGCCGCGCGCGCGGCGATTTTTCACGATGATCTCGGCTGCGGGCGTGTCCGTCCTGATGATCACGCCCAGCTTTTCCGCCGACGCGCGCAGCGCCTGGGCCAGCCGATACAGCCCGCCGCGCACATAGTACGTCCCCTGCCGCCACTGGACATCGGCGACGGTGGCGAAGATGCCCGACGCGCGGGCGGGGTGCGACCCGCTGTAAAGCGCGTACAGCTCGAAGACTTGGCGCAGGCGCGGGTCGGCGAAGTGGGCGCGGACGACGTCGCGCAGAGTCCGCCACGGCTTCAAGGCGAGGAAGTCTCCCAATTGGCCCCACTGCGCTGGTGTCGGGATGCCGCGCACCTGCGCCCCAAAGTCCTGGCGCAGAAACGGGTCCGTGGTCGCCTCGGAGACCCGCCGGGCGTAGAGGAGGAAGCGGCGAAAACCGGCCTCGTCGCCGGGCGCAAAGTCGGCAAGGGCGCGGGCGGCGTCTTCCGGGTCGGCAGGGGCGTCCAGAGTGTCGCCGTCTTCAAAGTGGTAGCGGCAGACGGTGTCTAAACGAATGAGGTCCAGCACATCTTCCAGCTTCTGGCCTGCGGACGCGAAGACTTCTTCCAGCGCCCACAGCATGGTTAGGACGTGCGGGCCGGTGTCGAAGGTGAAGCCGCCTTGCTCCCAGACGTTCAGCTTGCCGCCGACGCGGGCATTCTGTTCCAAGAGCGTGACGCGCGCCCCGCGCGCGGCCAGCCCGATAGCGGCGGCCAGCCCGCCGACGCCCGCGCCGATGATGACAACGTCCATGACGTTGATTGTACCCGCAGGCCTCGTTCAAACGACGAACCGCCCGGCCTGGAAACAGGCCGGGCGGTCATCGCTGCTAACGCTGGTCGGCGGGGTCGCCGTAGGGGTCCTGGGAAGAAGAAAGGACCTGACCCTGCTGGTCGGCGGGGTCGCCGTAAGGGTCCTGGGAGGACGAAAGCACCTGGCCGGTGTTCTGAGCGTGCTGGCCGAACAGACCTTCGATGGTGCTCATCAGGCCGCCGGAGTCGAAGCTGTTGCCGGGCTGGTCCGCGTGCTGGCCGATCGCGCCTTTGACTTGATCTAAGAGGAAGCCGAGTGCCATGGATGATTCTCCTTTGTCGCGAGTGCGTTGGGCATAAGATACCCGCGCGGGGACGATTCGGAACCTCAGAAGGCCGGCCTGACGGATCACGCCCCTAGGGGCGAAACCCTTCACGGACGGCGAGTATCTGGTTCGCCCTGACGCCCTTCAGCGTCTGGACATGGCCGGAAAGCCAGTGAATCTCAACGTCGGCCTCTGGAGCGGTGCCCAAGCCGAAGTGGATGCGCGGGTCGCTGCCGCCGCCGTAACTGCCGCCGCCGAGGAGGACGCGGGTCAGCTTTTTGCCGTTGACGCCAGCGACACAGCGCGTCCCGATGGGAGTGGCGCAGCCGTACCTGTTGGTCAGCCGCAGCAGGAGCCAGTTCGCGGGCGGCGAGTCGTTGTGGAGCAGGGTGGGGCGGTCGTCGTTGGCGGTGACCAGGATGTCCACGCGGCCGTCGTTATCCACATCGCCGAAGCAGGCGCCCCGGTGGACGCGGACATCGCCGGCGGGTAGGGCGTCCGGGGCCTCGGTGAAGCGGCCCGAGCCATCGTTGAGCAGGATCTGGTCGCGCTCCTTGTAAGTGTAGGCGCTGTTTTCCTGGGCGATGCCGTGGAAGATGTGGCCGTTGGCGAAGAACAGGTCCAGGCGGCCCAAGTTCCGCGCGTCCAGAAAGCCCGTCCCGAACCCGAGAAAGGGACGGGTGGGCGCGGCGATGCCGACTCGAAGGCTGGCGTCGGTGAAGTAGCGGCCCTCGTTGCGGTACAGCGTGTACGGCTCCCCGGTGAATGTGGTGGTGAGGACGCTCAGGCGCCCGGTGTCGTCGTAGTCGCCGACGGCGACGCCCATGTTGGCCTGGCTCTGGCCGTCCATCCCGAAAGCCACCCCCTGCTGGAGCGCGACATCCTCGAACGTGCCGTCGCCTTTGTTGTGGTACAGAAAGTTCGGGCCGATGTCGTTGGCGACGAACAGGTCCAGACGCCCGTCGCCGTCGAAGTCAAAGGCCGCCGCCCCCAGGCCGCGCTGCCGTTCCTGTCCGACGCCGGCCCGGCGGGAAACGTCGGTGAAGGTCCCGTCGCCGTTGTTGTGGAAAAGAACGCCCGTGGACGGCGTATAAGTCGTCGGATGGCAGACCTCGGGGCTGCCCTCACCGTCGAAGCACGGGATGTCGGTCGCCAGCGTCCATTCACAGTAGCGGCTGACGTACAGGTCCAGGAAGCCGTCACCGTCGTAGTCGAACCAGACGGCGCTCGTGGCAAGCCCGCGCAGGCCGAGACCGGCGCGCTCGGTGACGTCCGTGAACGTGCCGTCGCCGTTGTTGTGATAGAGTGTGCTGCGGCCGGAGCAGCACACGAAGATGTCGGCCCGCCCGTCGTTGTCGTAATCGCCCGCGAACGCGGCGATGCCGTAGTCCGTTTCGTGCCCGCCGAAGGCATCCGGCGCGAGGGTGAAGCGCCCCCCGCCGTCGTTCAGGTAGAGGCGCTGCCGGAGCGGCTGGGGCGGCTTGCAGCGTCCGAGCGGCCTGGCGGCGGGGAAGTAGATGTCGAGGAGTCCGTCCCCGTTCACGTCAAGCAGGCAGGCGCCGCCCGCCCACTGCTCGACGAAGTAGCGGCGGCCGCAGCCGCCGTGCGGCTGCTTGAACGCGAGTCCGGCGGCTTCGGTGACGTCCGTAAACTTGGCGGCGAGCGGCGCGGCCGCCGTGGAGCCGAGCCGGGGCCTGGGGCCGCACCCGGCCAGGGCGGCGGCCCCGCCGGCGATGAGCGTAAAGAAAGAACGTCTGGTAAGCATTATCCGGTCCATGTCGAATGGTATAATTATGATACAGGCACATTGTACCTGAAATGCGGCCTCCTCCTAAAATCATGCACACACGCTTCTGCCCTCCGCCCCGGCCGCTCCTCTTGCCGGCCCTCTGCCTTCTCGCCGTCGTCCTGCTGGCCGGATGCCGGAAGACGTTTCAGGCGGCCCATCCGCCCGTCGCCGTCGCCCCGGCGGTCGAGGGCATCCGTTTTGAGAACGTGGCACAGGCCGACGGCATCCGCTTCACCTGGCCGAACCAGCCCCGTCCGCTGCGTAACCTGGAGGCGTTCGGCTGCGGCTGCGCCTTCCTGGATTATGACGATGACGGCTGGCAGGACATCCTGCTGGTGGGCCAGCCCCGTGTGGCGCTGTATCACAACCTGCACAACGGACACTTCGAGGACGTGACCGCGCGGGCCGGGCTGGACAAAATCTCCGGCCACTGGTTCGGCGTCGCCATCGGCGATTACGACGGCGACGGGCGGCTGGACATCCTGCTCACCGGCTTCCACCGGCTGGCGCTCCTGCGGAACGTGGACGGGAAGCGGTTCGCGGACGTGACGCGGCAGGCCGGGCTTGACCCGGCGAACGGGGGGCATTGGGGCAGCAGCGCCGGGTTCATGGACCTGGACGGCAGCGGGCGCCTGGCCCTCGTGATCCTGAACTATGTGGCGTTCGGTCCGAAAGAAAAGCAGTACTGTGAGCTGACGCCGGGCATCATCAGCGGCTGCCCGCCGCAGTTCTACCGCCCCGAGCACGCCGAGCTGTGGCAGAATGTCGGCAGCGGCCGGTTCCAGAACGTCACGGCAAAATCCGGCTTCGGCCAGACGCACGGGGTAGGTCTGGTGCTCGCCTTTGCGGACATCTTCGACGATGACCGCATGAGCGTTTATCTGGGCAACGATACGGTCCCGGCGGACGTTCTGCACAACCTCGGCGGCTGGCGCTTCCGAAACGACGGGATGAGGAGCGGCCTGGCGCTGGAACAGGGGCAGGGAATCGCCGCGATGGGCGCGGACTGGGCCGACTTTGACCGTGACGGCCGCCTGGACCTGGCCGTCACGGCGTTCTCGGACGAGTCGTACCCGTTGTTCCATAACCTCGGCCACGGACTGTATGAAAACGTCAACGATGCCGCCGACATCAGCGGCCCGACGTTTAACCACCTCGGGTTCGGCGCGAAGTGGCTGGACATGGACAACGACGGGTGGCCCGATCTGATCTTCGCCAACGGCCACGTTTATGATAACGTCGCCAGGATGTATCCGCTGCTGACGTACCGGGAGCCGCTGATGCTGTTCCACAACCGGCAGGGGCGCAGGTTCCTCGATCTGGTTCCGCAGATGCGGGGGGACGTGACGAAACCCCTGGTGGGGCGCGGCCTGGCGACCGGGGACTTCGACAACGACGGGCGGGTGGACTTTCTGGCCGTGGATTACGAGGGCGACGCCCTGCTGTTCCATAACCTCACCCAGACGGCGAATCACTGGATCACGCTGGATCTACGCGGCCGGGCGCCCAACCGCTTCGCGTATGGCGCACGGGTGAGCGCGCGGGCGGGGAAGCAGGTCTGGGCCGGCCTCGTCTCGCCGGCCTCGAGTTACCTTTCCTCCAGCGACCCGCGCGTCCATTTCGGCCTGGGGCCGGTGAGCCGCCTGGACAGCCTCACGGTCCGCTGGTCGGACGGACGGCAGACGACCCTGCGCTCGGTGGCGGGGGACCGAATCGTGCGGATCGAGGAGGGCGGGTAGCGCCGCCTTTCGGGGGCCGGTCAGCGCGGGGAGGCCCCGAGTGCGGCGAGGCCCTGGCGCGCGCGCGCGTTGCCGGGGGCAAGCCGCTGCACAAGCAGGTACTCGTCGCGCGCCTGTCCGGCGAGCTTGAGGTCGCGGTAGCGGTCGGCGAGGATCAGGTGCAGCGGGACGCTGTCGGGGTGTACCACGAGGAGGGACTGGATCTGCTGCATCTGCTGGCTGTTGAAGATCATCCCCTTCGCCAGCCGGGCCGCCTCGGACGCCCGGTTTGGATCACCCTGACGGGTGTAAATCCCCGCCAACTGCTGCAAGTCGAAGGGGCGCGCCGGGTCCAGGCGGACGGCCGTCTCAAAGGCGGTCTGGGCGGCGGCCATGTTGCCCGTCCGCAGGTAGGCGGTGCCCAGATGGGACTGAAGGGAGGGGTCGGCGGGGGCGATCTGGGCGGCCTTCTGAAACTCCGCCAGCGCCTGTGCGTCGGCGTCGGGGGCCGTTCCGGTCTGGAGCAGCGTGCCGCGCAGGTCGTGCAGTGAGGCGTCCCCTGGATACCGCCTCAGCCCCTCCTCCGCCGTCTTCAGCGCCGTGGGGCGGTCATTTTTCTTGATGTAGGTCTGAGCGGCCTCCCAGTAGATGTCCTGCTGCGGGTTGATCTGGAGCGACCGGCTGAAATCCTTGGCCGCCTCATCGGCGTCCTCCAGGCCGAACGCCGCCCGTCCCATCTGGGAGTAGACGCGGGCGTTGTCGGGCAGGGCCTTGGCCACCTTCCTGTACTCGGACTGCGCCAGCGTCAGGTCCCTGCCGCGCGCGATGGAACTCGGGAACTGAAGGGCGTATTCCAGGGCCGAGGAGGCAAGGATGAGGTGCCCGCCGGTGTTGGCGGGGGCGAGGGCAACCGCCTTCTGGGCCGCCTGCTCGGCCTCGAAGTAGTGCCGCCGGTGGAACAGCGCCGTCGCCAGTCCGCGCCAGGCCGCATCGGACTTTGGCGCGCGCGCGAGGACCCGGCGATAACCCCCTTCGGCCCGGTCGTACTGGTGGAGCAGCATCCGTGTGTTGGCGAGCGCCATCCGGTCCGGCGCGTCCTGCGGGTTCAGGCGCTCGATCTCGTCCACCTGTTCCGCCGCCTTGTCCTTCTGGCCCGTCTGGCCGTAAAAGGCGACCAGGTTCCAGCGCGGGCCAAGCGCCGCCGGGGAGGCCGCCACGGCGACGCGCAGCGGGGCCTCCTGTGCCCGCACCGCCGCCGGGGCGGGGGGCGGCGCGTTCGGGGGA